>NZ_JABFAY010000002.1:233203-252460 GCF_017168495.1 Micrococcus sp. KRD096 | reverse complement strand
GCCCCCGACACCCTCGACTTCCGGCACGCCGGCGAGCGCCGCGCATCGTGCCGACGACACCCCTCCGCCCGATCCCCATTCGAGACCCAGAGGCAGCAGACCCATGACCCGCACCGCAGTGATCACCGGCCTCGGCGCCACCACGCCCATCGGCGGCGACGTGCCCACCTTCTGGTCCCACGCCCTGCAGGGCGTCTCCGGTGCGCGCACCATGGAACACGACTGGGTGGAGAAGTACGAGCTGCCCGTCACCTTCGCGGCCGAGCTGGCCGTGCCCACCTCCGAGGTCCTCTCCAAGGTGGAGCAGAAACGCCAGGACCCGGCCACCCAGATGGCGACCGTCGCCGCGCGCGAGGCCTGGAAGGACGCCGGCCTCGAGGGCGCGGAGGTCGACGGCGACCGGCTCGCCGTGGCCTTCGGCACCGGCATCGGCGGCGTGTGGACCCTCCTGGACGGCTGGGACACCCTGCGCGAGCGCGGCCCGCGCCGCGTGCTGCCCATGACCGTCCCGATGCTCATGCCCAACGGCGCCGCCGGCGCGCTCTCCCTCGAGTTCGGCGCCCGCGCCGGCGCCCGCACCGTGGTGTCCGCGTGCGCCGCCGGCACCGAGGCGCTCGAGACCGCGCTGCTGCTCGTCCGCTCCGGCCAGGCCGACGTCGTGATCTGCGGCGCCGCCGAGGCCGCCGTGCACCCGCTGCCGATGGCCGCGTTCGCCGCGATGCAGGCGCTGTCCAAGCGCAACGACGACCCGCAGGCCGCGTCCCGCCCCTACGACGTGGACCGCGACGGCTTCGTCCTCGGCGAGGGCGCCGGCGTCATGGTGATCGAGTCAGAGGAGCACGCGAAGGCCCGCGGCGCCCGCGTCTACGCCGAGCTGGCCGGCGCGGGCGTCAGCTCCGACTCCCACCACATCACCGCGCCCGAGCCCGAGGGCCTGGGCGCGACCCGTGCGATGCGCGCCGCCCTGAGGTCGGCCGACATCGCCCCCGAGGACGTGTGCCACGTGAACGCCCACGCGACCTCCACGCCCAAGGGCGACGCCCCGGAGTACCTGGCCATGCGGGCCGTGTTCGGCGACCACCTGGACCAGGTGCAGGTCTCGGCCACGAAGTCCCAGACCGGCCACCTGCTGGGCGCCTCAGGCGCGATCGAGTCGATCCTGTCCGTGCTCGCCGTGCACCACGGCCAGGCGCCCGTGACCATCAACCTGGACCACCAGGACCCGGAGATCCCGCTGAACGTGGTCACCGGCTCCCCCGCCCGCCTGCCCGAGGGGCCGCGCGTGGCCGTGAAGAACTCGTTCGGGTTCGGCGGCCACAACGCGGTGGCCGTGTTCCGCAGCGTCTGAGCCGGAGCGCCGCCGGCCGGGCGAAGGCTCAGACAGCGCGGTGCAGCCAGCGCACGTTGGCGTGGGCGGCGGCCAGCCGGAACGGCTCGAGCTCGTCGTCCCAGGCCTCGCCGAGCGCGAGGGAGAGTTCGTGCATCAGCACGCTGGGGTCGCCCGCGCCGGCCTCGTAGGCGTACCGGATGCGGTCCTCGGAGACCATGATGTTGCCGGAGACGTCCGTGGTGGCATGGAAGATGCCGAGGTCCGGGGTGTGGGACCAGCGCGAGCCGTCGACCCCGGCGGACGGCTCCTCCGTGATCTCGAAGCGCAGGTGCGGCCAGCCACGCAGGGCGGAGGCCAGACGCGCGCCGGTGCCGGCGGGCGCCGTCCAGTGCACCTCGGCGCGGTGCTGGCCGGGCGCGACCGGCTGACCCTCCCACTCCACCGAGGTCGCGGGGCCGAGCACGGAGCTCAGCGCCCACTCCACGTGGGGGCAGAGGGCGGTGGGGGCGGAGAGGATGTGGACCACGCCGCTGGTTTGGGTGCTGGTCATGGATGCCTCCGGGTGTGCGATGCGGTGCGTCTTCCCCTACGACCACGTCGCGGCTCCGGTGGATCCTGGGGCCATTGTGCACCAGGGATGCCGGGCCGGCAACGAGGCGGTGCGCCGCCGCGCGTGTCGCGGTGGCGCAGTGGAGGGGCCGGGGGCGCTCCGGGGAGGCGTCAGGCGCGTGGGTGGGCCTGCCGGTAGCCCTCGCGGAGGCGATCGATCGAGACGTGCGTGTAGACCTGCGTGGTGCGCAGGGACGCATGGCCCAGCAGCTCCTGCACGCTGCGCAGGTCGGCGCCGCCGTCGAGGAGGTGGGTCGCGGCCGTGTGGCGCAGCGCGTGCGGCCCGCGCGCCGCGGTGTCCCCCAGGCCCTCGAGCGCCCGATCGACGACGGTGCGCGCCTGGCGCACCCCCAGCCGGCCGCCGCGTGCGCCGAGGAAGAGGGCGGGGCCGGAGTCCGGCCGGGCCAGGCGGGGGCGACCGAGCCGCTGCCACACCTGGAGGGCGCGGCCCGCGGGGTCGCCGTAGGGGACGGTGCGCTGCCGGTCGCCCTTGCCGGTCAGCCGGACGACGCCGCGGCCGGCCTCGAGGTCATCCACGTCCAGGGCGGAGAGTTCGGCCACCCGGGCGCCGGTCGCGTAGAGCAGCTCGAGCAGGGCGGCGTCCCGCAGGGCCAGCGCGTGGGCGGCGGGGTCGTCGCCCGCGGCGGCGGCGTCCACCCGCTCCTGGGCCGCCGCAAGGAGCCGGGTCGCCTGCTGCTCCTGGAGCACGTGGGGCAGCGTCCCCTCGGGCCGGGGCGAGCGCAGCCGCAGGGCGGGGTCGTCCGAGCGTAGGCCCTCGCGGCGCAGCCAGGCCGTGAAGGTGCGGACGGCGGCCACCCGGCGGGCCAGGGTCGCGCGGGCGAGGCCGGCCCCGCTCATGGCCGCCAGCCAGCCGCGCAGGTCCTCGACGTCCAGCTCGGCGAGGACGTCCGGTGCGCTGGGCGCGTGGCGGGCAGGGGCGTCGTCGTCCGCCGCGGGCGTCCCCGCGGTGCCGGCTGTGCCGGCGACGTGGTCGATGAGGGCGCGCAGATCGGCGAGGTAGGCGCGCACGGTCTGGGGGCTGCGGTTTCGCTCGTGGCGCAGGTGCTCCTCAAACGCCTCGAGCCAGGCCGTGTCCCGGGGCGAGGGGGCGGAGGCCGACGGGGCCATCCCCCCACTCTGCCATCCGCGCCCCGGGCGACGGGGCCCGGGAGCACGCGACCGGTGGTCATCCCCGCCGCCATCGGTCCTCGACCCGTTCGGCCAGGCCCGCCCGCTGCAGCCGGGACAGACAGGCCAGGACGGTGGGCAGCGCGAGCCCGGCGCTGATGGTGATCCGGTCGGCGGGCACGGCCTGGCGCAGGGGCAGCGCCTCGTGGACGAGGGCCTCCTCCATCGTGAGCCCGTCGGTGGGCCTTGTGGCGGGCTCGGGAGCCGCCCGGGTGGAGGCCCGCCCGCCCGCGCCGCCGCTCCGGGCGGACCCCTGACCGAGCAGGGCGAGGGCCTCCTGCTCGGTGGTCACGAGACGGGCGGGGCTCTCCTGCAGCAGACGGTGGCAGCCGGCGGAGCTGGGCGAGGTCACGGGGCCGGGGACCACGCCCACCTCGCGGCCGAGGCCGAACGCGTGGCCCGCCGTGTTCTGCGCTCCCGACCGCCAGCGCGCCTCGACCACCAGCACGGCCCCCGCGAGCGCGGCGATGACCCGGTTGCGCTGCAGGAACCGGTACCGCGTGGGACTCGCACCGGGCGGCATCTCGGACACGAGCAGCCCGGCGGCCATCACCGCGCGAAGCAGGTCCTCGTGGCCGGCCGGGTAGAACCGGTCGAGGCCGCCGGCCAGCACCGCCACCGTGGGCGGGACGCCGTCGCGATCCGCCGCGTCTTCCGGTGCGGCGGGCGCCTGCAGCGCGGCCCGGTGGGCGGCGCCGTCGATGCCGTACGCGCCGCCGGAGATCACGCACGCGCCCTGCTGGACGGCGTGGGCGGCGCAGCGGGCGGTCACGGTCCGTCCGTACGCGGTCGCCTCCCGGCTGCCGACGACGGCGAGCATCCGGTCCGCGGGAGGCAGCGTTCCGGAGCCGCGGAACCACAGGCCCAGGGGCGCCTCCTCGCCCAGGTCCGCCAGGGCGGCGGGCCAGGCGTCGTCTTCGGGGATCAGCAGGCCTCCCCCGAGCCGGTGCAGAGTCACGAGGTCACGCTCCGGCTCCAGCCGGGCGGCCCGGGGCGCCCAGCGGGCCAGCCCCGCGGCCCAGCGCCGGGGCAGCGTGTCGGGCGCGCCGGCGAGATCGGCGAGCAGATCGCGCTCGGCGGGCTGGATCGTCTCCCGGCCCGTGAGCAGGGCGAGCGCCCGCTCCGGCCCCAGCGCCGTGACGGTCTGCACCGCGAGCGCGTCCCCGGGCTCGACCAGCCGGGTCAGGGCGGCGCGGGCGAGCCGGGCGGCGTCCGGCCGGCGCGGCCCTGCGACGGCGACGTGGTCTGCCGCCGGGGTGACGTGGGTGGTCATGCGTCCTCCTCGTTCTGGTGGCGCAGCGTGAGTGCCACGTCGGTGTCCTCGGGTGCGGGCCGTTCGGCGCCGCGCAGGTCTGCCAGGGTCCAGGCGAGGCGCAGGACGCGGGCGTGGCCGCGCGCGCTCAGCAGGCCCTGGTCGACGGCGTCGTCCGCGGGTCGGCGGGCCGCCCGGGGCACGGCGTACGGGCCGTGCCGCAGCACCCCGGCGGGGACGTGTGCGTTGCGGCGCAGCCCAGGCGGGACGAGCCCACGCTCGGCGGCGGTGGCCCAGCGCCGGGCCTGCCGGTCGGCGGCGGCGGCGACCCGGACGGCCACCTGCGACGTGGTCTCGGAGGCGGGCGCCCCCGTGAGCTGCCTGGCCTCGACGGGCCGCACGGTGACCTGCAGGTCGACGCGGTCCAGCAGCGGCCCGGAGAGCCGCTGGGCGTAGCGGCGGCGTTCGGGCACGCTGCACCGGCATTCGACGCCCGTGCCGCCGCCCTTGCCGCACGGGCAGGGGTTGGCGGCCAGCACCAGCTGGAACCGGGCCGGGTAGACGACGGCGCCGAGGGCCCGGTGCAGCAGCACCTCCCCGGACTCGAGGGGCTGGCGCAGCGCCTCGAGGGTGCGCCGTTCGAACTCGGGGGCCTCGTCCAGGAACAGCACGCCGCCGTGGGCGAGGGAGGCCGCTCCCGGCCGGGCGAGGCCGCTGCCGCCGCCCACGAGGGCCGAGCGGGACGCCGAGTGATGGGGTGCCTCGAACGGCGGGGTCCGGTCGATCTCGCCGTCGAACCCCTGGGACGTCCCGCCCCTGCGCCGGACACGGGCGTCGCCGCCGCGAAGGGAGCGCAGGGCGGCGCACTCGAGCGCGGTGCGCCGGTCCAGGGGCGGCAGGATCCCGGGCAGGCGCTCGGCGAGCATGGTCTTGCCCGCCCCCGGGGCGCCCATGAGCAGCAGGTGGTGGGCGCCGGCCGCGGCGACCTCGAGCGCGAACCGGGCCTCGGCCTGTCCGGCGACCTCGGCCAGGTCGGGCACCGCACGGGCCGGCTCCGGTTCCGGGGCTGTCACCTGCCGTCGGGCCGGGCGGTGGGGCGGCTCTCCGTCCGGTTCCCCGCCGAAGGCGCGGATGACGTCGTGCAGATGGGCGAAGCCGCGGACCTCGGCGCCGGGGACCAGTCGGGCCTCGGCCTCCGCGTCCTCGGCGACCACCACCTCGGAGCACCCCGCGTCGACGGCGGCCATCACCATCGCCACGGTCTCCGGCGAGCGGTGCAGGGCGCCGTCGAGGCCGAGCTCGGCCAGGAACACGGGCCCCTCGACGTTCCGCACCCGCCCGTCCGCGGCGTAGGCCGCCAGGACGATCGCCAGGTCGTGGCACGCACCCCGCTTGTGCACCCCCGCCGGCAGCAGGTTCACGGTCAGGTGCCGCCGGGTCAGGGGCAGTCCGGCGTTGCGCGCGGCGGAGCGGATGCGGTCCCGGCTCTCCTGCAGCGCCTGGTCCGGCAGGCCGAGGAGGGTGAACCCGGGCAGGGACTGGGCGATGTCCGCCTCGACGTGCACGACCTCCCCGCGCAGACCCGCCAGCGTGATGGAGCGGGTGCGTCCGATGCCGCTCACGGCCGCACGTCCTGCAGCAGATCGAAGCGGATCCCTCCCGTGCGCGGCACCAGCACGGCGACGGCGTCGACGCGCCAGGGCGTGCCCCGGCGGTCCGCGGCGTGGGCCCGCACCCACGCCGCGGTGAGGCGGTGCAGCCGGGTGAGCTTGCGCCGGTCGATCGACTCGAACGGGTCGCCGAAGGCCAGGCCCGAGCGGGTCTTCACCTCGACGCCCACCCACCAGCCGGCGTGGTGGGCCACGATGTCCAGCTCTCCGGCCTCGCCCCGCCAGTTGCGGTCGGCGATCACGTAGCCGCGCTCGGCGAGCCAGCGCGCGGCGGCGTCCTCACCGAACCGGCCCAGCGCCGTGTGCGCGCGGCTGGCGCGCCTCTCTCCGGGCGGCTGCGCCCCGATCTGTTCCGCGGTCCCCGTCATCCCGACCACCTCCTGGGCACCAGGGTGGTCCCGGGCGAGGCCGCGGGGTGGGCGGCGGCGGGGATTGTGCGGGGCCGGACGCCTGTGCAGGAGTGGACGTCTGCGTCCCGTCCTCTGGACCGCTCAGGGGTGGGTCAGCTCGGCAGCTGGCCGTCCGGCGGGACCGTCAGGTCCTCGGTGGGCAGCTCCTCGATGTTCACGTCCTTGAAGGTCAGCACCTTCACGCGCTTGATGAACCGCTGCGTGCGGTACACGTCCCACACCCAGGCGTCCTCGAGCAGGATCTCGAAGAACACGTCCCCGTCCGCCTGGCGGGGCGTCAGCCGCACGTCGTTGGCGAGGTAGAAGCGCCGCTCGGTCTCCACGACGTAGCGGAACAGGCCCACCACGTCCCGGTATTCGCGGTAGAGCAGCAGCTCGGCCTCGGCCTCGAAGTCCTCGACGTCGTCTGCGCTCATGACATGCCTCCTCAGTGTTCGCCGCGCACCCGCGACAGTCCGGGCACGCACGGCCTCCATCCTCCCCCGTCCGGGGGTCGCACGTCGAACGGGCGGCCTCGCCCGGCCCCGGGGGCTCAGTCGAACAGCGTGGGCGGCGCCTGCGCGGGCGCGCCCGGCAGCCCGAGGTTCCAGCTGCGCCGGTGCTGCTCGCTCGCCCCGCGCTCGGCCAGGGCGGCCCGGTGCGCGGCTGAGCCGTACCCCTTGTTCCCGGCCCATCCGTACCCCGGGTGCGCCGCGTCGAGGGCGATCATGACGTCGTCGCGGGCCACCTTCGCGGCGATCGACGCGGCCGCCACCGTCGCGCACCGGTCCTCGGCCCGCACCAGCATCGTGGGCTCGGGCGGCAGCGGGCGCGGCGCGGGCGCGGGGCCGGCGTCGGGATCGGAGCGGCTCAGCCAGTCGTCCCGGCCGTCGAGCACGAGGGCGACCGGCTCCTGCCCCACCGCGGCGCACAGCGCCGCCCACGCCCGTCGCCCGGCGAGGCCGAGGGCCGCCGAGATCCCCAGCGCGTCGATCTCCGCGGGGCCGGCCTCGCCCAGCGCCACCCCGGCCGCCCAGTCCTCGATCTGCGGGACCAGGGCGCGCCGGCGTCGGTCCGTGAGCGCCTTGGAGTCGCGCACCGGAGGGATCTGCCCGGCGGCGGGCAGCCACGCGGCGCACACCCCGACGACGACGGGCCCGGCCAGCGCGCCCCGGCCCACCTCGTCCATGCCCGCCACCAGCACCCGGTCCGCTCCCCGCGCGGCGAGGGCCGGCGCGGCCAGCCCCGCCTCGACGTCCAGGCCGGCGCGCACCGTCGGCCGGCCACCGCCCCGGCGGGCGGTCAGGTGCGAGCCTCCGGCGCGGGCGCGTCCGGCACGGTGGCGAACGCGTCGGGGTCGGTGCCGGCGCCGCCGATCCGGTCCAGCGGCCAGACCACGAACCGGGCGCGGCCCACCACGTCGTCGAGGGCCACGAACCCGCCCCCGGGCCCGGCGCGGTGCGCGCGGGAGTCCGCCGACGCCGAGCGATGGTCACCGAGCACCCACAGTCGCCCCGCAGGCACGGTCACCTCGAACGCCTCCTGCGCGGGCGTCTCCCCCGGCGCGAGGTACGGCTCCTCCACGGGCACCCCGTTCACGCGCAGCGTCTCCTCGCCGGGTGTCCAGGAGACGATGTCCCCCGGCAGCCCGACGGCCCGCTTGATCACGTGGCCGCCCCCGGGCAGCCAGCCCTTCGTGTCTTCGAACACCACCACGTCACCGCGGCGCACCGGGAACGGATCCGGGGTGAGCAGCGTGGCGACCACGCGGTCGCCGGCCCGCAGCCCGGGCTCCATGGACGAGGACGGGATGGCGTACATGCGCGCCAGGAAGGCCCACGCCAGCACGCAGGCGAGTACGGTCACGGCGGCCGCGATCAGCGCGGTGCGGCGCCCCGTCACGGCGTGTCCCCGGAGGGGACGTCCACGGTCCCGCGGCGGGACAGGGGCCACACGATCTCCGCGGCCCGGCCCTCGACCCGCTCGAGCGGGATCAGCCCGCCGCCGGGGGCGCCCAGCAGTGCGCGGGAGTCCCGGGAGGCGGCGCGGTGGTCGCCCAGGACGACCATGCGCCCGTCGGGCACCTCGAAGGACCAGGTCCCCGCCGCGGCCGGCTCGTCTGCGGTCACGGGCCTGCCGAGATACGGCTCGTCCAGCGGCTCGCCGTTGCGCAGCAGCCGGCCGTCCGGGGCGCAGCACTCGAGGCGGTCCCCCGGCAGGGCCAGCACGCGCTTGACGAAGACGTCCTCGGCCGCGCCGACGCCCCACCACCGGGCGACGTCCTCGAGGCCGCGCTCGAGCGATCCGGCCGAACGGTACGGCGCCAGGCTGCCGGCGCCGTCGAACACCACCACGTCGCCGTGGTGCAGGCCCTGCCCGCCGGCCGCGGCGGCGTCCACCCGCACGCGGTCGCCGGGCTGCAGGGTCGGCTCCATCGACCCGGAGGGGATGAGGTAGACGGGGCCGGTGAGGGCTCGCAGCACCGCGGCCACCACGACGGCGGCCACCACGGTCAGGCCGAGCCACGCCCACCAGCGGCTCGTGCCGGAGGCGGGGGCCGCCGTCGGGCCCGAGGAGGAGCCGGCCCCGGACGCGACGGAGCCCCGTGACCGGCGGGGGTCACGGGGCTCCGAGGTGCGCATGGGTCGATCACCGGTCGGCGGGGCCGACCGGGATGATCACTTGGCGTCGGCGCGCTTCTCGCGGATGCGGGCGGCCTTGCCGTGGCGGTCGCGCATGTAGTACAGCTTCGCGCGGCGCACGTCGCCCTTGGTGACGACCTCGATCTTGTCGATGACCGGGGAGTGCACCGGGAACACGCGCTCCACGCCGATGCCGAAGGACACCTTGCGGACGCGGAAGGTCTCGCGCACGCCGTAGCCCTGACGGCCCATGACGTAGCCCTGGAACACCTGGACGCGGGCGGTCTTGCCCTCGATGATGTTCACGTGCACCTTGACGGTGTCGCCGGGGGCGAACTCCGGGATGTCGTCGCGCAGCGTCTTCTTGTCGAACGAGTCGAGAATGTGCATGTCGTCTCTCCTGGCGGATGCCACAGGTCAACCGCGTGGTATGCGGGCGCACGGCCCATCCACGTCCGCATGACGAGGGGGCCGGGTCCCGAGCCGAGGGCCGGGCTCCGCACGTGGGGTGCGGTCCCGGGGTCCGATCCGTTGACGCGCGCCCCCTGTGGCAGGTCGGGCGTCCGGCGGACACGAGGACCCATTATGCCACAGCCGACGACGTCGCGACGCCCCTCCGGCGCGTCGGGCGCGGCGAGTCAGGCCTCGGAGCCGTACGCCGCCCACAGGTCCGGACGCCGCTCGCGCGTGCGCTCCTCCTGTTGGGCCCGACGCCAGGCCGCGACCTTGCCGTGGTCGCCCGAGAGCAGCACGGGCGGCACCGCGCGGCCCCGCCAGTCCGCGGGCTTGGTGTAGACCGGGTACTCCAGCAGGCCGTCCTCGTGGGACTCCTCGACGAGCGAGGCCGGGTTGCCCACGACGCCCGGCACGAGGCGGCCGACGGCCTCGATCATCGCCAGCGCCGCGACCTCGCCGCCGTTGAGCACGTAGTCGCCCAGCGAGACCAGCCGCACCTCGAAGAGCTCCTCGGCCCAGCCGAAGACGCGCTCGTCGATGCCCTCGTAGCGGCCGCACGCGATCGCCACGTGCTCCCGGCCCGCCAGTTCGCGGGCGAGCCGCTGGGTGAAGCGCTCCCCCGAGGGCGTCGGCACGAGCAGCACGGGGCGGTCCCCCGGCCCCGCCGACGCCGGATCGGCGGGGGCCGGTGACATGGGCCCTTGGGCCGCCACGTGCTCGAGCGCGAGCGCCCACGGCTCCGGTTTCATCACCATGCCGGCGCCGCCACCGTAGGGCGTGTCGTCCACGGTGCGGTGCCGGTCGAAGGTGAAGTCGCGCAGGTCGTGGACGTGCACGTCCACGAGTCCCTCGCGGCGGGCACGGCCCAGCAGCGAGACGTCGAGCACCGCGAGGTACTCGGGGAAGATCGTGACGACGTCGAAGCGCACCGCTCAGTCCTCCGCATCCGCATCGGCGGGGCGTGCCACGGCGGGCCCGTCTGCGGCGTCCTCGTCGACGCCAGTGGCGAGCTCGAGCAGCCCCGGCGGCGGGGTCAGCACGAGCACGCCGGCCTCGGGGTCGATCTCCGGGACGATCTCCTCGACGAAGGGCACCAGGGCCTCCTCCTCGACGCCGTCCAACGCGACGTGCAGCAGATCCTGGACCGCCCCGGTGGTCAGGGCCGTGACGACGCCGACGCGCTCGCCCTCGACCCGCACCTCGAGGTCCACGAGGTCCTCCTCGTACCACTCGTCGGACTCCTCGGGCACGGCCGGAACGGCGAACAGCTGGGCGCCGCGCAGGGTCTCGGCGACGTTGCGGTCCGGCGACTCCGCGAAGCCGACCACGAGGATCTGCTTGTTCCACCGGGCCCGGGTGACGGTGAGCTCCGCCGGCAGGCCCGGGGCGCCGTCGCGCACCACGAGGCGCTCGCCGGGGGCGAAGCGGGCGTCCGGGTCGTCGGTGAAGACCTGCACGGTCACCTCACCGCGGATGCCGTGCGGCTTGCCGATGCGGGCGACGCGGACGAGGTCGTCCTGGGCTGCGGGACTCATGGGCTCTCCTGGGTGGGACGGTCGGTGGCGGGAGGGGCAGACGACGACGGCCCGCCGGCCCGGTGAGGGGCGGGCGGGCCGTGCGTCACGGGCCGTCAGGAGCGGCGGTCGGTCTCCACCACGTCCACGCGGACGGGGTGGCCGGCCAGGCCGTCCAGCACGGTGCGCAGCGCGGTGGCGGTGCGACCCTGGCGGCCGATCACGCGACCCAGGTCCTCGGGGGCCACGCGGACCTCCAGCATGTCGCCGCGCCGCTGGGAGCGGGCGTCCACGCGGACCGCCTCGGGCGTGTCCACGATGCCGCGCACCAGGTGCTCGAGGGCCTCGGTCAGCATGGTCACTCGGACTTCTCGGCGTCCTCGGCCGGCGCCTCAGCGGCCTCCTCGGCCGGGGCCTCGGCGGCCTGCTCGGACTCGGCCGGGGCCTCCTCCTGCTTCGGCTCCTCCGGCAGGATGACCGAGCCCTTCTCGGGGGCCACGAAGGCCTCCTTCTCGGACTTGGACTTCAGGGTGCCCTCGGCGCCCGACTCGCCCTTGAACTTCTGCCAGTCACCGGTGACCTTCAGCAGCGCGGCGACCTGCTCGGTCGGCTGGGCGCCGACGGAGAGCCAGTACTGGGCGCGCTCCGAGTCGATCTCGATGAACGAGGGCTCCTCGGTGGGGTGGTACTTGCCGATCTCCTCGATGGCACGGCCATCGCGGCGGGTGCGCGAGTCCATGACGACGACGCGGTAGAACGGGGCGCGGATCTTGCCGAACCGCTTCAGACGAATCTTGACAGCCACGAGTGTGGTTCTCCTTCAGTGGATCTGGGGGGCCGGGGCACGACGCCGCGTGGGGGCAGCGGGCGTCGACGACCTGGCACACGGAACGGAGCGCAGCGGAGGATAGAGGGTCGTCCGGGCTCACGCTCAGTACCGTGCCATTCTGCCAGATCGGGCGGGCCGGTGCACACCCGGCGCGCCGCGACCGGGCAGCGGGCGACTCAGCGGTCCTTGAGGTACTTCTCGAAGCCCGCCGGCAGGTTGAGGGTGGACGGGTCGAAGCCGTCCATCCCCGCGCCGTCGCGGCCGAACACCGCCCCGGCCTGTGCCTGGGCGGCGCGGGCGCGCCGCTCCTCGATCGCCTTGCGCTCGGCCGCGGCCTTGGCGGGGTTGCCGGACTTCACGCGATCGCGCTTGGCGTTCTTGCCCTTGCCCTTCGCCTTGCGGGAGGCGCCGCCCGGCATGCCGGGCATGCCGGGGATGCCACCGCCGGCGGCCATGCGCTTCATCATCTTCTGCGCCTCGGCGAAGCGCTCGAGCAGGCCGTTGACCTCGGACACGCTCACACCCGAGCCGCGGGCGATGCGGGCACGGCGCGAGCCGTTGATGATCTTGGGGGCCACGCGCTCGTGCGGGGTCATCGAGTGGATGATCGCCTCGACGCGGCCGATCGACGACTCGTCGAACTGCTCGAGCTGCTGCCGCATGCCCTGGGCGCCCGGCATCATCATGAGCATCTTCTTCAGCGAGCCCATCTTCTTGAGCTGCTGCATCTGGGCGAGGAAGTCGTCGAGGGTGAAGTCCTCCTGGTCCGCGAACTTGCGGGCCATCTTCTCGGCCTCGCTGCGGTCCCAGTTCTGCTCGGCCTGCTCGATCAGGGAGAGCACGTCGCCCATGTCGAGGATGCGCGAGGCCATGCGGTCCGGGTGGAAGACCTCGAAGTCCTTCAGGCCCTCGCCCGTGGAGGCGAACATGATCGGCTTGCCGGTCACGTGGCGGACGGACAGCGCGGCGCCGCCGCGCGCGTCGCCGTCGAGCTTGGTGAGCACGACGCCGGTGAAGCCGACGCCCTCGTTGAACGCCTGGGCCGTGGCGACGGCGTCCTGGCCGATCATCGCGTCGATGACGAAGAGCACCTCGTCCGGGTCCACGGCGGCGCGGATGTCCGCGGCCTGCTGCATGAGCTCGGCGTCCACGCCGAGGCGGCCGGCGGTGTCGATGATGACCACGTCGTGGTACTTGGTGTTGGCCTCGGCGACGCCGTCGCGGGCCACCTGCACCGGGTCGCCCGTGGCGGCCTCGAACTCGGAGGAGACGCCGGGGTGCGGCGCGTAGACCGGGACCCCGGCGCGCTCGCCGCCGACCTGCAGCTGCTTCACGGCGTTCGGACGCTGGAGGTCGCAGGCCACGAGCAGCGGGGTGTGGCCCTGGGACTTGAGCAGGTGGGCGAGCTTGCCGGCGAGGGTCGTCTTGCCGGCGCCCTGCAGGCCCACGAGCATGATGACGGTGGTGCCCGTCTTGGCGTGCTGGATGCGCCGGGTCTCGCCGCCGAGGATGCCCACGAGCTCCTCGTTGACGATCTTCACGACCTGCTGGCCCGGGTTCAGGGCCTGGGCCACCTCGGCGCCGAGGGCGCGCTCCTTGATCTGCGCGATGAACTGGCGGACCACGGGCACGGCGACGTCGGCGTCCAGGAGGGCGCGGCGGATCTCGCGTGCGGTGGCGTCGATGTCCGCCTCGCTCAGCCGCCCCTTGCCCTTGAGGCTGCGGAAGGTGGCTGTGAGGCGGTCGGACAGGGAGTTGAACACGGCGGGTGTGATCCTTCGAAGCGGGGTCGACTGATCCGGACGCGGTCGGTCGCGGGCGCCGCGGCATCCACCGCGGCGCCCGCCAAGCCTAGCAACCGACCGGCCTCACCCGTCCTCGGCGGCTCACCGCGCCTCGGCGGGGACGGGCACCCCGCCGAAGCCGACGTCGTAGGCCGACTCGTCGTGCAGGGTCAGATCGACGCCCCGCTCCTCGTCCTCCTTGCTCACCCGCAGGCCCATGGTCCCGCGCAGGACCAGGGCGATGGCCGTGGTCACCACGGCCGTGAAGACCACGGCGACGAGCACGGCCACCGTCTGGGCCACCAGGAGACCGGCGTCTCCGCCGTAGAACAGGCCCGCCCGGCCCTCGCCCGGCAGGGCGAAGAAGCCGATCAGCACGGTGCCCAGGATGCCGGAGGTGAGGTGCACGCCGACGACGTCGAGCGAATCGTCGAAGCCGAGGCGGTACTTGAGGTTGACCGCGAGCGCGCTGGCCGCACCGGAGACCAGGCCGATCACCACGGCCCCCAGGGGGCTCACATAGGCGCACGCGGGCGTGATGGCGACCAGGCCCGAGACGATCCCGGACGCGGTGCCGATCGAGGTCGGCCGGCCGCGGCGCAGCCACTCCACGAACACCCAGCCGAGCATGCCGGCGGCGCCGGCGGCGAGGGTGTCCACCCAGATCAGTCCGAGCTCGTCGACGCCGCCCGCCGCGCCCCCGTTGAACCCGAACCAGCCGAACCAGAGCAGGGCCGCGCCGAGCATGGTGAACGGGACGTTGTGCGGCCGGTGGCCGGGGTCCACGCCGAAGCCGTGGCGCTTGCCCAGCAGCAGCGCGAGCACGAGGGCGGCCACGCCGGCGCTGATGTGCACCACGAGGCCACCGGCGAAGTCGAGGGCCTCCCCCAGGCGGGCGCCGATGGCGCCGTCCTCGGAGAGGAGCCCGCCGCCCCACACCATGTAGGCCAGCGGGGCGTAGACGACGGTGGTCCAGACGGGCACGAAGACGCACCACGTGACGAACTTGAACCGGTCGGCCACCGCGCCGGAGATGAGGGCGACCGCGATGATCGCGAAGGTGGCGCCGTAGGCCGCGGCGACGAGCCCGCCCTCGGCCATCGTGCCGGTCAGCCCGAGGTCACCGGCGGGGTTCCCCACCACCCCGGCCCACCCGTCGCCACCGGTCATCCCGTGGACCCACAGGACCCAGACGACTCCGACGAGGCCCATCGAGACGAAGGACATCATGATCATGTTGAGCGAGGACTTCGCGCGGGTCATGCCGCCGTAGAAGATGGCCAGTCCGGGTGTCATGAGCAGGACCATCGCCGCGCTCGTCACCATCCACACTGTCCCTGCGTCCAGGACGTTCGACTCCTCCATGGGGGTCTCCTTCGGTCCGGGCCGCGAGCCGGGGGCGAACGCCCGTCCCGCGGCGTCGCTGCCCGGCCCCGATCGGGGCCGATGGAGGGACGATACCGGAGAAGTGGGCCACGCCACACGTCGATGACGTCTCCGTGACAGAACAGGGCCCCTCCCGACGTCGTCGGGAGGGGCCCTGGACCGGGTGCGGGACGTCAGTCGGCCAGCAGCGCGTCCACGAAGCCCTCGGCGGTGAACGGCGCGAGGTCATCGGGGCCCTCGCCGAGGCCGATCAGCTTGACGGGCACGCCGAGCTGGCGCTGGATGGCGATCACGATGCCGCCCTTGGCGGTGCCGTCCAGCTTGGTCAGCACGATGCCGGTGACGTCCACGACCTCGGCGAACACCTTCGCCTGGGTCAGGCCGTTCTGGCCGGTGGTGGCGTCGAGGACGAGCAGGACCTCGGCCACCTCGGCCTGCTTCTCGATGACGCGCTTGATCTTGCCGAGCTCGTCCATGAGGTTGGCCTTGTTCTGCAGGCGGCCCGCGGTGTCCACGAGCACGACGTCGACGCCCTCGGCGATGCCGCGCTCCACGGCCTCGAAGGCGACGGACGCCGGGTCGGCGCCCTCCTTCTCGGAGCGGACGGTCTCGACGCCCACGCGGGCGCCCCACGTGGCGAGCTGCTCGGCGGCGGCGGCGCGGAAGGTGTCGGCGGCGCCGAGCACGACGGTGCGGTCCTCCGCCACGAGCACACGAGCAAGCTTGCCCACGGTGGTGGTCTTGCCGACGCCGTTGACGCCCACGACCATGGTCACGGCGGGGCGGTCGCCCCTGCGGGTCGCGGCGAGACGGCGGTCCATCGAGGGGTCCACCATCGCCACGAGCTCCTCGCGCAGCAGGGTGCGCACCTGCTCGGGGTCACGCGTGCCCTCGACCGTGACGCGGGCCTTGAGGCGGTCGACGAGCTCCAGGGTGGGCTCGGTGCCGAGGTCCGCCATCAGCAGCGTCTCCTCGATCTCGTCCCACACGTCGTCGTCGATGCGGTCCTGGGACAGCAGCGCCAGCAGGCCCTTGCCGAAGACGTTGTTGGACTTGAGCAGGCGGGCCCGCAGGCGGGCCAGGCGCGAGCCGGCGGCCTCGGGCCGCTCGTACTCGGGCTTCGCCGGGGCGGTCTCCGCCTCCTCGACGACGGCGGGCTCCGGCTCGGCGACGACGGGCGGCACCTCGTCGACCTCGGGGCGCTCCAGGACGGCGGTGGAGCCCGACGGGGCCGCGTGCCGCGGACTCGGGCGCGGGTCGTCCGCGTCCCGCACTCCCTGGTACGAGCCCTTCGGCGGGGCGGGGCGCCGGTCCAGCAGGCCGACGAGCACGCCGCCCAGCAGCAGGGCGGCCACGACTGAGACTATGAGCACGATTTCCACGGGCCCAGTCTGTCACACGGGTCCTCGCCCGCCCCGGGCCGCACACCCGGCGCCGTGCGAAGATGGCGGTCATGCCGTCGTCGTCCGCCCGCTCCTCGCGGGTCCCCCTGCCCCGTGAGATCAAGGTCCTCGTCGCCGCCGCGTTCATCATCGCGATCGGCTTCGGCATCATCGCCCCGCTGCTGCCGCAGTACGCGGCGACGTTCGACGCGTCCGCCGTCGGGGTGGCCGCCGTCGTGTCCGCGTTCGGGCTGACCCGCCTCCTGTTCGCCCCGGTCTCCGGCAAGCTGACGAACCGGCTCGGCGAGACGCCCGTGTACATGACGGGCGTGCTGATCGTGGCCGCGTCCATGTTCCTGATCGCCTTCGCGCAGACCTTCCCGCAGCTGATCCTCTTCCGCGCGATCGGCGGCATCGGCTCCACCCTGTTCACCGTGTCCGCGATGGCGTTCCTGGCCCGGAAGTCCCCGCCCACGATGCGCGGCAGGATCTCGGGCGCCTACGCGTCCGCCTTTCTGATCGGCAACATCGTGGGGCCGATCGTGGGCTCCGCCCTGGCCGTGTTCGGGTACCGGGCCCCGTTCCTGATCTACGGCAGCTCCCTGGTGGTGGCGGCGGCCCTCGTCTTCTTCCTGCTCAAGGACACCCGGCTCGCGGACCGCGCCGTCCGCGACGTCCGCCCCGCCATGCCGATCCGGGAGGCCCTGGCCAACCCGTCCTACCGGGCCGCGCTGGTCTCCTTCTTCGCCAACGGCTGGGCGACGTTCGGGGTGCGGAACTCGGTGATGCCCCTGTTCGCGGCCACCGCCTTCGCCGGCACGGCGCTGCTGGGCTGGGAGGTGGACGGCGCGCTCATGGCGGGCCTGGCCCTGTCCGTGTTCGCGCTCGGCAACGTCACCGCCGTGACGTTCAGCTCGCGGCTGTCCGACCGGCATGGACGCCGTCCGCTGATCCTCGCGGGCCTGCTCGTCATGGCCGTCACCACCGGGGTGATCGGCTGGATGAGCTCGCCCGCGCTCTTCCTGCTCGCGTGCCTGCTGGCCGGCGCCGGCACGGGCACCCTCAACGCCCCGCAGCAGGCGGCCATCGCCGACGTCGTGGGCCAGGGACGGCGCTCCGGCGCTGTGATGTCCACCGCCCAGATGTCCGCCGACCTGGGCGCCATCTCCGGCCCGCTGCTGGCCGGCCTCGTGGTGGACACCGCCGGCTACGGGTGGGCGTTCGTGCTCACCGGCGGCGTCATCCTGCTCGGCGCGCTCGCGTGGTGGCGCGCCCCGGAGACCAACCTGCCGATCGTGCCCGGCGGACCCCGCACCGGGTCCCTGCCGCTGGTCCGCCCGGAGGACGCCCGGGTGACCCCGCGCGAGGACGGGTGACGTCGGGGCACGCACGAGGCCGCCGTCCGCGCGGGGACGGCGGCCTCGTGCGCGTGGCGGGTCAGCCGCGGTCGTCCGGGGCGAACTCCGGCATGCGCTCGCCCACGCCGAGCAGCTCGGCGATCGCCGAGACCGTGCGCTCGGCCGCGCGGCCGTCGCCGTAGGGGTTCACCGCCTGGGACATCGCGCTGTACGCGGCTTCGTCCGTCAGCAGGCGGGTGACCTCGGTGACCACGACCTCCTCGTCCGTGCCGATCAGACGCACGGTGCCGGCGGTCACGGCCTCGGGACGCTCGGTGTTCTCGCGCATCACGAGGACGGGCTTGCCCAGCGACGGGGCCTCCTCCTGGACACCGCCGGAGTCCGTCAGCACGACGGTGGCCACAGACAGCAGGTGGGTGAACTCGCCGTAGGCGAGGGGCTCGGTCACGAGCACGTTCTCGCGGCCCTCGATCTCCGGCAGGATCGCCTCGCGCACCACCGGGTTGCGGTGCGCCGGCAGGACGAAGGTGACGTCGGGGTGGTCCGCGGCCAGGCGGGCCAGGGCGCGCCCGACGCCGCGCATCGCGTCGCCCTGGTTCTCGCGCCGGTGGGTCGTGACCAGGACGACGCGACGGCCCGACGCCTCCAGCTCGGCCAGACGCTCGTCCTCGAACGGCACCTGGTGGCCGACGGCCTCCAGCAGCGCGTCGATCACGGTGTTGCCCGTGACGTAGACGTCCTCCGCGGCCACGGCCTCACGCAGCAGGTTGTCCCGGCTCACGGTGGTCGGGGGCAGGTGCAGCGCCGAGATCTGGCTGGTGATCTTGCGGTTGGCCTCCTCCGGGAACGGGGAGAGGATGTCGAAGCTGCGCAGGCCCGCCTCGGCGTGGACCACGGGGATGCCGCGGTTGAAGGCGGCGACGGCGCCCGCCGTCGAGGTCGTGGTGTCGCCCTGGACCACGACGGCGTCCGGCCGCTCCTGCTCCAGGACGGCGTCGAGCCCGTCCAGGGTGCGGGCAAACACGCCGTTGAGGGTCTGCCGGGGCTGGATGATGTTGAGGTCGTGGTCCGGGACGATACCGAACAGCTCGTTGACCTGGTCCAGCATCTCGCGGTGTTGCCCCGTGACGGTCACCACGCACTCGAACCGCTCGTCGGCCTGCAGCGCCTTGACGATGGGGGCCATCTTGATCGCCTCCGGGCGGGTTCCGTAGATGGGCATGATTTTCTTCACGGTGTTCCTCGCTGCATCGACGACGGCTCAAAGGGGAGGAGATCAAGTCCAAGCGGCGGGACCTCCAGACGGCTTCACCATAGTCGAAGCCAACAATCCGACCCCCTTGAGCCGCCCCCTTCATTCGGTCCGGACGTTCTGTGAGTCGTCGGTTTCCATTTGATGGGTGCACTGCCGAGCGTACTCGGCTGGGGTTAGGTAGCCGAGCGAGGAGTGCCGGCGGTGGTGGTTGTA
>NZ_JABFAY010000002.1:200207-233103 GCF_017168495.1 Micrococcus sp. KRD096 | reverse complement strand
GGGTTCGGGACGCGGCATGAGGACCTCGGGGCCGACCTGCGGGCCTGGCTCCGGGAGTTCACCGCCGGGCTCTGAGCCGGGCCGGCGACGCGCGGGCCGCGGCCGGGACGAACTCGGCGACGTCGCCACCGAGTCCATGGACCTCCTTGATGAGCGAGGAGGACACGTGGGTGTACCGGGCGTCGGCCGGGAGGTAGACCGTCTCGACCCCGGTGAGGTGGCGGTTCATCGCGGCCATCGGGGCCTCGAACTCGAGGTCGGCACCGCCGCGCAGTCCCTTGACGATCGCGTCCGCACCGATCTGCCGGCAGAACTCGGCCAGCAGGCCCGGGCCCATGGGCCGGACCGCGACGCCGGCGAGGGACGACACCGTCGCCTCGATCATGGCGATGCGCTCGTCCACGCTGAAGCGGTACGTCTTGGCCGGGTTGGAGGACACGGCGACCACCACCTCCTCGAAGAGGTTCGCGGCTCGCGCGATCACCTCGACGTGCCCCTTGTGGAGGGGATCGAACGAACCAGGGCAGACGGCACGACGCATGGGTGCCAGCCTAGCGGGGGCCGCGCCGGGCGGCGACGGACGCCCGTCCGGTCCGGCCCCGGCGCGTCGCGGTCCTGCCGGGCGCGGCGTGCGCCGCCGTGTGCGGTCCGCGGCGATGGGTACAGTGCGGCCATGGACGGAACCCAGCCCACCCCCGGGGCAGCACCGCACGACGTCGACGTGGACGCGCCGTGGCGTCGCACGGCGGCGGCCGCGGGCCTGCTCGGTGACGCCGGCCCCGTGCCCACCGTGTTCGAGACGATGACGGGCCTCGCCGTCGAGCACGGGGCCGTGAACCTCGGCCAGGGCTTCCCCGACGCCGACGGCCCCAACGCGCTGCTGCGGCTGGCGGCCGACGCCGTGCTGGCGGGCCCCAACCAGTACGCCCCCGGCACGGGCGACCCCGCGCTGCGGCGGGCCGTTGCAGAGCACCGCCGGCGCCACTGGGGCGTGACGGAGGACCCCGCCACGCAGGTCATGATCACCACGGGTGCCACCGAGGGCATCGCCGCGACGGTCCTGGCGTTCGTGCGCCCGGGCGACGAGGTCGTCACGGTCGAGCCGTTCTACGACTCGCACGCCGCCACGATCGCCCTGGCCGGCGGCCGGCACGTGAGCGTGCCGGTGGAGGCGCCGGACTTCCTGCCGGACCCGGCACGGGTGGCCGCGGCGATGACCGACCGCACGCGCCTGCTCATCGTGAACACGCCGCACAACCCCACGGGCGCGGTCTATCCGCGGGAGCTGCTCGAGGAGCTCGTGGCCCTGTGCCGGTCCCGGGGCGTGCTGATCCTCTCGGATGAGGTCTACGACCACCTCGTCTACGAGGGCGAGCACGTCAGCCTGCGCTCGGTCGCGGGCGCCGAGGACATCGCCCTGACGGTCTCCAGCGCGGGCAAGGCGTTCGCGGTCACCGGCTGGAAGGTCGGCTGGCTGACCGGCCCGGCCGAGCTCGTCGGGGCCGCGCGCTCCGTCAAGCAGTTCCTCACCTACTCCTCCGGCCCCGCCTTCCAGCGCGCGCTGGGTGCCTATCTGCCCACCGACGACGCCGAACGGCACCTCGCCGGCCAGCGCGAGCGGTACCGCGACGCCCGGGATCGGCTCGTGGCGGGCCTGCGGGAGGCGGGCCTGGACCCGGTCGTCCCGGCGGCGGGCTACTTCGTCGTCGTGGACCTGGCCCCGTGGGGTGTGACGGACGCGGCCGAGGCCGCGGTGCAGTGGACGCGTGAGGCCGGCGTCACCGGCATCCCCGTGGGCGCGCTCTGCCGCCCGGACGGGGGCCACCTGCGGTCGTGGCTGCGGCTGGCGTTCTGCAAGTCCCCGGATGCGATCGACGAGGCGATGCGCCGCCTGGCCGAGGCGGCCCCGCGGCTGCGCGCGGCCTGACCCCCGACGCTTTCGTTGACGAAACGGCGGCCCTGGAGCACTTTCGTTCGGGAAACGGCGGACCCCGGAGCATTTTCGTTCGGGAAACGGCGGTCCCCGGAGCATTTTCGTTCGGGAAACGGCGGCCCTCGGAGCATTTTCGTTCGGGAAACGGCGGCCGCCGTGCTCGCGGTTCGGTACTGAGCCCAGTCCGTTCCGCCCTCCCGTCTCCCCAGTGAAAACGGGCCGAGACGCCGCCGTTTCCCGAACGAAAACGGGCCGAGACGCCGCCGTTTCCCGAACGAAAGCGGGTGGGCGGGGTCAGCGCTCGTCCTGCCAGAGGTACAGGGCGGTCTCGCCGTAGACGCGCACCTCGACCTCCTCGAGGCCGCGCGGCCGGCGCGGCGCCGCGTCCCGGGCCGCCCGCTCGAGCACGAGCAGCCCGCCCGGGGCGAGCCGCCCGGCCGCCGCCTCCACCACCGCCTCGAGCGGCGGGCCAGCGACCGGGTACGGCGGGTCGGCCAGGATCAGGTCCACGGGCGCGGTGTCCGCCGCGAGCGCCTGCTCCACGCTCCCGGCGCGCACGCGCACGACGTCGGCCCCGCGCGCCCGGTTGACCAGCGCGGCATTCGCGCGGCACGCGGTCACGGCCTTCCGGTCCCGCTCGACCAGCAGCACCGATGCCGCTCCGCGGCTGGCGGCCTCGCACCCCAGGGCGCCGGAGCCGGCGTAGAGGTCGAGCACGGCCGTCCCGTCCAGCCAGTCGCGGGCCTCGAGCCAGGAGAACAGGGCCTCCTTGGTGCGATCCGTGGTGGGGCGCGTGCCGGTGCCGGGGACGGCGGTCAGGGGCCGCCCGGCGGCCGCGCCGGCGATGATGCGGGACATGGCTCAGCCCTTCTCGAGGTAGTCGGCGGCGGTGAGGTGCTCGGCCTCCCAGCGGGCCACCTCGGCGGCGAGCGCCGGGTGGGCGGAGAGCCCCGGGCCGGCCGCCATGACCTGCGCGACGGCGTCGGCGGCCACGGCGATCAGCGGGGCGTCGGCGATGACGTCCACGTGGTGCAGCCCCGAGGCCAGCCCGGACTGGGCGGCGCCGAGCACGTCGCCGACACCGCGCTGGGCGAGGTCCTCCTGCGCGATGCGCATGCCGTCCTGCTCCTGGGCCAGGACCTCGAGCCGGCGCAGCGACGGGTGCCCGTCCGGCAGGCGCGTGGCCAGCAGGCAGACCGCCGCCCCGGGCCCGCGGCCCACGCGGCCGCGCAGCTGGTGCAGGGTGGACAGGCCGAAGTCGTCGGCGTCGAGGATCGCCATGACCGTCGCGTTGGGCACGTCCACGCCCACCTCGATGACGGTGGTCGCCACGAGCACGTCCGTCTCCCCGCGCGCGAAGGCCTGCATCGCCGCGTCCTGCTCGGCCTGGTCCATGCGCCCGTGCACGGCGTCGATCCGCAGCCCCGCCAGCGCCGGGAGACCCCGCAGCCGGGGTGTCATCTCCTCCACGTTGGCGTGGCCCGGGTCGGCGTCGTCGGGGTCGATGCGCGGGCACACCACGAACGCCTGGTGGCCGGCCGCCACGTGCTCGGCGATCAGCTCCCACACCCGGCCGATCACGCGCGGGCCGTGGGCCATCCGCGCCACGTGCGTGGTGACCGGCTGACGCCCGGACGGCAGCCCCTCGAGCACCGACAGGTCCAGGTCGCCGAACACCGTCATCGCCACGGAGCGCGGGATGGGCGTGGCGGACATGACGAGCAGGTGCGTGCCGGGGTTGGCCCGCCGCAGGGCCTCGCGCTGGTCCACGCCGAAGCGGTGCTGCTCGTCGACGACGGCCAGGGCCAGCTCGGCGAAGCCCACCTTCTCGGAGAGCAGCGCGTGCGTCCCCACGGCGATCCCGGCCTCACCGGAGGCCAGGGCCAGCAGCGCCTCGCGGCGCGCGGCGGTCTTGAGCGAGCCGGTGACCAGCGCGACCCTCGTGGCCGGGCCGTCGCCGGCCCCGAGGGTGCCGGCCTCGGCGAGCGGGCCCATCAGGCGCAGCAGGGCACGGTGGTGCTGCGCGGCGAGCACCTCGGTGGGCGCCACCAGGGCGGCCTGGCCGCCGGCGTCCACGACCTGCAGCATCGCCCGCAGGGCCACGAGCGTCTTGCCCGCGCCCACGTCCCCCTGCAGCAGCCGGCTCATCGGGGCGTCCCGGGCCAGCTCGGCGGACAGCTGCTCCCCCACCGCCACCTGGCCGGGAGTCAGCGCGAACGGCAGGCGGGCGTCCAGGGCCTCGAGCAGGCCCCCGGGCCGCGGCGGGCGGGGCACGGCGGGCACCGCCCGCTCCCGGTCCCGGCGCCAGGCGAGCGCGGCCTGGACGAGCAGCGCCTCACGCAGGGCGAGCGCGGTCCGCGCCGGGCCGGTGGCGGCGACGTCGTGCGGGGCGTGCAGGTCCCGGTACGCCTGGGCGGTGCCCGGCAGCGGCGCGTCCAGGTCGAGCGCCGCGGCGGCCTCCGCGCGGATCCGCTCGGTGAGCAGCTCGGGGATCCGTCCCAGGTCGACGGTCTCGAGCACCCGGGCGACGGCGGAGCGGACCGTCCACGACGGCAGCTTCCCCGTGGCCCGGTAGAGCGGGACCGGTCGCACGTCCACCTCCCCCGGGGCGACGTCGTCGTCCAGGAGGGCGAAGTCCGGGTTGTTCAGCGTGATCCGGCCGCGATACTCGGTCGTGCGGCCCTGGAACATGGCGGTCATCCCGGGGGCGAGGCGGCGGCGGGCGTCGTGGCCGTTGAAGAAGGCCATGGACAGGCTCGCCCCCGGCACGCCCGCCACGGACGGGTCCGCGACGGTGACGTCCACGATGAAACCGGGCCGGCTGTGCATGCGCCGCGTGGTCACCGACTCCACGACGGCGACGACGGTCACCTCGGCGTCGTGCGGCAGCGCGGCGATGGGGGTGAGCTCGCCGCGCTCGATCCAGCGGCGCGGCACGTGGTCCAGCAGGTCCCCGACCGTGGTCAGCCCGAGCTCCTTCTCGAGGCGGGCGGGCAGCTTCCCGCCCAGCACCTCGGACAGGGGCAGGTCGGTGACGGGGGCCTCAGCGGCCATGGCACCCGTCCGGTGCGGCGTCGTCGCCGTGCGACGGCCCGGCCAGGTCGGTGACGGTCAGGCCCTCGACGTCGCCGGCGGCCCGCAGGGGGCCGATCGCGTCCTCGGCGCGGGGCACGTGCACGTGGACCCGCCACGGTACCCGGCCCTGCGCGTCACGGGCGGTCCCGAGGGGGGCCAGGATCACGGCGTCCCCCACGTCGGCCAGCCGTCGGCGCAGCTCGGCCGCGGCGAGCGGGGTGAGCGTCAGGGTGCCCATCACCTCGACGGCCCCCTCGATCGGCGCCTCCGCCTCGGCGGCGGGTTCGCCCTCCGCGGCGTGGGCGCCCTCGACGTAGCCGGGGAGCGCGGTGGCCAACTCCTCGTCCACGGGCGTGCCCGTCACGACGGAGCGCAGCGCCTCGAACACCCAGAGCAGCCCGACGGCACCGGCGTCCACGACGTGCGCCCGGGTCAGCGGGGCGAGCAACGACTCGGTCTCCTCCACGGCCTGCACGCAGTCGGCCAGCATGACGGTCACGGCCGGGCCGAGCCGCACGGCCGGGTCCGCGTCCCCGGCCACCGCGGGGGTGTCGGGGGCCTGGGTGGACGAGCGCGCGAGGCTGCGGGCGGCCGCGGAGAGCACCGTGAGGATCGTCCCCTCGCGCGGATCCGACAGGGCCTGCCGGGCGGCCCGGTCGGCGGCTCCGAACGCCGCCGCCAGGGCGAACGCGTCGACGCGCTCCCGGCCGCGCAGGGGCTCGGCCATCCCCGCCAGGCTGACCGCCAGCAGCATGCCCGAGTTGCCCCGGGCCGAGTCCAGCGCGGCCGCGCCCGCGTGCGCGAGCACGGCGCCGACGTCGTCCTGTGCGGGGCAGGCGTCAGCCGCGGTGCGGGCCGCCGTCAGCGTGGCGAGCATGTTCGTGCCCGTGTCCGCGTCCGGGACCGGGAAGAGGTTCAGGGCGTCGAGTCGCGGCGCGGCCCGGCCCACGAGCTCCTCCGCGAGCGCGAGCCAGTGCCGTACCAGTGACGGCCGGGACGGCGTGCTCACTGCGCGACGGCCTCCCCCAGGGTGCCGGTGCGGATGCCCTCGCCCAGGCGGGCGATCGCCGCCCAGTCCGGCCACACGACGTCCTCGCCGGTGTCCGTGTACCCCACGCCCACGGACGGCACCGTGCTGGTCACGATCGGGGCGTCGCGCGCGTCGCGCAGGGACCACGCCAGGTTCGCGAGGGTGCTCGAGTCGAGCTCGTCGTCGAGGGTCAGGAAGGGGGCGAACTCCTCGACGGCGGCCTGCACGCGGCTCGGGTCCGAGAGGGTGTCGCGGGAGAGGAACGCGGCCACGATGGCCTTGACCAGGCGCTGCTGGTTCTCCACGCGGTCGAAGTCGCTGCGCGGCAGGTTGTACCGCTCCCGCGCGTAGGCCAGGGCCTTGTCCCCGTCCATCTGCACGGTGCCCGCGGGGAAGTCGATGCCGCCGGTCGAGACGAAGGCGCTGGGGTTGTCCACGCTGACGCCGCCCAGGGCGTCCACGAGGCCCTTGAAGCCGGCGAGGTCCACGGCGATCACGTGGTCCACGCGTGCCTGGAACATGTTCTCCGCGGTGGCCACCGTCAGCGGGATGCCGCCGTACTGGTAGGCGGCGTTGACCTTGTGGTCCCCGTGCCCCGGGATCGGCACCCACATGTCGCGCATGATGGACATGACCTGGATCTCGCTGCGGTCCCCGGGCACGTGGACCCACATGAGGGTGTCCGACCGGCCGGCGGAGTCACGGCCCTCCGCGCCCGCGTCCTCGCCGACGAGCAGCACGTCGAGGGCCTGCTCGTCCGCCTTCTCGTCCGCGTCCGGGGCGACGGGGCCCTGGGCGCCCTCGGCGGCCTGGTCCGCGTCCATGCCGGGCGGCGGCGCGGTGGGCTGCTGGGCGGACGCCCCCGCGGCACCCGGGCGGCCCGACTCGGCGGGGAACGCGCCGCCGTCGAAGCGCTGGGTGTCCTGGTCGATGATCCGGGCGATCCCGCCGACGTACACCGCCGCCGCGATGCCCACGGCCAGCAGCGCCACGAGCACCACCGCCAGGGCGATCAGCCACGGGCGGCGACGACGACGGCGCCGCCCGACGGCGACGTCCTCCTGCGGGGGGCGGGGGCGGGGGTCCGCGGTGCTGCTCACGTGGGCTCCTGAGGCGGGGACGGGAACGGTCCCGCCCATGCTAGGGCACGGGCCCCCGCGGGTCCCGGCGCCGCACGTATCCTGGGCGGATGGAATCCCGCCGCCTGCGTCGTCTCGTGCCCCTCCTGACCGCGATCGCCCTCGGAGCCACGGCCTGCGCCGGACGGGTGGCCACGGTGGAGGCCGCGCCCCACGCCGCGGACCCGGCATGCGCCCCGACCATGGTGGCCATGCCCGACGCCCTGGGCGACCTCGACCTGCGCCCCACCGACAGCCAGGCGACGGCCGTGTGGGGCGACCCGGCCGCCGTCGTCCTGCGCTGCGGCGCCGAGGTCCCCGGCCCCACCACGGACCGCTGCATCTCCGTGGACGGGATCGACTGGGTCATCCGGGACGAGGACGAGAACTGGCGGATCACCACCTACGGCCGTGACCCGGCCGTGGAGGTGCTGTTCGGCAAGGACCAGGCCAGCTCGGACACCGTGATGGTGGGTCTGTCCTCGGCGGTCGCGCAGATCGAGCCCAGCGGCGGCTGCGTCGGCGTGCAGGACGCCACACCCGTCGGCTGAGACCGGCGCGGGCCGCGTCAGTGCAGGCCGACGCCCCGCTCGAGGGCGAGGTCCAGCAGCTCCGAGATCAGATCGTCGTAGGACAGGCCCGTCCGCTCCCACATGGCCGGGTACATGCTGATGGGCGTGAAGCCCGGCATGGTGTTGATCTCGTTGACCACCCAGCGCCCGTCCGGGGTGAAGAAGAAGTCGCAGCGGCCCAGGCCGGACCCGTCCACGGCCTCGAAGGCGCGGATCGCCAGGGCGCGCAGCCGCTCGATCTCCTCCCCCGGCAGCTCGGCCGGGCAAGACAGCTGGGTGCTGCCGGTGTCCTGGTACTTCGACTCGAAGTCGTAGAACTGCGTCTCGCCCTCGTCGTGGGCCACGACGATCTCCCCCGGCAGCGAGGCGCGCGGGGCGGCGGCGCCGTGCCCGTCGAGGACGGCGCACTCGATCTCGCGGCCGACGATGCCCGCCTCCACCACGACCTTGGGGTCGAAGCGACGGGCCTCCTCGACGGCGGCGCGCAGACCCGCGGGCTCGGTGACGCGGGTGATGCCGAAGGACGAGCCGGCGCGGGCGGGCTTGACGAACAGCGGGTAGGCGAGCGCCCCGGCGCGGGCGAGGGCCGCCTCCGGATCGCGCGCCCAGTCGCGGGCGGTGATGGTCTCCCACGGGCCGACCTCGAGGCCGGCGGCCTGGAAGGCGACCTTCATGAAGTGCTTGTCCATGCCGACCGCGGAGGCGAGCACGCCGCAGCCCACGTAGGGCAGACCCAGCGACTCGAACATGCCCTGGAGGGTGCCGTCCTCGCCCCAGGGGCCGTGTAGCAGCGGGAACACGACATCCACCGGGCCCAGCGAGGAGCCGTCGGCCGCGGTCAGCTCGACGGTGCCGTCCGGCAGGGCGCGCAGGCTCACCGGGGCCTCGGGCTCCGGCACCTCCGGCAGGGCGCCGCCGTCCAGGCGGAACGAGGCCACGTCCAGCTCATCGTGCGACCACAGGCCGGAGCGGGCCACGCCCACCGGCACGACGTCCCAGCGCTGACGGTCGGCCGCGTGCAGCACACCCGCCGCGGTCACGCAGCTGATGGGGTGCTCGCTCGAGCGGCCGCCGAAGAGCAGGAGCACGCGGGGACGCGCGCCGGCAGCGGCCTCCGGGGCGGGGATGGCGGTCATGCGGTGCGTCCTTCCGACTTCAGGTCACGGGCGAGCAGCAGCTCGGCGAGGCGGTCCACGGCCACGTCCCCGGCGACCACCCGGTCCATCAGCTCGCTGATGGGCATCTCCACACCGTGGGCGCGGGCGGCGTGCACGATGGCGGAGACGGACTTGATGCCCTCGGCCGTCTGGCTCATGGCGGCCACCGCCTCCTCCGCGCTGAGGCCGGTGCCGATGTGGCGGCCGGCCGTGCGGTTGCGGGAGAGGGGCGAGGCGCACGTGGCCACGAGGTCGCCCAGGCCGGCGAGCCCGGCCATGGTGGCCGGGTCGCCGCCGAGCGCGACGGCCAGCCGGGTGGTCTCGGCCAGGCCCCGGGTGATGACGGAGGCCTTGGAGTTGTCCCCCAGCCCCTGCCCGTCGCAGATGCCCACGGCGAGCGCGATGACGTTCTTCACCACGCCGCCGATCTCCACGCCCACGACGTCCGTGTTCGTGTAGGGCCGGAAGGTCCGGCCGGCTGTGAGGGCGGCGATGCGCTCCGCCGTCGCGCGCGAGGCCGAGGCGACCACCGTGGCGGTGGGCTCGCCGCGCGCGATCTCGAGGGCGAGGTTGGGTCCGGAGACCACCGCGAACCGGTCCGGGCTGAGGCCCAGCTCCTCCGCGCAGACCTGCGACATCCGCGCGTCGGTGCCGCGCTCGAGGCCCTTGACGAGGGAGACCACGACGGCGTCCGGGGCCAGGTCGGCGCGCACGGTGCGCAGCGTCTCGCGCACGTGCTGCGCGGGCACGGCCACCACCACGACGCCGGCGCCCCGGACCGCCTCGGCGGCGTCGGTGACGGCGCGCACGCAGGTGGGCAGGGTGATGCCGGGCAGGTACTCGGGGTTCTCGTGTCGCTCGGTGATGGCCTCGGCGACCTCGGCCCGCCGGGACCACATCACGATCTCGGACGCGCGGGCGGACTCGGGGCTGGTGCTCAGGCCCAGGACGCGGGCGAAGGCCGACCCCCAGCTGCCGGCCCCGAGGACGGCGACGGTGCGCGGATCGCTCATGCCCCGATCACCCGCGCTCCGGTCGCGGGATCCCAGCGGCCCTCCGGGGCCGGTTCTCCGCGCAGCTCGGCGACCAGGTCGGTGATCGCGGCCATCATGCGGCCGGTGCCCTCGCGCAGGGTCCCCGCCGTCACGGGGCGGTCCCGCAGGTCCGCGAGGTCGACGGGCGCGCCGACCCGGATCCGGGCGGTCTTGCGCGGGAGGACGCGGAGGGAGCGGCCGCCGTACGGCAGCAGCTCCTGGATGCCCCACTGACCGACGGGGATGAGCGGGGCGCCGGTCTGCAGGGCGAGGCGCACGGCCCCGTTGCGCCCGGCCATGGGCCAGCCGTCGGGATCGCGGGTGACGGTGCCCTCCGGGTAGACGATGATCGCCCGGCCCGTGGCGACGGCCTCGCGGGCGGCGGCGAGCGAGCGGCCGCCGTCGCGGGTGCGCTCGACCGGGATCATGCGGGTGGCCTCGAGGACCTGCTTGAGCACGGGCACCTTCCAGAGCTCGGCCTTGGCGAGGAAGGTCGGCAGCAGGCCCTGGTTGTAGACCATGTGGGCCACGGAGAGCGGGTCCACCTCCGAGATGTGGTTGACGGCGAGGATCGCCCCGGTCTCGGGCAGGTGCTCGGTCCCCTCCCACACCTGGCGGACGAGGGCCCGCATCGCCGGTCGCACGATCACCCCCGGGATCACGTAGGGGGCCCGCGCGGCACGCGTCGGACGACCCCCCGCGGCGGCAGGGCTCTGCGCGTCCACGCCGCTCACCGGTCGCGTTCGGTCAGCTCGACGTCGGCGCCGAGGCCCTCGAGCTTCGCCATGAAGTGCTCGTAGCCGCGGTTGATGATCTCCAGGCCCGTCGCCGTGGAGGTGCCCTCGGCGGTGAGGGCGGCGATCAGGTGGGAGAAGCCGCCGCGCAGGTCCGGGATGTCGAACTCGACGCCGTGCAGCGGCGTCGGGCCGGAGATCACGGCCGAGTGCAGGAAGTTGCGCTGACCGAAGCGGCACGGCACGGAGCCGAGGCACTCGCGGTGCAGCTGGATGGAGGCGCCCATCCGCACGAGGGCGTCGGTGAAGCCGAAGCGGTTCTCGTACACGGTCTCGTGCACGATGGAGACCCCCTTGGCCTGGGTCAGCGCCACCACGAGGGGCTGCTGCCAGTCGGTCATGAAGCCGGGGTGCACGTCCGTCTCGAGCACGAGCGGATTGAGGTCGCCGCCGGCGTGCCAGAACCGGATGCCGTCGTCGACGACGTCGAACTCGCCGCCGATCTTGCGGTAGGTGTTCAGGAACGCCGTCAGGTCGCGCTGCTCGGCGCCGCGGACGTAGATGTCCCCGCGGGTGGCCAGGGCGGCGGAGGCCCACGAGGCGGACTCGTTGCGGTCGGACAGCGCGATGTGGTTGTAGCCGCACATCTCGCTCACGCCCTCGATGCGGATGGTGCGGTCCGTCTGCACGGTGATGATCGCGCCCATCTTCTGCAGGACGGCGATGAGGTCGTGGATCTCCGGCTCGACGGCGGCGCCCTTGAGCTCGGTGATGCCCTCGGCCTTCACGGCGGTCAGCAGCACCTGCTCGGTGGCTCCGACGGAGGGGTATGGCAGCTCGAGCTTGGCGCCGTGCAGGCCCTTCGGGGCGGAGATGGAGATGCCGCCCGGGCGCTTGTCCACGACGGCGCCGAAGTTGCGCAGCACGGCCAGGTGGTAGTCGATCGGGCGGTCGCCGATCTTGCAGCCGCCGAGGTCGGGGATGAAGGCCTCCCCGATCGCGTGCATGAGCGGGCCGCAGAAGAGGATCGGGATGCGCGAGTCGCCGGCGTGGGCGTCGATCTCGGCGGTCAGGGCCGACTTCACCCCGGCCGGGTCCATCGTGATCCGCCCGGTCTCCTTGTCCCACTCCACGGACACGCCGTGGATCTCGAGGAGGGAGCTGACGACGTCCACGTCCTTGATCTCGGGGATGTTCCGGAGCACGGACGGCGAGTTGCCGAGCAGGGCGGCCACCATGGCCTTGGGCACCAGGTTCTTGGCGCCGCGCACGGTCACCTCACCGGTCAGCGGCTTGCCGCCATGGATGGTCAAGAGCTTCGCCATGCGCGTCCTTCCTCAGCGCGGCCGCAGGGCCACGGTCTCGGCCACTCCGCCGGAGCGGGGAGGTCTCTGAACGGGACCGCCCGCCGTGTGCGGCGGGCGGTCCCGGAATCGACTCCCAGCATAGGGCGTCGCCGGGCACGCGCGGCAATGGTGCGCTCCCGGCGCCGGCCGGTCAGCCGGCCGTGCGGGCCGGCAGGGTGGTGGGCTTGTACGCGGGGCGGTCCGCCTCATAGGCATCGATCTCGGCCTGGTGCCCCAGGGTGACGGCGATGTCGTCCAGGCCCTCGAGCAGCCGGCGACGGGTGTCGTCGTCGATCTGGAAGGGGGCGGTCACATCCCCGCACTCGACGGTGCGTGTGACGAGGTCCACGGTGACCGTGGTCCCGGGACGGTTCTCCAGCTCCTTCCAGATGCGCTCGACGTCCTCCTGCTCCACCTGGGCCGCGACGAGCCCCTGCTTGGCGGAGTTGCCGCGGAAGATGTCCGCGAAGCGCGGGGAGATCACGGCGCGGAAGCCGTAGTCCTTGAGCGCCCACACGGCGTGTTCGCGCGAGGAGCCGGTGCCGAAGTCGGAGCCCGCCACGAGCACGGTGCCCCCGCTGAACGGCTCGGTGTTCAGGATGAAGTCGGGGTCCTGGCGCCAGCCGGCGAACAGGGCGTCCTCGAAGCCCGTGCGGGAGATCCGCTTGAGGTACACGGCCGGGATGATCTGGTCCGTGTCCACGTTCGAGGCGCGCAGCGGCACGCCGACGCCGGTGTGGGTGGTGAACTTCTCCATGGCTCAGGCCTCCTGGAGGGTGAGGGCGGGCAGGTCGGACGGGCTGGCGAGGCGGCCCAGCACGGCGGTGGCCGCGGCGACCACCGGGGACACCAGGTGGGTGCGTCCGCCCTTGCCCTGCCGGCCCTCGAAGTTGCGGTTGGAGGTGGACGCGCAGCGCTCCCCCGGGGCGAGCTGGTCCGGGTTCATGCCCAGGCACATGGAGCAGCCGGCGAACCGCCACTCGGCCCCGAAGTCCTCGAACACCCTGTCCAGGCCCTCGTCCATGGCCTGCAGACGCACGCGCGCCGAGCCCGGCACGACCATGACGCGCAGCCCCTCGGCCTTGCGCCGGCCCCGGACGACCTCGGCGAACGCCCGCAGGTCCTCGATGCGGGAGTTGGTGCACGAGCCCATGAAGACGGTGTCGACCTCGACCTGCTTCATCGGCGTGCCGGGGGCCAGGTCCATGTAGGACAGCGCCTTGCGGGCCGCCTCCTGGGCCACCGGGTCGGTGAAGTCCTCGGGCGCGGGGACGGTGTCGTTCAGGCTCACGCCCTGACCCGGGTTGGTGCCCCACGTGACGAACGGCTCCAGCGTGTCCGCGTCGATGACCACCTCGGCGTCGAACTCCGCGCCCTCATCCGTGGCGAGGGTGCGCCAGTGCTCGACGGCGGCGTCCCAGTCGGCGCCCTCGGGGGCATGGGGCCGTCCCTTCAGGTAGGCGAAGGTGGTCTCGTCCGGGGCGACCATGCCGGCGCGGGCGCCGGCCTCGATGGACATGTTGCAGATGGTCATCCGGCCCTCCATGGAGAGGTTCCGGATGGCCTCACCGCGGTACTCGAGCACGAAGCCCTGGCCCCCGCCCGTGCCGATCTTCGCGATGACCGCGAGGATGATGTCCTTGGCCGTCACACCCGGGCGCAGCGTGCCGTCCACGGTGACCGCCATGGTCTTGAAGGGCTTCAGCGGCAGGGTCTGGGTCGCCAGGACGTGCTCGACCTCGGAGGTGCCGATGCCGAACGCCAGGGCGCCGAACGCACCGTGGGTGGAGGTGTGGGAGTCGCCGCAGACCACGGTGAGGCCGGGCTGGGTCAGGCCCAGCTGGGGGCCGACGACGTGAACGATGCCCTGCTCGGCGTCGCCCAACGGGTGCAGGCGGACGCCGAACTCGGCGCAGTTGGCCCGCAGGGTCTCGATCTGGGTGCGCGAGGTGGGATCCGCGATCGGCTGGTCGATGTCCAGCGTCGGGGTGTTGTGGTCCTCCGTGGCGATGGTCAGGTCGGGCCGACGCACCGGACGCCCGGCCAGACGCAGCCCCTCGAAGGCCTGCGGGCTCGTCACCTCGTGCACGAGGTGCAGGTCGATGTAGAGCAGGTCGGGGGTGCGGGAGGCGCCCTCGCCCTCGCCGCGCACCACCACGTGCTCGTCCCAGACCTTCTCGGCCAGCGTCCTGGGCCGCGTCGTCGCCGTCGTCATGTGCCGCACCTTCCTGCTCACGCACCTGTCAGTCGTCGCCCGGCGCGGGGCGCCGGTGCTCACGGACCACTGTGGGGCGCGGCGGGGCTGTTCTCGACCACGCGGCGCGATATTCCATATCGTGAGATGTCGTCTCACATGCCGGACGCGGCGGAGGCCGGCCCGGTCGCGCACGTCGCGCGCCGACATCCCCGGCCGTCCGCGCAGTGAGACGACTACGATCACCCCATGACCACCGAGCCCGTGCGCCCGCCCACCGAGGACGACCTCATCGGCCCCTCGCTCCACCGGCATCCCAGCGGTGTCGGCGTGGTGGACAAGTCGGTGGCGATCCTTGACGCGCTCGAGTCCGGCCCGGCCACGCTCGCCCAGCTCGTCATCGCCACCGGGATCGCGCGGCCCACGCTGCACCGGCTCGCGGCCGCCCTCACGCACCACCGCATGGTGGGCAAGGACCTGCAGGGCCGCTACGTGCTGGGCACCCGCCTCGCCGAGCTCGCCTCCGCCGCCGGCGAGGACCGGCTCACCACGGCCTCCGGCCCGGTGCTGCTGTGGCTGCGCGACGCCACGGGCGAGAGCGCCCAGGTGTTCCGTCGGCAGGCGGACTCCCGCGTGTGCGTGGCCAGCGCGGAGCGGCCCTGGGGCCTGCGCGACACCATCCCCGTGGGCGCTCGCATGTCCATGAAGGCCGGCTCCGCCGCGCAGGTGCTCCTGGCCTGGGAGGACCACGAGCGGCTCGTCGAGGGGCTGGCCGGCGCCGTGTTCACACCCACCGTCCTCGCGGCGGTGCGGCGGCGCGGCTGGGCCCAGTCCCTGGCCGAGCGCGAGCCCGGGGTCGCCTCGGTGTCGGCGCCGGTGCGCGGTCCCAGCGGCCGCGTCATCGCGGCGGTCTCGATCTCCGGCCCCCTCGAGCGGCTCTCCCGACAGCCGGGCCGGCTGCACGCGGACGCCGTCGTCTCCGCCGCGACGCGGCTCACCGAGCTCATCCGCGCCGGCGAGGCCTGAGGCCCGCCCGCGCCACCGACGGGACGCGCCGCCGAGACACCCCGTTCTTCCCGCGTTCACCCGCGGGGCCTAGCGTCAGCCAGGTCCCCGACCGCCGCCCCCGCACCACCGAGGAGTCCGCCGTGACCGAGACGACCGCGCCCGCCGCCCCCGCCGAGCAGGAGGCCGCGCCGCGGCTGTCCGTGATCGGCACGGGCTATCTGGGCGCCACGCACGCCGCGTGCATGGCCGAGCTGGGCTTCGAGGTCCTCGGCGTGGACGTGGACCCGGCCAAGATCGAGCGCCTGGCCCGCGGCGAGGTGCCCTTCCACGAACCCGGCCTGCCCGAGCTGCTGCGCACCCACGTCGCCTCCGGGCGGCTGCGCTTCACCACGGACGTCGCGGAGGCGGCCCGCTGGGCGGACGTCCACTTCATCGGCGTCGGCACCCCGCAGAAGGTGGGCGAGACCGCGGCGGACCTGAGCTATGTGGACGCCGCCGTCGCCTCCCTCGCTGCGGCGATCGACCGCGACGCGCTGATCGTCGGCAAGTCGACCGTGCCCGTGGGCACCGCGCGCCGCCTGGCCGAGCTCGTGCGCACCGTGCGCGCCGAGGCCGGGCTGCCGGGCGAGGTCGAGCTCGCCTGGAACCCCGAGTTCCTGCGGGAGGGCTTCGCCGTGAGGGACACGCTCACCCCGGACCGCCTCGTCATCGGCACGCACGGGCCCCGCGCCGCGGGCATCCTGCGCCGGGTCTACGCGCGGCAGCTCGCGGACGACACCCCGTGGATCAGCACGGACCTCGAGACGGCCGAGCTGGTGAAGGTGGCCGCGAACGCCTTCCTGGCCACGAAGATCTCGTTCATCAACGCGTTCTCGGAGATCACCGAGAACGTGGGCGGGGACATCGGCACCCTTGCGGACGCGATCGGCCACGACGCGCGGATCGGACGCCGGTTCCTCAACGCGGGCGTGGGGTTCGGGGGCGGCTGTCTGCCCAAGGACATCCGCGCGCTCCAGGCGCGCGTCTCCGAGCTGGGCCTGGACCGGACCATGCGGTTTCTGGCGGAGGTGGACGACATCAACCTGCGCCGCCGTGACCGCGTGGTGGACCTGGCGGTGCAGGTGCTCTCCGCGGCTCGCGACGGCCGGATCCGCCGGGCCGAGGCCTCCGGGCCCGCCCCCACCCCCGCGAGCGTGCAGGTGCTCAACGGCACGCGGATCGCCGTGCTGGGCGTCACGTTCAAGCCGGACTCCGACGACGTCCGGGACTCCCCCGCCCTCGACGTCGCCAACCGTCTCTACACGGCCGGCGCCGACGTCCGGGTGTACGACCCCGAGGGCAATGCCAACGCGGCCGCCCGCTTCCCGCGGCTCGACTACGTGGACTCGCTCGAGGCGGCCGTGGACGGCGCCGAGCTGACCCTGCTGCTGACCGAGTGGCGCCAGTTCCGCGAGATGGATCCGGACACCGTGGGCGCACGCGTGGCCTCCCGCCTGCTGATCGACGGGCGCAACGTCCTGGACGTCGCCGCGTGGCGCGAGCACGGGTGGGACGTCATCGGCCTCGGCCACCGCTTCGACCCGGAGCGACTCCTCCGCGCGGCCTGACCCGCCCGCGGACCCCGGCCCGGGCGCTCAGCCGGCGAACGGGTCCCAGCCGGACTCGGACAGGGGCCGGTGCCCGGTCGGCGGCCGGGCCCCGTCCGGCACGAGCCGGCCGATCCGCGTGAACCCCCGGGGCAGCTCGGTCTCGGGCCACGCCAGCCCCAGGAGGCCGTAGTCCTCGCCCCCGCCGGTCACGAGCGCCTCCGGACTGGTCCCGGCCAGGGCGGCCACGCGGCGCAGGGGTGCGGCGGTCGCCGCCAGCCAGGCCTCGTCCAGCCACGGTGCCGGCGCGGGTCCGGCCCCGCCGGTGGCGGCCGCCATGCGGTGCGCGTCCTTGCCCAGGCCGTCGGAGACGTCCATGAGGGTGAGCAGGCCGGCCGTCACCGCGGCGGGCCCGAGGGTCAGCGGCGGGCGCGGTCGCAGCTGGGCGCGGACGGCGCGGGCGAGCTCCCGCGGTGACGGCCGGTCGGCGGCGGGGAGGGCGTCCGCCCATCGCTCCAGCTCCGCGCGGTCGGTGAGCAGCAGGGTGAGCCCGGCGGCGGCCCACCCCGGCCCCGAAGGCGCGGCGGCCCGGGGACCGTCCGGCACCGCCTGGGCATGGACGAGGTCGGCGCCCTCGGCGAGCACGCGGTCCCGGTCCGCCGCGGCCGGCGCGCGGCGCAGCACGCCGCCGGGGTGCGGGTCCCCGAGCACCGTCACTGCGGCGTGGACCCGTCCGCCGGTGCCCAGGTCGCCCCCGGCCACCCGGCAGTCCGGCGCGCCGAGGTGACGCACCGCGCCCACGATGCCCGCGGCGAACGACCGCACCCAGGCGACCGGCGTCGTCGGCGGCAGGGTGAGGGCGGTGACGAGCGCGGAGGCGGTCCCGCCCATCGCGTTGACGTCCGAGAGGTTCTGGGCGACGGCCTTCCAGCCGGCGTCGTGGCCGCGGGTGCGGGGACCGGCGGGCCAGCGGTGCAGGAAGTCCGTGCCCTCCCCCATCGCGTCCGTGGAGATGAGCGTCCCGCCGCGGGGCGCGGGCACGAGGGCGGCGTCGTCGCCCGGGGCGACGGTGCCGGCGGGCCAGTGGCCGTCCCGGACGGCGGGGGCGAGCCCGGTCAGGACGACCTCGAGCAGCTCGGCCTCCGTGAGGTCGCCGACGGTCGCCCCCGCCGCAGCCGCGGGGTCGCGCATCGTCATCGGCGGCCCCGCCGGACCGGGACGCCGGAGGCCCGGGCGAGGGCGTCGCGGAAGGCGTGGAAGCGGTCCACCTCGGCGCGCACCGGGTCGACGACGAGCCGCCGGCCGACGTCGGTGGTCGCCTCCTCGAGGCGGCGGCGCGCGCGGCGTCCCCGCGCCGCGGCGGTCCACCGGGTCAGGGGGATCGCCAGCAGGGCCAGCAGCACGCCGAGCGCGAGGCCGCCGACGAGCAGCAGCGTCGGGAGGGGGAAGCCCTCGACCGTGGGCGCGGGCGGCAGGGGGAACTGCAGGTACCCCGCCAGGGCGAGGACGCCCAGCCAGCCGGCGCCGACGACGGCGGTGAGGAGGGCGAGCCACTGCAGCACGTCCAGCACGGGGTGCCACCAGCTGCCCCGACCGGCCCCGAGGTCGGTGGCGGCGATCGCCTGGTCCACGGCGCCGGGGAGCTCCTCGGCGTGCTCCCGGCCCGCGCGGCGGATGGCGGCGGCCCACGGCTCGGAGGCTCCCGCGCCGGCCGCGGCGGCCAGCGTGCGGACCGCGCCGTCGACGACGGCCCGCTGGGTGCCCGAGCGCTCGGGCAGGGAGGTGCGGTGCAGCGCGGGGTCGCGGGCGACCTCGTCCCGGTCGCGGCGGGGGGCGGCGCTCTCGGGCATCAGGTGCAGGCGCCGCAGGGGGTCCGCGCGGAAGGAGTGCATCCAGCGCAGCACGGGCCAGCTGGTGCGCTTGGCCGAGCGCAGCCGGTACGAGCCCTCCACCGCCCGGACGACGGCCGGCACGCCGCCGGCCACGGCCAGCTCGCGCCCGAGCCGCTGCTCGTCCCCGGGCCCGACGCCGGCCGGCTCGCCCTCGCCCGAGGCGGCGGCGAGGTCCGCGGCACGGGCCGCGACGTCCGCGCCCAGGCGTTCGGCGGCCGCGCCGCGCTGGGCGACGATCGCCGCGACCTGCCGGCCGACCTCCTCGAGGCCCTCCCCCGTGCGCGCGGACACGGGCAGCACCCGGACGTCGCCGAGGCCGTGGCCCGAGAGCATCCGGCGCAGCGAGGCCAGCACGACGTCCCGGTCCCGCACCGAGAGCCGGTCCACCTGGTTGAGCAGCACGAGGGTCACGGCCGCGTGCGAGCCCATGGTCGCCAGGAACTCGCGGTGCAGCACGGCGTCCGCGTACTTCTCCGGGTCCACGACCCACACCAGCACGTCCACGTGGCCGGCCAGCCGGGAGGTGATCTCGCGGTTGCCCCGCTCGACCGAGTCGATGTCCGGCAGGTCCAGCAGGATCAGGCCGGTGGCGTCGGCGCCCTCACGGCGGCCGAGGCCGAGGAAGCCGGGGCGGCCGTCGTCGAGCACGGGCGCCTCGTCCAGCAGGTGGCGGCGGCGCACGCCGAGCCAGTCGAGCAGGGCGGCCGCGCCGCCGCCCTCGCCGGTGCCGTCGCCGTGCTCCGCGTCCGGGTCCAGCCCCTGTCCCCGGCCCACGCCCCAGACCGCGGCGAGCGGCTCGGACGTGGTGGGCCGGGTGGCGGCCACGCGGGCCAGGTCGCGGCCGGTGAGCGCGTTGAACAGGGAGGACTTGCCGGAGCCCGTCGCCCCGAAGAACCCGACCACGGTGTGCTCCGCGGAGAGTGCCTGGCGCTCCCCGGCCGCGCGCACGACGGCGTCGGCCCCGGCCACGACGTCCTCGGGCAGGCGGCCCGCGGCCAGCTCGGCGGCCTCACCGAGGGCGTCCAGGCGGGGGGCCAGGGCGGGGGTGTCGCGGCGGCTCATCGGGGCTCCTCCCCCGCCTCGGCGGCGGACGGGACGTGCTCGGGCCCGGTCGGGCCGTCGACGCCGGCGGCCACCCCGCGGCGCAGCACCGGCACGAGGGCGCGCAGCTCCTCGGTGGCCTGCGGCTCGCGCTCGAGGTGGAGCAGCGGCAGGAAGCGGTCCGCGAGCACGGTCTCGAGGAAGGCCCGCACTCGGTGCTCGAGCAGCTCATCGGCACGCCGGGCCATGCGGCGCACGGCGTCCTCGCCGAAGATCGACTCGAGCAGCTTCTGACCGACGACGGCGGCGCCGCCGGCGATGCCGACCTCGATGCCCGCGAGTCCGCCGGTGGAGGCGAACGAGATGATCATGAGGGCCACGGCCGCGCCGTTCACGCCGGTGGCCGCCAGGCGGGCGCGCGTGCGCTTGCCCGCGCCCTCCTCCTGGATCAGCGCCAGCACGTCCGACTGCCAGTCCCGCACGACGTCGGCCGCCCGCGCCGACGTGTCCGGCGCCAGGGCGCCCAGGTCGCGCCCGGCCACGAGGGCCCGGCCCGCCGGCTCGGACGCCCAACGCCGCTCGATCTGCTCGGCGGCCGCGGCGGCCGCCTCGACCATCACGGCGTGCAGGCCGGTCTCGAGCGCGGTCTCGACCTCTTCGGGCGGGGCCGGGCGCCCGCGCACCAGGGCGCCGAGGCGGTCCCGCAGCCGGCCGATCGTGGTCTCGACGCCGCGGAAGAACTCCCCCGTGCCGACGAAGTCCTGCCAGCGGGAGAGCACCTCGCCGCGCAGCAGCGTGCCGTCCGAGGTGGCCTCGCGGACCCGGCCGACGGCCTGGTCCGTGGAGTCCCCCACGATCCGGGTGAGCAGGTCCGCGGCGTGCCGCTGCTCCTCCTCGGCGCGGGCCAGGTCGGCGACGCGGGCGGCCAGCTGGCCCAGCACGCCGTCCACGGTCCGGCGGGCGACAGCGCCGCGCGCCTGGGCGTCGGCGGCGAGGGTCTCGAGCCAGGCGCGCAGGCCCGCGACGTGCTCCTGCGGGAGCAGACCGCGCTCGTCGAAGCGGGTCTCGGGGATCACGTGGATCCGGGCGTCGGCGAGGCCGCGCTCGGTGAGCATGCGCCGCAGGTCCGGGGTGATGTCCTCCGCCGCGCCCTCGGGCACGCGGCCGAGCACGACGGCCACGGTGATGTCGCGGGCGGCGGCCTCGTCCAGCAGCTGCCAGGGCACGGCGTCGGCGTAGCGGTGCGCCGTCGTCGTGAAGATCCACAGGTCGGCGGCTTCGAGGAGCTGCCGGGCCAGCGCGCGGTTCTGGTCCGCCACGGAGTCGATGTCCGGGGCGTCCACGAGGGCGATGCCTGACGGCAGTGCGGGCTCGGCCACGAGCGCGACCGTGTCCATCGCGGACTGGTCGGGTTCGACGGGGCCGGCGGCCGCGTCGCGGTGCACGCTGACGCGGGCGAGGTCGGGCAGCACCCGCGGGCCCGTGAACCAGTGGGCGTCGGCGGGGTTGTGCAGCAGCAGAGGCTGCCGCGTGGTGGGCCGCAGGGCGGAGGAGCGGGAGACCTCGTGGCCGACGAGCGCGTTCACCAGCGTGGACTTGCCCGCACCGGTGGAGCCGCCGACGACGGCCAGCAGCGGCGCGTCGAGCGAGTCGAGGCGGGGCAGCACGTAGTCGTCGATCTGGTGCAGGGTGCGCTCGCGCTCGGCGCGGTCCTGCCCCGCAGTGACGGTCTCGAAGGGCAGCTCGAGCGCGGCGAGGTGCTCGCGCACGCGGCGGACGGCCGTGTCGACACCGAGGTCTGGGGCGTTCTGATCCGTGTGTGGCACGTGGGCCATCGTCTCACGGGCGCGCACCGGCCGCCCATCCCGCCGGCCCGGCGGACGGAAACGACGGAAGCCCGGTCCGCAGGGACCGGGCCTCCTGTCACTCGGGTGACCCCAGCGGGATTTGAACCCGCGTTACCGCCGTGAGAGGGCGGCGTACTAGGCCGCTATACGATGGGGCCGAGCGCGCTGTCCGCGTGTGCGGAAGCGATGCCGTGGAGACCTTCTTCTGCGCCTGCGTCTCCTGTTCAGGCGGCGGATGCGTTCATCCGCCCGTGCCGTTCCGGTCCGAGGACCGGGCGGCGACTGCGTGACCCCAGCGGGATTTGAACCCGCGTTACCGCCGTGAGAGGGCGGCGTACTAGGCCGCTATACGATGGGGCCGTGCGCCACGTCCGAGCGTCTCCGCCCGTGCGCGTTCATTGAGTCCGAAGACTCGCTGGGGTACCAGGACTCGAACCTAGAATGACGGTACCAGAAACCGTTGTGTTGCCAATTACACCATACCCCACTGTCGGTCAAGCATGCCTGACCGATGTGCATCATATTCATGAGCTCGGTGTTCCCGGATCTCTCCGGCAACGAGTAAGAACTCTACACCCTCCGGGCGACGTGTGCAAAATCGGCGGGTCAGGCCGCCAGCCAGGTCCGCAGCCCGCCGATCGCCCGCATCCGCCAGCATGCGTGCTCCTCGTCCCAGAGCGGCTCCTCCGCCCCGCCGTGGGCGGGGGCGTCGGGGCTCATCCACACCGGAACGAGCCCCGCCGACCGGGCCCCCTCGACGTCGTGACGCAGGCTGTCCCCCACCATGAGGGTGCGTCCCGGGTCCGTGCCCAGGCGGGAGCAGCCGGCCAGGAAGGGGGCCGGGTCCGGCTTCGGGGCCCCGGCCGTGTCCGAGCCGATCAGCACCTCGACCCACTCCAGACCGAGGGCGTCGGCCTTGCCGCGCTGGTAGGCCTCCACGTTGTTCGTGACGATCCCCACGCCACGGCCTGTTCCCCGCACCTCGGCGAGGACGTCGACGGTCGCGGGGAACAGCGCCCAGTGCCCGCGCACGACCTCTTCGTAGTCGGTGGTCCACAGGCCGTCGAGCGGGGTCGCCGCGTCCTCGGGCACGCCGAGCGCGCGCAGGGCGTCGGCCACGCGGGCCAGCCGCTGCTCCTCGAACGTCAGCTCCCCGGCCACGTAGCGCCCGTAGTGGCCGCCGGCGTCGGACGCGAAGGCGTCGGTGGCCTCAGCCAGCACCGCCGGGTCGACGTCGGCGGCCCCGGCCCACTGCCGGCGCACCGTCGCGTCGAACGCGGCGTGCTGGGCGGAGCGCAGATCCAGCAGCGTGTCGTCCAGGTCGAAGAGGACGGCGTCCCAGGCCGGCGGCGCGGGCGCGCCCGCGGACCCGCCGGCCGGCGTCGTGCTCACGCCCCGGCTCATGCGTCGGCGGGCTGGTCCTGGTCCAGGCCCTGTTCCGCGGCGAAGCGGTCCAGACGGGCGAGCGCGGAGTCCCGGCCCAGGATCTCGAGCGACTCGAAGAGCGGCGGGGACACCTTGCGGCCGGTCACCGCGACGCGCACCGGGCCGAACGCCTGGCGCGGCTTGAGGCCCAGGCCGTCGATGAGGGCGGCCCGCAGCGCCGCCTCGATGCGCTCGGTGGTGAACTCGTCCTCGGGCAGGGCGGCCAGCGCCTCCCGGGCCGCGGCGACGGCGGCGCCCAGGTCCGCCGGCATGCCCTTGAGGGCGCCTTCGGCGGTCCGGACGTCCCGGTCCGCCGTGAAGAGGAAGGTGAGCATCTCGACGGCCTCACCGAGCAGCTGCACGCGCTCCTGCACGAGCGGGGCCGCGGCGGTGAGGACCTCCATCTCCCGCTCCGTCAGGTGCTCGCCCACGAGGCCGGCCGCGTGCAGGTAGGGCACGAGACGGTCACGGAAGTCGGCCACGTCGAGCATGCGCACGTGCGTGCCGTTGATCGCGATCGCCTTCTTCTCGTCGAAGCGGGCGGGGTTGGCCAGCACCTTGTGCACGTCGAAGTGCTCCACGAACTGCTGCGGGGTGAAGATGTCCTCGTCCGCGGAGAGGGACCAGCCCAGCAGGCCGAGGTAGTTCAGCAGGCCCTCCGGGATGAAGCCGTTGTCCCGGTGCAGGAACAGGTTGGCCTGCGGATCGCGCTTGGACAGCTTCTTGTTGCCCTCGCCCATCACGTAGGGCAGGTGGCCGAACACCGGCATGTACCGGGCGACGCCGATCGCGTGCAGGGCGCGGTAGAGCGCGATCTGGCGCGGAGTGGACGAGAGCAGGTCCTCGCCGCGCAGCACGTGGGTGATGCCCATGAGCGCGTCGTCCACCGGGTTCACGAGGGTGTACAGCGGCGACCCGTCCGCGCGGACCACCACGAAGTCCGGCACGGAGCCGGCCTTGAAGGTGATCTCCCCGCGCACCAGGTCGGTGAAGGTGATGTCCTCGTCCGGCATGCGCAGCCGCCAGACCGGCGCGCGGCCCTCGGCCTCGAAGGCGGCGATCTGCTCGTCCGTGAGGTCACGGTCGTGGCCGTCGTAGCCCAGCTTGGGGTCGCGGCCGGCGGCCCGGTGACGGGCCTCGGTCTCCTCGGGGCTCGAGTAGGACGGGTAGATGTATCCGCCGGCCTTGAGCTTCTCGATCACGTCCGCGTAGATCTCCCCACGCTGGGACTGACGGTATGGCTCGTGCGGACCGCCGACCTCGACGCCCTCGTCCCAGTCGATCCCGAGCCAGCGCATCGCCTCGAGCAGCTGCTGGTAGGACTCCTCCGAGTCGCGCTTGGCATCCGTGTCCTCGATGCGGAACACGAGGGTGCCGCCGGTGTGCCGCGCCCAGCCCCAGTTGAACAGGACGGTGCGGATCAGCCCCACGTGGGGGGTGCCGGTGGGCGAGCGTCGGCGAAGGGGGCGGGGGCGTTCTCGGACACGGGAGCGGTGGCGTCAGTCATGATGCCCCGAGTCTACGCGGGGGCCCGGACGGCGTCGTCGGGCGCCCGCGTCAGCGGCGGAAGACGGTGGCCAGGACGCCGATCCCCTCGACCTCGGCCTCGACGCGCTGGCCCTCCTGGACCGTCCCGACCCCGCCCGGGGTGCCGGTCAGGATCACGTCGCCGGGCAGGAGGGTGAACATCTCCGAGGCCGCGGCCACGAGCTCGCGGACGCCGAAGACCATGTCCGCCGTCGTGCCGTCCTGGCGGGTCTCGCCGTCGAGCCGGGACGTGATGCGCAGGCCGCCGGCCGGCTCCACGTCCAGCTCGGTCTCGATCCACGGGCCCAGCGGGCAGGCGCCGTCGAAGCCCTTGGCGCGGGCCCACTGCAGGTCGGTGCGCTGGGCGTCGCGGGCGGTGAGGTCGTTGCCCACGGTGTAGCCGAACACGACGTCGTCCACGCGGCTCACCGGCACGTCCTTGCAGATGGTGCCGATGACGACGGCGAGCTCGGCCTCGTAGGAGACCTCGTCCGACCAGCTCGGCAGGGTCACCGGCTCGTTCGGCCCCACCACGGAGGTGTTCGGCTTGAGGAAGAACTGCGGCGAGGCGGGCACCTCGTTGCCGAGCTCCTTCGCGTGGTCAGCCCAGTTGCGGCCGACGCCCACGATCTTCGAGCGCGGGATGATCGGGGCCACGAGGCGCACGTCCTCGAGGCGGTGGGTCGTGCCGGTCGGCTGGATCCCATGGAAGAACGGGTCCCCCTGCAGGGCGGTGATGCTCAGCTCGGAGAGGTCGGCGTCCGCCGGGCCCTCCACGATGCCGTAGGTCGGTTCGGCCTGGTCCACGAAACGGGCGATGCGCATGGCCGCCAGCCTAGTGGGTGAGCGGCGGGCGCCGTCGCCGGACACCCCACCCGATGCCGACCCCGCTGACGTCGCGAGCCAGACGATTCGGCCGCGGCGGACGGCCTGAGGAGACCGATTCGTCTGGCTCGCGGGCGGATTCGTCTGGCTCAGCGCGGCGCGGTGCGGGGCGGGTCGAGACCGCTCAGCAGCAGCGGCTGCCCGGATTGGCCTCCTGGCGCGCGTACTCGGCCCGCCAGAACTCCCGCTCGGTCATCGGCGCGCGTTCCGGATGGTGCGCCCGGTGGTGGGCCACGTACGCGTCGTACTTCCCCTCGCCGGAGAGCTGGCGGACCCACCAGCGCGCCCGGGCCCACACGCTGGGCCGAGACGGGCCGGCCGGGCCCTCCGCGGAGGAGGGCCCGGCCGGCGTCGCGCGCGGATCGGCCACGTCAGTGACCCCGCACCGGCTGCCGGTCCGCCGGCAGCGCGTCCCACTTCCGCTGCAGCTCCTTCTCCTCGGCCGTGGCGAACAGCCCGGCCGGGGCGAAGCGCTGCGAGGGCACGTACGGGTCCTGGTGGTCGATGACCTCGGTGCCGCGGAAGGCGCGCACCGTGGCGAGCACCGACGTCGTGATGACGATCAGCGCCAACACCAGGAAGACGACGGAGAGCGTGCCCTGGATGAAGGTGTTGCGGACCACGGCCTCCATGGCCGGCACGGACTTCGCGGCGCCGAAGCTCGTCTTCCCCGCCGCCAGCGCGTCCTGGAACGCGCGATGCTGCGCCCAGTAGCCCACCGCCGGGATGGAGGAGAAGATCTTCTGGAACGACGCCACGGTGGTGACCACGGTGATGAACGCCAGCGGCAGCGCCACGATCCACAGGCCCCGGAAGTCCCGGCGGCGCGCGACGATCGTCAGGACGACGGCGAGCGCGATCGCCGCGAGCAGCTGGTTGGCGATGCCGAACAGCGGGAACAGCGTGTTGATGCCGCCCAGCGGATCGGTGACGCCCATGATCAGCACGGCGCCCCACGCGGCCACCATGATAGCCGTGCAGACCCACGCGCCCACGCGCCACGAGGTGTCCTTGAAGCGCGGGACCACGTTGCCCAGGGAGTCCTGGAGCATGAACCGGGCCACGCGGGTGCCGGCGTCGACGGCGGTGAGGATGAACAGCGCCTCGAACATGATCGCGAAGTGGTACCAGAAGCCCATGAGCGCGTCGCCGCCCACGAGCTGGCCCATGATGTGCGCCAGGCCGACCGCGAGGGTGGGGGCGCCGCCGGTGCGGGAGACCACGGTCTCCTCGCCCACGAGGTCGGCCAGGTGGGTCAGGTCCCCGGGGGTGAGGTTCACGCCGGCCAGGCCGAGGCCCATGACGAAGTCGACGGCGGTCTCCGGGGTGCCGCCGGTGAGGGCGGCCGGGGAGTTCATGGCGAAGTAGATGCCGCGGTCGAGCGAGACGGCGGCCACGAGCGCCATGATGGCCACGAAGGCCTCCATGAGCATGCCGCCGTAGCCGATGAAGCGGGTCTGCCGCTCCTTCTCCACCATCTTGGGCGTCGTGCCCGAGGCGATCAGCGCGTGGAAGCCGGAGAGCGCACCGCACGCGATGGTGACGAACAGGAACGGGAACAGCGAACCGGGCCACACCGGGCCGGTCTGGCCCGAGGCGAACTCGGAGAACGCGGGGGTGCCGATGCGCGGCTGCACGACGACGATGGCCAGCGCGAGACCGGCGATCACGCCGATCTTCATGAAGGTGGACAGGTAGTCGCGCGGAGCGAGCAGCAGCCACACGGGCAGCACGGCCGCGACGAACCCGTAGATGATCACGGCCCAGGCGATGGTGGTGCGGTCCAGGGTGAACAGGGCCGCGCCCCACTCGGTCCCGGCCACCCAGCCGCCGCCGATGATGGCCGCCAGGAGCAGGACGAACCCGATCACGGAGATCTCGGTGATGCGGCCCGGGCGGATCCAGCGCAGGTACACGCCCATGAAGAGCGCGATCGGGATGGTCATGGCCACGGAGAACACGCCCCACGGGGACTCGCCCAGGGCGTTAACCACCACGAGGGCCAGGATGGCCGTGATGATCACCATGATCAGCAGGGTCGCGACGATCGCGGCGGTGCCCCCGACGCGGCCCAGCTCGTCCCGGGCCATCTGGCCGAGCGAGCGGCCGCCGCGGCGCATCGAGAAGAACAGGACGAGGTAGTCCTGGACCGCGCCGGCCAGGATCACGCCGACGATGATCCAGATGGTGCCGGGCAGGTAGCCCATCTGCGCGGCGAGCACGGGGCCCACGAGCGGACCGGCGCCGGCGATGGCCGCGAAGTGGTGGCCGTAGAGCACGCGGCGGTCGGTGGCCACGTAGTCCCGGCCGTCGGCCCGGTACTCGGCCGGGGTGGCGCGGGTGTCGTCCGGGTGGACGATCATGCGCTCGACGTACTTCGAGTAGAAGCGGTAGCCGATCGCGAACGTCGCCACGGCGGCGAACACGAACCAGATCGCGTTGATCGTCTCGCCGCGGTGCAGGGCGAGCATGGTCCAGGCGACGCCGCCGAGCAGGGCGACGGCCACCCAGACGGCGATCTTCGCGGGCGTCCAGCGGGGCCGGCCGGCGGCCTCGGTGGGCGGGAGGTCTTCCGGCGTCGTGGCCGGGAGTGGGGCGCCCTCGGCGGCCGCGGAGGAGCGGTGCGAGCTCACGGGGGTCTCCGTTCGTGGGGTGGGGTCAGACGAGGCGGTGCAGCCAGCCGTGGCGGTCCTCGACGCGCCCGGTCTGGATGCCCTCGAGCTCGGTGCGGATCTTCAGGGCCACGTCGGCCCCGCCGGCGGACTCGATCACGTCGTCGCCGTCGAGCAGACGGCCGATCGGGGTCACGACGGCGGCGGTGCCGCACGCGAAGACCTCGGTGATCTCGCCCGAGCGGACGCCCTCGGCCCACTCGGCGAGGGTGACGCGACGCTCCTCGACGGTCAGGCCCATGTCCCGGCCGAGCTGGAGGATCGAGGAGCGGGTGACGCCCTCGAGGATCGTGCCGGTGAGCGCCGGGGTGACGAGGCGGCCGTCGGCGTGCACGAAGAACACGTTCATGCCGCCGAGCTCCTCGATCGCGTCGTCGTGGTACTGGTCGAGGAACACGACCTGGTCGGCGCCCTTCGCCGCGGCCTGCAGCTGGGGCAGCAGCGAGGCGGCGTAGTTGCCGCCGGTCTTGGCCGCGCCCGTGCCGCCCTTGCCGGCGCGGGCGTAGTCACGCGAGACCCAGATGGTCACCGGCTTGAGCTCGCCGCCGAAGTAGTTGCCGGCCGGCGAGGCGATCACCATGTACCGCACCTGCCGGGCCGGGCGGACGCCGAGGAACGCCTCGGAGGCGAACATGAAGGGGCGCAGGTAGAGGGACTGGCCCGGGCCGGTGGGCACCCAGGCCCGGTCCGCCTCGAGCTGGGCCTGCAGCGAGCCGAGGAACAGCTCCTCGGGCAGCTCCGGCAGGGCCAGGCGGCGGGCGGAGCGGTTCAGGCGGGCCGCGTTGGCCTCGGGGCGGAACGTCCACACCGACCCGTCCTCGTGCCGGTAGGCCTTCAGGCCCTCGAAGATCTCCTGGCCGTAGTGCAGCACGGCGGCCGCGGGGTCCAGGGACAGCGGGCCGTAGGGCTCCACGCGGGCGTCATGCCACGCGCCGCCGTCCTCGTCCCAGGTCCAGTCGATCGAGACCATGTGGTCCGTGAAGACGTTGCCGAAACCGGGGTCCTGGAGGATCTCGACGCGCTGCTGATCGGACATCGGGGACAGATGTGGTTGCCGCGTGAACACGGTCTCGGACACGGTGGGATCACTCCTCGTGACGGGTGACGGATGGGGACGGCTCCGGTGCCGGGCACGACGCGCGGGGGGCCACGGCGCCGGGCGTGGCACACGCCACAGGCCGTCGCCCCATCCTAGACCCGGCGTCGACGCGCCGGGCCCGCGCGTCAGACCCGCGCGGCGACGTCGGCGCCCACCTCGGCGGTGGTGCCCCGCGCGCCGTCCACCCGGTCCTTCAGGTGCGCCCACACCGCGGTGCGCACGCGCGCCGCGGCGCCGGTCTCGCCCACGTGCTCGAGCAGCAGGGCGGCGGAGAGGATGGCGGCCACGGGGTCGGCGATCCCCTGGCCCGCGATGTCCGGAGCGGAGCCGTGGACCGGCTCGAACATCGACGGCGCCGTGCCCTCGACGTTGATGTTGCCGGAGGCGGCGAGCCCGATGCCGCCGGTCACGGCCGCGGCGAGGTCCGTGATGATGTCCCCGAACAGGTTGTCCGTCACGATCACGTCGAAGCGGGCCGGGTCCGTCGCCAGGAAGATCATGGCGGCGTCGACGTGCATGTAGTCCCAGGTGACCGCGGGGAAGTCGGCCGCCACGGACTCCACGGTGCGGCGCCACAGGTGGCCGGCGTGGACCAGGACGTTGTGCTTGTGCACGAGCGTGAGGCGCTTGCGCTCGCCCGCGTCGGCGCGACGGAAGGCGTCCTCGACGACGCGGCGCACGCCGAACGCCGTGTTCACGGAGACCTCCGTGGCGATCTCGTGCGGGGTGTCCACGCGGATCGCACCGCCGTTGCCCACGTACGGCCCCTCCGTGCCCTCGCGCACCACGGTGAAGTCGATCTCGCCGGGCGCGGCCAGGGGGCTGACGGCGCCGGGCAGCAGGGTGGCCGGGCGCAGGTTCACGCCGTGGTCCAGCGCGAAGCGCAGCTTGAGCAGCATGCCGCGCTCGATCAGCCCGGACGGGATGCGCTCGTCCCCGGGCGCGGCGCCGACGGCCCCGAACAGGATCGCGTCGTGGCGGCGAAGGGACTCGAGGACCTCGTCCGTGAGCGCCTCGCCGGTCTCGAGCCAGTGCTCCGCACCCAGCGGATACGGGGTGAGCCGGGCCTCCGGACGCCCCTCGGCACGCAGCGCCGCCTGCAGGACGGCGGCGGCCTGGTCGGTGACCTCGGGGCCGATGCCGTCGCCGCCGATGACGGCGATGTCCAAGGGGTCTGCGGAGCTGCGTGTGGTCTCGGTCATGGCCCTCAGGCTACGCGCGGCACGCGTGAGGACCACATCGTGTGACACCCGGTCTCACCCTCCGGACGGACTCAGTCCTCGGCGGGCTCCTCGTGCCGCGGGAAGACCGGCTGCGGGGCGGGCAGCGGGGTGCCGGGGACCAGGTCCTCGTGGAACGCGGCGAAGGACCGCGGGCCGGTGCCGGACGCGCCGGTGCGGCCGGCGTCGCCCTCGGCGGGGACGCCGAGCAGGTCCAGCAGCCGCGAGGCCGAACCGGGCATCACCGGCTGCGCGAGCAGGGCCACCCGGCGCACGGCCTGCAACGTCACGTACAGCACCGTGCGCATGCGCGGCTCGTCCGTCTTGCGCAGCACCCACGGGGCCTGGTCCGCGAAGTAGGCGTTGATCTCACCGAGCACGCGCCAGGTCTCCTCGAGCGCGTCGTGGAAGTCCTGCACCGCGTACGCGGACCGGGAGCGCTCCAGCAGGGCGTCGACCTGGGCCAGGACGGCGCGGTCCGCCTCGGTGAACTCGCCCGGCTCGGGCACGGCGGCGCCGCAGTTCTTGGCCACCATGGACAGCGAGCGCTGGGCGAGGTTGCCGAGGTTGTTGGCCAGGTCCGCGTTCTTGCGGCTCACCACGGCCTCGTGGCTGTAGGAGCCGTCCGCGCCGAACGGGAACTCGCGCAGCAGGAAGAAGCGAATGGCGTCCAGGCCGTACCGGGCCACCCATTCCCGCGGGTGCACCACGTTGCCCAGGGACTTGGACATCTTGGCCCCGTTGTTGTTCAGGAAGCCATGGATCATGACGCGGCGCGGCAGCTCGAGGCCGGCCGACATGAGGAACGCGGGCCAGAAGATGCAGTGGAACCGGGAGATGTCCTTGCCGATCACGTGCAGGTCCGCCGGCCAGTAGCGCGCGAACGCCTCCGGGTCCTCCGCCGGCCAGCCCGCGCCGGTGAGGTAGTTCGTCAACGCGTCGACCCAGACGTAGGTGACGTGGTCGGCGCGCCGGTCGGCGTCGGCGGCGTCGGGGTCCGCGGGCGCCGGCAGGTCGATGCCCCACTGGAAGGAGGTCCGGGAGATGGACAGGTCCTCGAGCCCGGCCTCCACGAAGCGGATGACCTCGTTGAAGCGGTACCGGGGGGCGGCGAAGTCCGGGTGCTCGCGGTAGTGGTCCAGCAGCGGCTGCTGGTACTTGGACAGGCGGAAGAAGTAGGACTCCTCCTCCGTCCACGTCACCTCGGTGCCGGTCTCGACGGCGCGGCGCACCCCGTCCTGACCCACCTCGGTCTCGTCCTCGCCGAAGTAGCGTTCGTCCCGCACGGAGTACCAGCCGGCGTAGGAGCCGAGGTAGATGTCCCCGTTGGCCTCCATGCGCCGCCAGATCTCGCGGACGGCCTCGGCGTGGTCCGTGTCCGTGGTGCGGATGAAGCGGTCGTAGGAGATGTCCAGGACGTCGTCGTCCATCTCCTTGAAGACGGCCGCGTTGCGCGTGGCCAGCTCGAGCGCGCTCACACCCTGCTGCTGCGCCGTCTGCTCCATCTTCTGGCCGTGCTCGTCCGTGCCGGTCAGAAAGCGCACGTCCCGCCCGTCGAGCCGCTGGAAGCGGGCCATCGCGTCCGAGGCGATGTACTCGTAGGCGTGGCCGATGTGCGGCTCGCCGTTCGGGTAGGAGATGGCCGTGGTCAGGTAGTACGGGGCGCGGGCGTCAGTCACAGTCGTCGAGTCTAGCGGCGGGCCCGGGGCCCGCGCCGAGGACGACGTCGTCCGCGCCGGCGTCCGGGACGCCGTCGGCGGTGACCTGCAGATGGCCCGGCGCAGGCCGCAGGTGGAGGTGGGCCCACGGGGCCACCACGAGCACGGACGCCCCGATCATCTCGGTCAGCTCCTCCGCGTGCGTCGCCACGTGGTAGGCCAGGGTGCTGCGCCCGATCCCGAAGACGAGCGGCACCGCCTCGAGGACGATCGCGCCGAAGAAGAACACCGCGCCGCCCGCCACCGTCAGCGCTCGGGTCCGGCGGGGCAGGGCGACGGTGCACAGCGCGAGCAGCCCGAGGACGACGATCGCGGCCGGCGCGCCGAGGATCAGCCACTGGAACGCGGGCAGCGGGTTCTCCCCCGCGAACGGCAGGACCTCCCACAGCCGGCCGGCCTGCTCGTGGATCTGCGTCGATTCGTCCAGGCTCATGGCCGCCAGCAGGGCCGCGGGGGTCAGCCACGCGAGCAGGCTCCGCCGCCGGTCCGCCCCCAGCGCGCGGCGCACGAGACCCACCGTGGTGAAGCCCGCGGCCCCCAGCAGGAGCAGGCCCGAGCTCCACCACGCGGTGAGGTTGGCCTCGTGGTTCACGTCGAAGACCTCGCGCCACCACGGCACCTGCCGCGGGCCCAGCCCGAACACGAAGGGGAGGGCGAACGACCAGGTGGCGAGCAGGACGCTGACGCCGATCAGCCCGCCCGCCGCGCGCCGGGCCCAGCGGCCCTGCACGCCCGGAGGCGTGGCGGGGCGGGCTGCTGCGGCGCGCGCGGTCGGGGCGGGTG
>NZ_JABFAY010000002.1:186783-200107 GCF_017168495.1 Micrococcus sp. KRD096 | reverse complement strand
GGGCTCTGGTGGACGCGACATGGACACCATCTCAACACAGGGCGACGCGCACGGCCCCGCGGTGCCCGCCGGGCGTGGACGGGTCAGACGGAGAGGTCCACCTCGGCCGCACGGGCCGCGCCGATGGCCGCGGCCAGCGTGGCCGCGGTGTCCCCGGACAGGGCCCCGTCCAGGGTCAGCACGGCCAGGGCGGCGCCCTCGTCGTCGCGCGAGACGTCCATGCCGGCGATGTTCACGCCCTGCACCCCGAGGGCCTGGCCCAGGACGCCGATCACGCCCGGGCGGTCCTGATAGGCGAACACGAGCAGGTGGTCGGCCAGCGGCACCTCGAGGTCGTGCCGGTCCACGCCCACGAGCTTCTGCACCTGGCGCGGGCCGGTGAGCGTGCCGGTGACGGCCGTCTGGGCGCCCTGCGCGGTCGCGGCGCGCACCGTGACGGTGTTGCGGTAGGACTCGGACACCGCGGTGGTGGTGAGGCGGCACTCGACGCCGCGCTGCTCGGCCAGCACGGGGGCGTTCACGTAGGAGACCTGGTCCGAGACGATGTCCGTGAACACGCCCTTCAGGGCGGCCAGGCGCATCGCGGAGACGTCGTGCTCGGCGATCTCACCGGCGATCTCCACCTCGACGGCCGTGATGGACTGCTCGCCCACCAGCGCGGTGAGCACGCGGCCCAGCTTCTCGGCCAGCGGCAGGCCGGGGCGCACGTCCTCGTGGATCGCGCCGCCGGCCACGTTCACGGCGTCCGGCACGAGCTCGCCGGAGAGGGCCAGGCGCACGGAGCCGGCGACGGCGACGCCCGCCTTCTCCTGGGCCTCGGCGGTCGAGGCGCCCAGGTGGGGGGTGACCACGGCAGAGTCGTGGGCGAAGAACGCCAGGTCGGTGGCCGGCTCGGAGCTGAAGACGTCGATGCCGGCGCCCCCGATGGTCCCGGCCTCGAGCGCGCGGGCGAGGGCGTCCTCGTCCACGAGGCCGCCGCGGGCCACGTTCACGATGATCGCGGTGTCCTTCATGCGGGCGAACTGCTCATCGCCGATCATGCCGACCGTCTCGGGGGTCTTGGGCATGTGGATCGTGACCACGTCGGCGCGCTCGAGCAGCTCGTCCAGCTCCACGAGGCTCGCGCCGAGCTGCTGCGCCCGGGCGGTGGTCACGTAGGGGTCGTAGGCGAGGATCTCCATGCCGAACGCCTTCATGCGCTCGGCCACGAGCGCGCCGATGCGGCCCAGGCCGATCACGCCCAGCCGCTTGCCGTACAGCTCGACGCCCGTGTACTTCGACCGCTTCCACTCCCCCGCCTTCAGCGAGCCGTGGGCGGCCGCGATGTTGCGGGCGGCGGCCAGGATGTGGCCGCAGGTGAGCTCGGCGGCGGAGATGATGTTCGACGTCGGCGCGTTGACGACCATGACGCCGGCCTCGGTGGCGGCGGGCACGTCCACGTTGTCCAGTCCGACGCCGGCGCGCGCGATGACCTTCAGCTGCGGCGCGGCGGCGATCGCCTCGGCGTCCATCTGGGTGGCCGAGCGGATCAGCACCGCGTCGACGTCGCGCAGGTCCTCGAGGAGGCGGGCGCGGTCGGCGCCGTCCGTGCGGCGGATCTCGAAGTCGGGGCCGAGGGCCTCGACGGTGGCGGGCGAGAGTTCCTCGGCGATCAGGACGACGGGCTGGGCTGCGCTCACGGGTGCTCCTGGAGGTGTGGTGCGGTGGGATGGAAGGCGGGCCGGCCCGCGCTCCGGTCCGAGCCTAGACGCGTGACCGGGCCGTGGCCGGAATGCGACGCCGGCCCCGGAGCGCGATGCCCGGGGCCGGCGTCGGGGGCTCGGGCGGCTCAGCGGGCCGCCGTGCCCTCGGTGTAGTCGTCGTCCGCGTCCTTGAGCCAGGAGAACATCTGGCGCAGCTCGCGGCCGGTCTTCTCGATCGGGTGGGCCTCGCCCCGGGCGCGCAGCTCCTTGAACTCGGGCGCACCGGCCTTCTGGTCGTCCATGAAGCGCTTCGCGAAGGCGCCGGACTGGATGTCGGCGAGGACCGCCTTCATGTTCTCCTTCACGTCGGGGGTGATGACGCGGGGGCCGGAGACGTAGTCGCCGTACTCCGCGGTGTCGGAGATGGACCAGCGCTGCTTGGCGATGCCGCCCTCGACCATGAGGTCGACGATGAGCTTCAGCTCGTGCAGCACCTCGAAGTAGGCGATCTCGGGCTGGTAGCCGGCCTCGGTGAGGGTCTCGAAGCCGTACTGCACGAGCTGGGAGGCGCCGCCGCAGAGCACGGCCTGCTCGCCGAACAGGTCGGTCTCGGTCTCCTCGGTGAAGGTCGTCTCGATGACGCCGGCGCGGGTGCCGCCCACGGCCTTGGCGTAGGACAGGGCGAGGGCGTGGGCCTGGCCGGAGGCGTCCTTCTCGACGGCGATCAGCGCGGGCACGCCGCGGCCGGCCTCGAACTCGCGGCGCACCACGTGGCCCGGTCCCTTGGGGGCGACCAGGGCGACGTCGACGCCCTCGGGGGCCTGGATGTAGCCGAAGCGCACGTTGAAGCCGTGCGCGAAGAACAGGGCGTCGCCCTCCTGCAGGTTGCCGGCGATGTGCTGCTCGTACACGTCGGCCTGGACCTGGTCCGGGGTGAGGATCATGATCAGGTCGGCCTCGGCGGCGGCGGTGGCGACGTCGACGACGCGGAGGCCCTCGGCCTCGGCCTTGGCGCGGGACTTGGAGCCCTCGGCGAGGCCGATGCGCACGTCCACACCGGAGTCGCGCAGCGACAGGGCGTGGGCGTGGCCCTGGGAGCCGTAGCCGATGACGGCCACGGTGCGGCCCTGGATGATCGACAGGTCGGCGTCGTCGTCGTAGAACTTCTTCACGGTCATGCTGTTCTCCTCACGGGATGGGTGGATCGGGACGGGTCAGCGGGCCAGGGCACGGTCGGTCATGGACCGCGGCCCCCGGGCGAGGGCGAGGGTGCCCGAGCGGACGAGCTCACGCACGCCGTAGGGCTCCATCATCTCGAGGAAGGCCTCGAGCTTGTCACGGGTGCCGGTGGCCTCGAGGGTCAGGGACTCCGGGGCCACGTCGACGACGTGGGCGCGGAACAGGTCGGCCGCCTGGACGACCTGACCGCGGGTGGCGGCATCGGCGCGCACCTTCACGAGCAGGTGGTCGCGCTGAACGGAGGAGTCGGGCGTGAGCTCGACGACCTTGATCACGTTGATCAGCTTGTTCAGCTGCTTGGTGACCTGCTCGAGCAGGTCCGTGTCGGCGTCGACGACCACGGTGATCCGGGACAGGCCCTCGACCTCCGTGACGCCCACGGCCAGCGAGTGGATGTTGAACGCGCGCCGGGCGAAGAGGCCGGCCACGCGCGTCAGGGTGCCGGGCACGTCCTCGACGAGCACGGACAGGGTGTGGCGTTCCATCGGTTGCCCTCCTCAGTCTTCCTGGTCCCAGTCGGGCGTCATGCCCCGGGCCACCTGGATCGCGTCGTTGCTGACCCCCGCCGGGACCATCGGCCAGACCATGGCGTCGCGGGACACCACGAAGTCCACGATCACGGGGCGGTCGTCGATGGCGAGGGCCTGGCGGATGGTGTCGTCCAGGTCCTCCCGGCGGTCGCAGCGCAGGCCCGCGGCGCCGTAGGCGTCGGCGAGCTTGACGAAGTCCGGCACCCGGGCGGTGTCGTGGCCCGTGTTCAGGTCCGTGTTCGAGTAGCGCCCGTCGTAGAAGAGGGTCTGCCACTGGCGCACCATGCCCAGCGAGGAGTTGTTGATCACCGCGATCTTGATGGGGATGCGGTTGATCACGCACGTGGCGAGCTCCTGGTTGGTCATCTGGAAGCAGCCGTCGCCGTCGATGGCCCAGACCACGCGGTCGGGCTCGCCCACCTGCGCCCCCATCGCGGCGGGGACGGCGAAGCCCATCGTGCCGAGGCCGGCCGAGTTGAGCCACTGGCGCGGGCGCTCGTAGGCGACGAACTGGCTGGCCCACATCTGGTGCTGGCCGACGCCGGCCACGTAGGTGGCCTCGGGGCCGGACAGGGCCGACAGGCGCGAGATCACCTCCTGGGGCGCGAGGAGGCCGTCCTCGGTCTCGGTCCAGCCCATCGGGTAGGTGTCCTGCAGGCGCCGCAGCACCGCCCACCAGTCGGCGAGGTCGGGCAGCGCCTCGGTGTCCGTCGCGAGCTCGGCCACCAGGTCCGGGATGATCTCCTTGACGTCACCGACGATCGGCACGTCCGCGGTGCGGTTCTTGGAGATCTCGGCCGGGTCGATGTCCGCGTGGATCACGCGGGCGCCGGGGGCGAACGAGGGCAGGTGACCGGTCACGCGGTCGTCGAAGCGGGCGCCGAGCGTGATCAGCAGGTCGGCCTGCTGGAGCGCGGCCACGGCGGGGACGCCGCCGTGCATGCCCGGCATGCCCAGGTGCTGGGGGTGCGAGTCGGGGAAGACGCCGCGGGCGGTGAGGGTGGTGACCACCGGGGCGCCCGTGCGCTCGGCGAGGGCGCGCAGCTCCTCGTGGGCCTCGCCGCGGGCCACGCCGCCGCCCACGTACAGCACGGGGCGCCGGGCCTCGCGGATCAGCCGGGCGGCCTCGCGGATCTGCCGGGGGTGGCCGCGCAGGACGGGGCGGTAGCCGGGCAGGTCGATCCGGGGCGGCCACGCGAACTCGAACTCGCCCTGCTGGGCGTCCTTGGTGACGTCCACGAGCACGGGCCCGGGCCGGCCCGTGGCGGCGATGTGGAACGCCTCGGCGAGGGCCTGGGGGACGTCCTCGGGCCGGGTCACGAGCCGGGAGTGCTTGGTGATGGGCATCGTGATGCCCACGATGTCCGCCTCCTGGAAGGCGTCCGTGCCGATCGCGGCGGAGGAGACCTGGCCGGTGATGAACACGACCGCCTGGGAGTCCATGTGGGCGTCCGCGACGGCGGTCACCAGGTTGGTGGCGCCGGGACCGGAGGTGGCGATGGCCACGCCGACCTTGCCGGTGGCCAGGTGGTAGCCCTGCGCCGCGTGACCGGCGCCCTGTTCGTGGCGCACCAGGATGTGGCGGATCCGATCGGAGTCCATGAGCGGGTCGTAGGTCGGCAGGATGGCGCCGCCGGGCAGCCCGAACACGTCCGTGACCCCCAGCTCCTCCAGGGAGCGGATGATGCCCTCGGAGCCGGTCATCCGGGTCGGCTCGACGCGGGAGCCCTCGCCGGGCACCCGCGGCTCGACGATCTCGGGCCGGGGGGCCGGACGGCGCTCCTGGACCCGGGCGGTCTCCGTCGGGCGGGAGGCCGGCGTCGGGACCTGCGGGACCGCCGCGCGGGCGTCGCGGGGGGTCGTGCTCATGGGGTCACCTCACTGCGTTCGTCGCTGCGTGTCCGTCGCGGGGGCGTCGGACGGTCGTCGTTCGGATCCGTCGGGCGTCGGGGACCGTGGCCGCGTCGATGACGGATCGGGCCGGCGTGGTGGAGTCTGAGGTGGGGACACGGGCCGCCGGGTCCTTCGGGGGTGGTCTCAGTATCGACAGCCGTGCGCCCCGTCCGCCATCGACCACCCGCCTGTCTCGCAATGTGAGATAAAGCGTCACATCGTGAGACGACCGGGCGGTCGGGGTCGGATCCCGGGCCTGCGCCCACCCTAGTTGTTGTGGGTCATGAGGTTCTTGCCACGGGGTACGGGCTGAGATGAGACGAGCGGGCCTCTCCCGCAGGATGGAAGTTCCTCAACAACCCACCTGCCAGAAGAGACCCGCTCATGACTCACGCTAACGCACCCCTGACCCCGACCGGCCGTCTCAGGATGGTCCACCGCCACCTGCACGACGGGATCCCGCAGGCACACGTGGCAGCCGAGTTCCGGGTGAGCCGGCCCACGGTGGCCACCTGGGTCGCCCGCTACCGCGCCCAGGGAGAAGCCGGCCTTCAGGACCTGCCCAGCCGGCCGCACCGTTCACCTGCCCAGCTCGATCCGGTCCTGGTCGCCCAGATCCACGCCCTGCGGCGGGAGCGCAAGTGGTCCGCACGGCGCATCCATCACCACCTCGCCTCCGAAGGCCACCAGCTGTGCCTGCGCACCGTGGGACGGTGGCTGCACCGACTCGGGATCTCCCGGTTACGGGACCTGACCCCGGCCGGGGAAGACCTGCGCCAACGACCACAGAAGATCACCGCCCGCGGCCCGGGGCACATGGTGCACCTGGACGTGAAGAAAATCGGGAAGATCCCAGACGGGGGCGGCTGGCGCACCCACGGACGTGAAAGTGAAGCAGGCCGTGCTTCCAAGCGTGGTGCCGGCCGGCGGGTCGGGTACACCTACCTGCACTCGGCGATCGACGGGTACACCCGCCTGGCGTACACCGAGGCGTTGGAGGATGAGAAGGCGGTGACCACGATCGGGTTCTTCTGCCGGGCCCGCGCGTTCTTCGCCGCCCACGGCATCACCGTGGACCGGGTGGTCACGGACAACGGGAACAACTACCGGGCCGTGGACTTCACCGCCAAGGTGGTCTCGCTCGGGGGCCGGCACCACCGGATCCGCCCCTACACCCCGCGCCATAACGGGAAGGTCGAACGGTACAACCGGCTGATGGTCGATGAGGTCCTCTACGCCCGTCCGTATACCTCAGAGACAGCTCGGCGTGAGGCGCTGGCCGTGTGGGTGAACCACTACAACTACCATCGGCCTCATACCTCCTGCGGGGACGCCCCTCCGGCCTCGTTGGCACCGGCCCGAGTCAACAACGTCATGCCCTCCTACACCTAGTCAGCCGCCGCGGGGGCGGCCGCCTTCACCCACGTTCCGTGATGGAGCACCCCGCGCACCTCGAGCTCGGGGCCGAAGACGACGGCGTCCGCTCGGCTCCCGGCTCGGAGCCGGCCGACGTCGGGAAGCCCCAGGGCGTCCGCGGGCGCGGCCGTCGCCGCCCGCAGCGCGGCGTCGAGGTCGACCCCGGCGACGACGGCGGAGCGCACCGAGCCGGTGACCGTGGCCGTGGACCCGGCGATGGCCCCGGCTGCGCCGTCCGCGCCGACCACCCGCGCGACGCCGTCGTGGACCCGGACCCGCAGCGGCCCGAGGGGGAACTCGCCGTCGCCGCAGCCGGCGGCGGCCATGGAGTCCGAGACGAGGATCCACCGCTCCCCGGCCTCCCGGGCGACCCGCCGCACCGTGGCCGCATGCAGGTGGACGCCGTCCACGATGGTCTCGATCCCCACGCGCGGGTCCTCCAGCAGGGCGACGGCCGGCCCGGGCTCGCGATGGTGGGTGGGCCGGCACGCGTTGTGCAGGTGCGTGGCCATCCGCGCCCCCGCGTCGATCGCCGCGCGCGTGGTCTCGTAGGAGGCGTCCGTGTGGCCGATCGCGACGACGACGCCCGCCTCCGCCAGCCGGCCCACCGCGTCGAGGGCCCCGGGCAGCTCGGGGGCCAGCGTGACCATCGCCAGGTGGCCCGCGCCGACCTCGACGAGGCGAGCGACGTCCTCGGGCTCCGGCGCCCGCAGCGACGCGGCCCGGTGCGCGCCGCAGTGCAGGGGCGAGAGCCAGGGACCCTCGAGGTGCACGCCGGCCAGCACCCCCTCTGCGCACAGGGGCGTCAGGGCCGTCAGCTGCGCCGCGAGCGCGTCGACCTCGTCCGTGACGAGGGAGGCCACGACCGTGGTCGTGCCCGCGCGGGCGTGGGCCGCGGCCGCCGCGCGTGCCGCGGCCGCGCCGGACTCGACGGCGTGTCCGCCGCCGCCGTGGCAGTGCACGTCCACGCAGCCGGGAGCGAGGAGGGCGTCGCCGAGGTCATGGACGGGGCCGTGGGTGCGCGGCGGGTCCCCGGTCCCGACGGCCACCACCCGGTCCCCGGCCAGGGCGATCCAGCCGGGGCCGCCGAGGCGCTCGCCGTCATGGACGCGGTCCGCGCGCAGCACCGACGGGGACGCGGCGGCCTGCGGCGCCTGCTCGGCGCGCGGCCGGTGAGGGACCGAGGCGGGCACGGATGCACCTTCCGGGGTGGGCGGGTCGATGGACGAGGGGCGCTCAGAATCCCTGCCAGGACGGCTTGGCCTCCCACATGTGGCGGTACTCCCCCGCGAGCTCGAGTCGCCCGGCGGCGGCCTCGTCCACGAGGACGGTCACATGCGGGTGCAGCTGCAGGGCCGTGACCGGCCAGCGCGCGCTCACGGGGCCCTCCACGAGCTGCCGCACCGCCTCGGCCTTGCCCTCGCCCCGGGCCAGCAGGACCAGGTGTCGGGCGTCGAGGATCGTGCCCACGCCCTGGGTGAGGCAGTGGGTCGGGACCTGGTCGAGGTCGCCGTCGAAGAAGCGGGCGTTGTCCCGCCGGGTCTGCTCGGCGAGCACCTTGATGCGCGTGCGGGAGGCGAGGGAGGAGCCGGGCTCGTTGAACGCGATGTGCCCGTCCGTGCCCACGCCGAGCAGCTGCACGTCCACGCCGCCGGCCTCGCGCAGCGCCTCCTCGTAGGCGGCGCAGGCGCCCGGGACGTCCGCCGCCCCGCCGTCCGGACCGTGCACGGCCTCCGGGGCGATGTCCGTGCGCGCGACGAACTCCCGCTCGATCACGGTGCGGTAGGACTCGGGGTGTCCCGCGGGCAGGCCGACGTACTCGTCCAGCAGGAACGCGCGGCAGGAGCGCAGGGACAGCTCCCCGTCCCGGACCCGGCGGGCGAGCTCGTCGTAGACGGGCAGGGGCGAGGAGCCGGTGGCCAGCCCCAGGACGGCCTCGGGACGGGCCGCCACGTGGGCGGCCACCGCGTCCGCGCCGTGCCGGCCCAGGGCGGCGGCGTCGGGCAGGATGACGACCTCCATCAGCGCGCCTCCCGCCCGGGACGCGGCGCGGGTCCCCCGGCCCGGGCGTCGATCGCGTGCATGCTCATCCTCTGCTCGTCTCGGCGTGCGGGCCGACCGGGCCTCAGCCCAGGTAGGCGCCCTCGGCGGCGGAGTGCACCAGCTTGGCGTACTTACCCAGCACGCCCGTGGTGAACTTCGGCTCCACCGGCTCCCAGGACTCGCGGCGGGCGGCGAGCTCGGCCTCGTCCACGAGCAGGTCCATGGTGCGTCCGGCGATGTCCACGCGGATGCGGTCGCCGTCCTGCACCAGCCCGATCGGCCCTCCCTCGGCGGCCTCGGGGGCGATGTGGCCGATGCACAGGCCGGTGGTGCCGCCGGAGAAGCGCCCGTCGGTGATCAGCAGGACGTCCTTGCCCAGACCCGCCCCCTTGATCGCGCCGGTGATCGCGAGCATCTCGCGCATGCCCGGGCCGCCCTTCGGCCCCTCATAGCGGATGACCACCACGTCGCCGGCGGCGATGGTCCCGTCCTCGAGGGCGTCCATGGCGGCGCGCTCCCGGTCGAAGACGCGCGCGGTGCCCTCGAAGACGTCCGCATCGAAGCCGGCGGACTTCACGACAGCGCCCTCCGGGGCCAGCGAGCCGTGGAGGATCGCGATGCCGCCGTTGGGGTGCATCGCGTCGTCCATGGTCCGGATGACCTTGCCGTCCACCGGGTCCGGATCGAGCGCGGCCAGGTTCTCGGCGAGGGTCTTGCCGGTGACGGTGAGGGTGTCCCCGTGCAGCAGGCCCTCGTCCAGCAGGGCCTTCATGACCACCGGGACGCCGCCGATGCGGTCCACGTCCGTCATGACGTACTGACCGAACGGCTTGAGGTCGGCGATGTGCGGGGTGCGGTCGGCGATGCGGTTGAAGTCGGACAGCTGCAGGTCCACGCCCGCCTCCCGGGCGATGGCGAGCAGGTGCAGCACGGCGTTGGTGGAGCCGCCGAACGCCATGGTCACGGCGATCGCGTTCTCGAACGCGGGCTTGGTCATGATGTCCCGGGCCGTGATGCCCTGGCGGAGCATGTTCACCACGGCCTCGCCGGAGCGGCGCGCGAAGGCGTCGCGGCGGCGGTCCGCGGAGGGGGCGGCGGCGGAACCGGGCAGGGACATGCCGAGGGCCTCACCGATGGAGGCCATGGTGTTGGCGGTGTACATGCCGCCGCAGGCGCCCTCACCCGGGGCGATGGACTTCTCGATGCGGAGCAGGTCCTCCTCGGACATGAGACCGCGGGCGCAGGCGCCGACCGCCTCGAAGGCGTCGATGATGGTCACCTGCCTCTCGGTGCCGTCGGTCAGGCGGGCCACGCCCGGCATGATCGAGCCTGCGTAGACGAACACGGACGCCAGGTCCAGGCGGGCGGCGGCCATGAGCATGCCCGGCAGCGACTTGTCGCAGCCGGCGAGCAGGACGGAGCCGTCCAGGCGCTCGGCCATCATCACGGTCTCCACCGAGTCCGCGATCACCTCGCGGGAGACGAGGGAGAAGTGCATGCCCTCGTGGCCCATGGAGATGCCGTCCGAGACGGAGACCGTGCCGAACTCCAGCGGATATCCACCGGCGGCGTGGACGCCGTCCTTCGAGGCCTGGGCGAGGCGGTCCAGGGAGAGGTTGCAGGGGGTGATCTCGTTCCAGGACGACGCGATGCCGATCTGCGGCTTGCCGAAGTCCTCGTCCCCCATGCCGACCGCGCGGAGCATGCCGCGGGCGGCGGTGCGCTCCATCCCGTCGGTGACGTCGCGCGAGCGCGGCTTGATGTCGGGAGCGGCGGACGGGGTGCTGGGAGTCGACGCGGCGGAGTCCATGCCGCGGAGTCTAGTGAGCACGGCGCCACCGGGCCGACGCGACGTCCCCGTGTGACGGGTGCCGCGGCATGACACGTGCGGACGGGTCCGCGTACGTTGGGCCCATGGACACGCCCACCCTGCACAGACGGCTGCGCCGCGTCTTCGATGCGCGCGTGTTCAACCACGGCGACTACAACGTCGTCTACGGCCAGCCCTCGGGCTCCTCCTCCCCCCTCGTGATCGGCTACCGCCACCAGCCGCTCGAGATGCTGCTGTGCCCGTTCGACCCCACCTCCACCCCGGACGACCACGACCGCCGCGCGCCGGGCGTGGCCGAGGACGACCCGCACGGCCCGGTGACCGAGGCCTCCGCGGACCGCGCCGACGTCGTCGAGGTGGGCCTGGCCAACGTGGCCACCGTGGCGGACACGGGCAGCGGCTATCAGGTGGAGACCGTCACGGGCTTCCGGACGTGGTTCGACGTCCCGGAGCACACGCGGGTGCCGGTGGGCGACCTCACGGAGGACGGCACCGCGGAGCTCGACCAGGCCGAGGACGCCACCGACTTCCACGCCTTCATGACCGCCTTCATGGACGAACTGGACCGCCTCTACGCGACCCCGGAGACGGACGCGACGGACGTCACGCCCCCCGATTTGCACGGCGTCTGAAACCCCTGGTAGGGTTTCACCTCGTTGCACGGCGCACCGGAGAGATCCGAGAGGCGGTGCGGCACCTGCACCTCTAGCTCAACCGGTAGAGCATCTGACTCTTAATCAGCAGGTTCCGGGTTCGAGTCCCGGGGGGTGCACCCACCGAAGCGAAGGCCCCGTCTCCACGGAGACGGGGCCTGCGTCGTCCCCGCTCCCCGCCCGGGCCCACCGTAGGCTGGGGCCCATGACCGACACGACCCAGCACCGCCTCCAGCCCGGCGACACGGCACCCGCGTTCACCCTCCAGGACCAGGAGGGCCGGCCCGTCTCGCTGCGCGACAGCGCGGGCAAGCACACGATCGTCTACTTCTACCCGGCCGCGTCCACGCCCGGCTGCACCACGCAGGCCTGCGACTTCCGGGACAGCCTCGCCTCCCTGACCGCGGCCGGCTACGTCGTCCTGGGGATCTCCCCCGACCCGATCGGCAAGATCATCCGGTTCGCCGAGCAGGAGGGCCTGACGTTCCCCCTGCTCTCGGACGAGGACCACGCGGTGGCCGAGGCCTACGGCGCCTGGGGTGAGAAGAAGAACTACGGGCGGACCTTCGAGGGTCTGATCCGCTCCACGATCGTCGTCGGCCCGGACGGGAAGGTCACCCACGCGCAGTACAACGTGAAGGCGACCGGCCACGTGGCCCGACTGCGCCGCACCCTCGGCCTCGACGAGGCCTGATCCGCGCCCGCCGCGCCCGGGCGCCGCACGGTAGGATCGGGCCTCGCCCCGCCCGCGCGGGGTGTGCGCGGGCGTGGCGGAACTGGTAGACGCGCTGGATTTAGGTTCCAGTGTCCTGGACGTGGGGGTTCGAGTCCCCCCGCCCGCACTCCCCGGACCCCATGCAGCCCACTCGCCGCGCCTTCCTCGGCGGGGGCCTGGGCCTGCTCGGCCTGGGCGTGGCCGGCTGCGCGACGTCGCCCGCGGCGCCGTCCTCCGCCGCCCCGACCTCCTCGGGCCCGAGCCGGCTGCTCGTGGTCGGCGCCCCGGCGCGGGCGCTGACGCGGGATCCGGCCCGCGCGCTGGACGTCGAGTCCTTCCGTCTGATCCGCCAGGTCTTCGAGACGCTGCTCGGCGTGGACGCGGACACCGGCGCCCCCACGCCCCGCCTCGCCGAGCGGCACGAGGAGTCCGACGGCGGCCGCCTCCACACGTTCCACCTGGTCTCCGGGGTGGTGTTCGACGACGGCGAGCCGTGCGACGCCGCCGCCGTGGTCGCGAACATCGAGCGGTGGGCCGCCGCCCCCGCGCCCGTGGACGGGACCGTCGCCCCGCCCTCCTCGTTCGTCTCGGCCTTCGGCGGATACGCCGGGGACGCGGACTCCGCCTTCGCCGGCGTCGAGGCCCGCGGAGAGCTCGAGGTGCGGCTGCGCCTGCACTCCCCCCGCCGTCACCTCGCGGCCGCGCTGGCCTCGCCGGCCTTCGCGATCTCCTCGCCGGCCTCGTGGGACCGCACGGTCGACGTGGACGGCTCCGAGGTCACCACCCCCGCCGGCACCGGCCCCTACCGCTGGGCCGACGCCGCGGAGACCGCCGAGCTCACGCGCGCCCACCCGGGCGCCTCGGGCGCGACGATCCTGGTCCCCAGCGCCCGCCACCGCGGCTCCGATCCGGCGGCGCACCCGGTGGCCGTGCAGGCGTGGGGTCGGGCCTCCGTGCGCCTGCGGGAGCTGCGGCGCGGCACGGCGGATGTGATCGACGTCGTCGCCCCCGGCCAGCTGCGCCCCCTCGTCGAGGCCGGCACCCAGGTGCTGCCCCGGGACCCCCTGGGCGTGCTCTACGTGGGCATGAACCTGGACCACCCGAGCGTGCGCTCGCAGTACCTGCGCCAGGCGATCGCGTACGCGGTGGACCGCCCGCGCATCGCCGGCAGCGACGTCTTCCTCGAGGGCACCCGCCTGGCCCACGACCTCGTCCCCCCCTCCCTCGGCGTCGGCGACGAGGAGGCGCGGCGCTACGACGTCAACCCGGGCCGGGCCCGCGAGTTCCTCGGCCTGGCGGGATACGACGGGGAGCCGTTGGAG
>NZ_JABFAY010000002.1:137715-186683 GCF_017168495.1 Micrococcus sp. KRD096 | reverse complement strand
TCCCTGCCCGAGCCGGAGCGGGTCTACGCGATGGTCGCCCGCGACCTCGGCGCGGTGGGGATGCACATCGTGCCCGTGCCCGTGCCGGAGGACCAGGACTACCTGCACGCCGTCGTCTCCCGACCCACCCGAGCCCTGCACCTGATGGGCCGCACCGGCGACTACCGCGACCCGCACGCGTTCCTCGAGCCCTTCGCGCGCTCGGGCCGCGCCGAGACCGGCTACCGCAACCCGCGCGTCGTCGAGGACGTGGACGCGGCCGCGGCCGAGACCGACGACGACACACGCCGCGCCCTGTTCCGCCGCGTCGTCCGGGCCATGGCCCTCGACCTGCCGGCGCTGCCGCTGGTCTATCCGATCTCGGCCCTGGCCACCGGCCCGCGCGTGGCCTCCTACCCGACGTCGCCGCAGCTGGACGAGCCCTTCTCGCGCGTCAGGCTGACCGAAGGCTGAACGCACCGGTAGTACAGTGGGAGATCACGGCGCCCGGCCCGACCGCCACTGCTCGGCCTGGTCGCACTGCGCCCACCCGCCGTCGTTCTGCTTCAGGAGTTGACCGTGCCCACCACCTCGTCCACCGCCACCCACGACGTCGTCCTGATCGGCGGCGGCATCATGAGCGCCACCCTGGGCGTGCTGCTGCAGAAGCTCGAGCCCACCTGGTCCATCGCCCTGTACGAGAGCCTCGATCAGGCCGGCCTGGAGTCCTCCGACCCGTGGAACAACGCGGGCACCGGCCACGCCGCCCTGTGCGAGCTGAACTACTCGCCCATGGACAAGAACGGACGGGTGGACGTCACCAAGGCGCTGGGCATCAACGAGCAGTTCTGGACCACCCGCCAGTTCTGGTCCTCCCTGGTGGCGGACGGCACGCTCAAGGACCCCAAGTCCTTCATCAACCCGCTGCCGCACATGTCCTTCGTGTGGGGTGACGACCACGCGGACTACCTCCGCACCCGCTATGAGGCCATGTCCGCCCAGCCGCTGTTCGCCGGCATGGAGCACAGCGAGGACCCGGAGCAGATCCGTGCCTGGGCCCCGCTGCTGATCGAGGGCCGTGAGCCGGGCCAGCGCCTGGCGGCGTCCCGCAACACCGGCGGCACCGACGTCGACTTCGGCTCCCTCACCCGCCAGCTCATCACGGCCATGGCCGGCGCCGGCGCCGAGGTGCGCTTCGGTCACAAGGTCACCGGCCTCACCCGCGGCACGGACGGCCGCTGGGAGGTCAAGGTCAAGAACAAGGCCGCCGGCTCCGAGCTCGTGGACCGCGCCCGCTTCGTCTTCGTCGGTGCCGGCGGCGGCGCCCTGCCCCTGCTGCAGAAGTCCGGCATCCCCGAGGCCAAGGGCTTCGGCGGCTTCCCGGTCTCCGGCCAGTTCCTGCGCTGCACGGACGAGTCCGTGGTCAACCAGCACATGGCCAAGGTGTACGGCCAGGCCGCCGTCGGCGCCCCGCCGATGTCCGTGCCCCACCTGGACACCCGCTTCGTCAACGGCAAGCGCTCCCTGCTGTTCGGCCCCTACGCCGGGTTCTCCACGAACTTCCTCAAGACCGGCTCCTACCTGGACCTGCCGCTGTCCGTGCGCCCGCACAACCTCAGCACGATGCTGGACGTGGCCAAGGACAACATGGACCTGACCAAGTATCTCGTGACCGAGGTGCTGAAGTCCCGGGACAAGAAGATCGACGCGCTGCACGAGTTCTACCCGGAGGCCGACGGCGGCGAGTGGGAGCTGATCACCGCGGGCCAGCGCGTGCAGGTGATGAAGCGCAAGGGCCGCTTCGGCGGCGTCCTGCAGTTCGGCACCGAGGTCGTCACCCACGCGGACGGCTCGCTCGGCGGCCTGCTCGGCGCCTCGCCGGGCGCCTCCACCGCGGCCCCCATCATGGTGAAGCTGCTCGAGCGCTGCTTCCCCGCGAAGATGGCCGGCTGGGACGGCACGCTCAAGGAGCTCATCCCGTCCCTGGGCCACACGCTCAACGACGACCCGGCGCTGCTGGACGAGGTCCGCACCGCCACGGACGCCGCACTGAAGCTGGCCTGACGCCGCGATGGGAGCGCTCGCACGGTTCTCGCTCGGCCGGCGGGCGCTCGTGGCGCTCGTCACCGTGTTCATCGCGGTGTTCGGCGTCCTCTCCGCCGGCCAGCTCAAGCGGGAGCTGATCCCCCCGCTCGAGCTGCCCGTCATCTCCGTGTCGACGCTCTACCCGGGGGCGTCCCCCGAGGTCGTGGACGCGCAGGTGGGCGAGCCCCTCGAGACGGCCCTGCAGGCCGTGGAGGGGCTCGAATCCTCGCGGTCCACGTCGCAGTCCGGCTTCAACGCGGTCCAGCTGGAGTTCGCCTACGGCACAGACCTGAACCGGGCCCGGTCCCAGGTGGACCGCGTGGTCGCCAACCTGGGGCCGCAGCTGCCGGAGGAGGCGGAGACCTCGTCCTTCGCGGGCTCCGTCTCCGACTTCCCGGTGGTCTTCCTCGCCCTGTCCGGGGACGAGGACCTCAACACCCTGCGCCGCCGCGCCGAGGACGTCCTGGCCCCGCGGCTGCAGAAGATCGACGGCGTCCGTGGCGCCGACGTCCTCGGCGGCACGGACGAGAACGTCTCCGTGGTCCCGGACCCGGCCGCGCTCGCCGCCGCCGGGCTGACCACCTCCGACATCACCGACGCACTCGAGGAGAACGCCGGCCTCTTCCCCGTCGGCCAGGTCACCGAGGGCGCGACCACCTATCCCGTCCAGGCGGGCGCCGCCGTCGAGGACCTCGAGGGCCTGCGCGGGATCGTCGTCGCTCCCTCCGGTGACGGCGAACCGCGCACCCTGGACGAGGTCGCCGACGTCACCCTCGTGGCCGCGGCCCCCACCTCGCTGACCCGCACCGACGGGGTGCCGACGCTGTCCGTCTCCGTGACCGCGACCCCGGACGCCGACCTCGTGGCGGTCTCTCAGGCCGTGCGCGACGCCCTGCCGGAGCTGGCGTCCCTGGTCGGCGGCGGCGCGGACCTGACCGTGGTGTTCGACCAGGCCCCGTTCATCCAGCAGTCCATCGACACGCTGTTCCAGGAGGGCCTGCTGGGCCTGGCGTTCGCCGTGCTGGTGATCGCCGTGTTCCTGCTCTCGGTGCGCTCCACCCTCGTCACCGCCGTGTCCATTCCGCTGTCCCTGCTGGCCGCCCTCATCGGGGTGGCGGCCTTCGGCTACTCCCTCAACACGCTGACGCTCGGGGCGCTGACGATCTCGATCGGCCGAGTCGTGGACGACGCGATCGTGGTGGTGGAGAACATCCGCCGGCACCTCGGCCTGGGTGCCGACCGGCGCACCGCGATCCTGGACGGCACGCGCGAGGTCGCCACCGCGATCACCGCCTCCACCCTCGTCTCCGTGGCCGTGTTCCTGCCCATCGCCTTCGTGGGCGGCCTGGCCGGCGAGCTGTTCCGGCCCTTCGCCGTGACCGCCACGGTCGCCCTGCTGGCCTCCCTCGTCGTCGCCCTGACGATCGTGCCGGTGCTGTGCTGGTGGTTCCTGCGCTCCCCGCGGCGCGGGGCCGAGACCACGGCCGCGCCCGCCGTCCCCGGCGACCGGCCCGTGGCGGCCGGCGGATGGCTCACCCGGGCCTACCGCCCGGTGCTGCGCTGGACACAGCGGCACACCGTGGTCACCCTCGCCGCCGCCCTGGCGCTGCTGGCCGGCACGGCCGCGCTGGTCCCGCTGATCCCCACGAACCTCCTGGGCGACTCGGGACAGAACTCGTTCGTCGTCACGGCGGAGCAGGAGCCGGGGACGTCGCTGGAGACCACGGCCGCCGCCGCCGAGCGCATCGAGCGGGTGCTGCTGGACACCGACGGCGTCGAGACGGTCCAGTGGACGGCCGGCACCGCCGCCGGTCCGATGGGGGCCTTCGGCGGCTCCTCGGCGGACCGGGCGCGGTTCACGGTGGTGACCGACCCGGATGCGGACCAGGTGGCCCTCCAGGACGGGGTGCGCGCCGAGCTCACGGGTCTCGACGGCGTGGGCGACGTGTCCGTCTCCACACAGCAGGGGCCGAGCGGCGGCCAGGACATCGAGGTGGCCGTCTCCGCCCCCGACCCGCAGGCCCTCACCGCGGCCGCCGATCAGGTCGCCGAGGCGCTGCGGCCCGTCGAGGGTGCCCGCGAGGTGACGACGCCGGCTTCGGACCTGCGCCCGACGTTCCAGGTGGACGTGGACACCGTCGCCGCCGCCCGGCTCGGCCTGACCGAGGAGGCGGTGGCCGGCCAGGCCGCCGCCGCCCTGCAGGCCGTGCCCGTGGGCGACGTCCGCTTCGGGTTCGAGAGCTTCGCGGTGCAGCTGGGTGACCCGGAGCCGGTCGAGTCCCTCGACGCCCTGCGCCAGGTGCCCGTGGAGACGGCCGAGGGGCCCGTGCCGCTGGGGGACCTCGCCGAGGTCTCGCGAGTGCCGGTGCCCGCCCGGGTGACGTCCTCGAACGGCGAGCGGACCGCCGTCGTCACGGTGACCCCGGACGACGAGGACCTCGGGGCCGTCTCGCGCCGGGTCACGCAGGCCGTGGCGGAGCTGGACCTGCCCGAGGGCGTCACCGCGGCCGTGGGCGGCGCGGCGGAGCAGCAGGCGCAGACGTTCCGGGACCTCGGACTGGCGCTGCTGGCCGCCGTGGCGACCGTGTACGTCGTGATGGTGGCGACGTTCAACTCGCTGCGCCAGCCGCTCGTGCTGCTCGTGTCGATCCCCTTCGCCGCCACGGGCGTGTTCCTGGCGCTGCTGGCCACCGGCACGCCGCTGGGACTGTCCACGATGATCGGGCTGCTCATGCTGGTGGGCATCGTGGTGACGAACGCGATCGTGCTGATCGACCTGATCAACCAGTACCGCCGCGACCGCGGCATGACCCTGGACGAGGCGATCGAGGTGGGCGCGCTCAACCGCGTGCGCCCGGTGGTGATGACGGCCCTGGCCACCATCCTGGCCATGACCCCGATGGCCCTGGGCATCACGGGGCACGCGGGGTTCATCTCCCAGCCCCTCGCGGTGGCCGTGGTGGGCGGCCTGGTGTCCTCCACCCTGCTCACGCTCGTGCTCGTGCCCGTGCTGTACCGGCTCACCGAGGTCCGCGGGGAGCGCCGCCTGCAGGAGGAGCGCCGTGTCGCGGCCGAGCGGGAGGCGCAGCGCGTCGCGGCCGAGCGCGCGGCCGAGCAGGCGCGCCGGGCTGAGGAGCGTTGGGCGGCCCCGTCCGAGCTCGACGCCGGACGCCTCGGCCGACTCCGGCAGCGCCTCCGCCGGCGGTGGCGCCGGGCCTGACCTCACGCGTGGCGCGGGCCGGGGCGGCGGGGCGCACCCCCGTCGCTCAGGCGCCGTCGTGCACCGCGAGGCTCGAGCCGCGCCGGTCCTTGCGCACCTCGAGGCGCACGCCGATCTCCTGCCTCATCCGTTCGACGTGGGAGACGAGGCCCACGGTCCGGCCACCGGTCCGCAGGGTGTCCACGACGTCCAGGACGTCGTCGAGGGTGTCCGCGTCGAGCGAGCCGAAGCCCTCGTCCACGAAGAGCGTGTCCAGTTCGATGCCGCCGGCTTCGGCCTGCACGGTGTCCGCGAGCCCCAGGGCGAGGGCGAGGGAGGCCATGAAGGTCTCGCCGCCCGAGAGCGTGGCCGGGTGGCGCGTCTCGTCCACGTAGTGGTCCCGGATGACGAGTTCGAGGCCCTTGTTCCCGCGCCCGCCCACGGCGTCGGAGTACTCGATCGAATACCGCTGGTCCGTCATGGCGAGCAGACGCTCGGTGGCCGCGGCGGCGACCTCCTCGAGCCGCCCGGCGAGGACGTAGCTCGTCAGGGGCATCTTGAGCAGGTTCTCCCCGCCGCCGCGGACGAGGTCGAGCAGCCCCCGCACCCGCGTGTGCTCGGCGATGAGCCCGGCGGACCGCTCCAGGACCTCGGTCAGGGCGGCTGACTGGCGGCGCACCGTGGCGACGAGTGAATCGAGTCGCCCGACCGCCGTCGCCCGGGACGAGCTCGCGGCCTCGGCCGCGGCGAGCGCCTCGGCGGCGGCGCGGGTCTGCTCCTCGGTCGGCGGCTCGACGCCCGCCTCGGCGAGGGCGCGGCCCCGGCGGACGGGCTCGCTCGCCTCGAGCTCGGCGAGGCGGGCCCGTTCGGCGTGCCACTCCTGCACGGCGGCCGTGCGCGCGGCGGCCTCCGTCTCCTCGAGGCGGGCCGCGCGCGCCGCGTCGACGTCGTCGAAGTGCTGTTCGGCCAGCGCGGCGGTGAGCGCCTGGTCGGTCTCGTCGGCGACCGCCCGGGCGCGCGCGTCCTCGTCCTGCGCCGCAGCGAGGGCGGCCAGGACCCGGCGTGCGGCGGTGACCTGGTCGCGGCGGGCGTCGAGGGTCTCGGCGTCACCGCGGGCGGCCTCGACGGCGTCCCGCAGCTCGGTCAGCCGGGCGGCACGGTGGGCGGCGGCCTCGGCGAGCCGACCGTCCTCGGCCGCGAGCGCGGCGGCGGTCTCGTCGGCCCCGGCGAGCGTCTTCTCGGCGGCGGTCAGCCGCCGGCGGTCCGCGGCGAGGTCCTTCGCCGCCTGGTCCAGCGCGGCCCGTTCGGCCTCGGCGCGCTCGAGCGCCTCTCGCGCGGCCTCGGGTGCGAGCCCGGCGGCGGCCTCGCGCGCCGTGCGGAGGGTCTGCTCGGCGGCGCGCAGGGCGGTCTCGGCGTCGGTCGCGGCCCGGTCGGCCGCGGTCCGGGCCTGCTCGGCGTCCCGCACGTCCGCCTCGGTCACCGTGGTGTCCGCGGTGGCGGCCGGGGCCGGGTGCTCGGGCGAGCCGCACACGGCGCACGGCTCGCCGGGCACGAGCCGCTCCGCCAGTTCGGAGGCGGCCTGCTCGTACCGGGCACGCAGCAGACCGACGTGCCGTTCGGCGGCCTCGCGTCGCCGCTCCTGTGCCTCCCGGTGGGCCCGGGCCGCGGTCTCTGCCTCGACGGCGCGGGCGGCCGCGGCCTCGGCGGCCGTGCGGCGAGCGGCGGCCTCGGACACGGCGCGGTCCACGGCCTCCCGGGCGCCGAGACGCTCGGTGCCGCGTTCGACGGCCGCGCGGTGTGCCGCGACGGCCGCCTCACGCTCGGGGCGGGACTCGACCAGGGCGGCGCGGTCGCGGCCGATCTCGGCCCGACGCTCCGCCGCGGCGGCCGCCTCCTGCTCCAGCTCGCCCATCCGGGCACGGTCCTGGACGGCGCGTGCCACCGCCTCCGCGGCGCGCTCGGCCTCCCCCAGCGCCTGGCGGGAGGCGGGCGCGTCGGCGGCCCCGTCCGCCCGGGCGGCGGCGAGCCACGCCGCCGCGGTCGGCTCGTCCTCGACGTGCGCCAGGGCCTCCGTCACCGTCTCCGACGCGGTGCCGGCGGCGTCCGCCGCCGCGGTGGCCCGCTGGGCGGCCGCGAGCACCCGCCCGGCGCGCTCATGGGCGTCGACGGCGCGGCGCCGCGCCGCGGCGGTCTCGGCCTCGGCGTCGTGGTCGCGTCGACGGCTCGCCCACGCCTCGGCCGCGGCCAGGTCCCGCCCGCGGGTCTCCAGCTCACGCGCCGTCACCCGAGCCTGCTGCTCGGCGGCGCGGGCCGTGGCGAGGCCGGCCCGTGCGTCCTCGTGCGCGCGACCCGCGCGCTCAGCGGCGAGGGCGAGCAGCCGCTCGTCCGTGTCCGGTGACGGCTCCGGCGCATGCCAGTCCGGGCCGAGCGCCTCGTGGAGCGCCTCGGCCAGCTGCGCCCGCGCAGTCCGGGCCACGTCCGCGTCCACGGCCACCGCGGTGTCCAGCCGGGCCGTCTCGCCGCGCAGGTGCTCCTCGACGCCGTCGAAGCGCTGCGTGCCGAAGAGCCGCCGCAGCAGGACGCGGCGCTCATCCGACTTCGCGGTGAGGAACTGGGCGAACTGCCCCTGGGGCAGCAGGACCACCTGCATGAACTGCTCGGCGTCCAGGTGCAGGACGGCCGCGATCTGCTGGCCGACCTCGTCCGCCCGGGTGAGCGGCGCCGTCCATTCCCCGTCCACGCGTTCCCGCAGGGAGACCGTGGCCTGCGTGGTGACGGTGGCGCCGCCCGCCGCGCTGCGTCTCCGGCGGGGCCGCTCGTGCTTGGGCGAGCGGACCACCTCGAAGCGCCGGCCCTGCACGGTGAACTCGACCTGCACCTCGGGGATCACCGCGCCGGGCTCGCGCAGCGTGGTCACGAGCGACTCGGCCGACCGTCCGCCCGGCACGGTCCCGTAGAGGGCGAAGCACAGCGCGGCCAGCACCGTGGACTTGCCCGCGCCGGTGGGCCCGTCCAGCAGGAACAGGCCGGCCGCGTTGAGCCGGTCGAAGTCGACGTCCTGCGCCTGGGCGTAGGGCCCGAGCCCCTCCAGGCGCATCCGATGGATCCTCATGCGCGCACCTCCCCCGCGCGAGCGGCCTCGAGGGCGTCCCGCAGCAGGTCCTGCTCGGCCCCGCTGGCCGGCCGCTGCCGGACGTGGTCCACGAAACCGACCGCGAGCGCGTGGTCCGAGGGTGCCTGCCGCAGGACCTGGGCGTAGGTCCGCTCCCGGGCCCGCCTCCCGCCGGCCGGTTCGTGGCGGAAGACGAGCACGGAGGGGAACCGGGTCTTCAGGCGCTCCAGGGCCCGCTCGGGGCGTTCGTCGTCGGTGACGGTGACCTGCACCCAGCACTGCTCCGCCCACGCGAACTCCGGGGACTCCAGCAGGTCCTCGATCGGCCCGGACAGCACCGCCAGGCGCCGCCCGGCGTCCCAGTCCACGGCCTCGACGTCGGTGACGGCCCCGCCCGTGACGTGGACGAGCCAGCCGCCCTTGCGGTGGCCCGCCTCGGAGAAGGAGTACGGCAGCGGAGAGCCGGAGTACCGCACGTGCTCGGCCAGCCGCTGCCGGCCGTGCAGGTGGCCCAGGGCCGCGTAGTCGAGCCCGTCGAACACGGAGACCGGCACCTGCCCCAGCGTGCCCACCAGCATCTCGGGCGGGGCGTCCGGCTCGACGTGCTCGCCCTCGCCGATGTCCCGTTCGGACTCGGAGCCGTGGCCCCCGGCCGCGAACAGGTGGGCCAGCACGACGGCGGCCACCGGCTCCGGCGTCTCGGCGCGGCGGGCGGCCAGATCGGCGTGGACGCGGCGGACCGCCTCCGTCAGCACGGCCGTGTGGTGGGGCTCCACGCCCCAGGCCGGTCCCTGGTGGCGCGGTTCGAGGTAGGGGATGCCGTAGACGGCCACGGTCTGGCCCGCGCCGCCGTCGACCCCGGGCTCGGTGAGCAGCACGGGGCGGTCCAGCTCCGCCGCGTCCGCGCGCACGTGCACGCCCGCGGCCGCCAGGAGTCCGCCGCCGAAGCCGAGGCGCACCGCCGAGTCGTGGTTGCCGCTCGTGAGCACCACCTGGGCGCCGGCCGCGTGCAGCCGGGTGAGCGTCCGGTCCAGCAGCCGGACGGCGTCCGCCGGCGGCAGCGCGCGGTCGTACACGTCCCCGGCCAGCAGGACGGCGTCCACGCCGCGCTCCGTCACGGTCGCGACGAGGGCGTCCAGGACCTCCTCCTGGGCCTCGAGCAGCCCGGTGCCGTGGAACGACCGGCCCAGATGCCAGTCCGAGGTGTGCAGCAGGATCATGCGGCCCACTCTAGGGAGGGTGCGGACGGGATAAGCACGACGCGGTGCAGCTCGTACGATGGCGGCATGTCCGCCACCGCGCCCGAGCCCACCGCTTCCTCGTCCACGCCCCTGCCCGGCCCCGAGCACGCCGACCGGGTCCTGGCCCTCCTCGCGGCCGGTGCCGCCGGGGACGCGCTGGGCGGCGTCGTCGAGTTCACCCCCGCGTCGGGGATCGCGGCGGTGCACGGCCCCGCCGGCGTCACCGACGCCGCGGACCTGCTCGCCCAGGAGGGCGCCCACGCCCTGCCGATCACGGACGACACGCAGCTGACGCTGTACGTGCTCGACGGCCTGCTCGAGTGGATCGAGTGGCAGAACGACGGCGTCCCGGCCGATCCCGCCGCGTGCGTGTGGCTCGCGTGCCTGCGCTGGTTCGCCACGCAGGACGGCGCGCTGCCCGAGAGCGCTCCCCCGGCCCCGCCCCGCTGGATCGACGCGCACGCGGAGCTGAAGGTGCGCCGCGCGCCGGGCACCGCGTGCCTGACCGGGCTCGCCGAACCGGGGATGGGCCTGCCGGGCGACCCGCACAACCCGGGTTCGAAGGGCTGCGGGACGGTCATGCGCTCGGCCCCGTACGGGATGGTGCCGGGGCTCGAGGACCCGCACGTCGTGTCCCTCGCCCGCCAGGGGGCCGTCCTCACGCACGGCCACCCCACCGCGTGGGTCGCGGCGGCCGCGTACGCCCTCGTCATCGCGGCCCTGCTGCGCGGCCTGGACCTGGCCGCCGCGGTCGCGCACGCCCGCGCGTGGCTCGACGGACTGGGCGAGGAGGCCGCGGAGACCCGCGCCGCCGTGACCGCGGCGGTCGACCTGGCCGGCACCGTCGACGCCGACCCCGGCGCCCCCGGCGCCCTCCCCACCGCGCTCGGCGAGGGCTGGGTCGCGGAGGAGGCCCTGGCGATCGCGCTCTATGCCGCGCTCACCGCGCAGGCGGCACACCCGGCCGATCCGGCGGCGGCGCTCGCCCTGGCGCTGCGGATCGGCGTGAACCACGACGGCGACTCCGACTCCACGGCCTCGCTGGCCGGGCAGGTGCTCGGCGCGGCGCACGGCACCGCCGTGTTCGGTGCGCACAACCCCGCGGACCGCGCCGCGGCCGAGGCCTCCGTCCCGGGGTGGATCGCCGAGCGCGAGGTCGTCCTGGAGGCCGCCCGGCGCTGGAGCGCCGCGACCACCTGAGTGGTTCAGCGCGCGGCGTCCGGCCAGTTCCCGTCGAGCATCTGCAGGAACTCCCCCTCGGAGACCAGGGCGATGGCCTGCCCACGGTCCCGCCGGCGCAGGGCGTCCCGCGTCTTGCGGTGCGCCAGCGCCGTGGTCACGGCCTGCGGTGCCCCGTCCTCGGCGCGCGGGCGGTGCAGGTCCGCGGCCTCGAAGCCGTCCCCCACGACGAGCATCGTGGTGGCCGCGCCCACCCGGTTCGCGGTCTGCGCACCGTGCGCGGCCGCGCGCGTCTTGGCACGCTGACGCGACATGCCGATGCCGCCCGTGAACACCACGGTCTGGCCGAACAGGGGGTGGCCCGGGTCGGCGGCCGGGTTCGGGAGCGGATTGACGCCCTCGTCCGGCCAGCGCATGAAGTCGGGCATGGCGCGTTCGTCCCGCAGCGGGACCCGCGCGTCGAAGACGCCCTCGGTGCGCCGGGCCTGGCGGGTGGCCTTCGACTCGGCGCCCGCACCCGCCGCCCGCGGGGCGAGGACGCTGACGCCCAGCCCCTGGGCCCGCATCAGGCGGTCGACGCCGCGGCCGGCCGGCGCGTCGGTCAGCCCGGGCAGAATCTCCGCGTCGGCCGGCGGCGCTCCCAGCACGCGCCGGCCGATGTCCACGAAGATGGCCGCGCAGGCCTCGGCGTCGGCCAGTGCGTCGTGGTGGCGCCCCGGGGTGAACCCGGCCTCGCGCGCCGCGGAGGGCAGGGCGTACGAGGGCAGGTCGTAGACGCGGCGCGCCAGCACCAGGGTGCACACGAACTCCAGGCCCGGCACGTCCCGGCCGGAGACCTCGAGGCCGGACTCGATGACGCCGACGTCGAAGCCCGCGTTGTGCGCCGCGAGCACGTCCGTCCCCACGAAGTCCGCGAGCTCGTCGTACACGTGCGCGAACCGCGGGGCGTCCAGGACGCGGTCCTCGGTGATGCCGTGGATGCGCACGTTGCGGGGATCGAACCGGTCGAAGCCGACGGGCGGACGGATCAGCCACTCGGCACGGTCCACCATGACCCCGTCCCGCACCCGGACGGCGCCCACGGCGCACGGGGAGCCGCGGAAGCCGTTGGCGGTCTCGAAGTCGATCGCGGTGAAGTCCAGCCCCGGCACGGGGGCGCGCCCGCCGCTCACGGGCGCGCGTCGAGCGCGTCCACCAGGTAGGGCAGCAGGGCGCGGAAGGCGTGCCCCCGGTGGCTGATCGCGTTCTTGTCCTCGGGGCTCAGCTGCGCGGTGGACACGTCCCGGCCCTCGGGGCGCAGGATCGGGTCGTAGCCGAAGCCGCCGTCCCCCACGGGCTCGCGCAGCAGCGTGCCGGGCAGGCGGCCGTGCTCGACGTGCTCGACGTGGATGGCCCGGGCGCCCGCGGCGTCCGGGCCGCTGGGGACCGCGAGCGCGGCGGCGCACACGAACTGGGCACCCCGATGCTCGTCCGGCACGTCGGCCAGCTGGGCCAGCAGCAGCTCGAGGTTGGCACGGTCGTCCCCGTGGCGCCCGGCCCAGCGGGCCGAGAAGATCCCGGGGGCGCCGTGCAGCACGTCCACGGCCAGACCCGAGTCGTCCGCGACGGCGATCAGCCCCGTGTGCGCGGCCACGGCGCGGGCCTTCTTCAGCGCGTTCTGGGCGAACGTGACGCCGTCCTCGACGACGTCCGGGGCGCCCACGGCGCCCGCGTCCACCACCGCGGCCTCCACGTCGAGGCCGGGCACGGCGCCGGCGAGCAGCTGCCGCAGCTCGCGCACCTTGCCCGCGTTGTGCGTGGCGAGCACGATGCGGGCGCCCTCCGGCAGGCCCGCCGACGAGGAGGCGGGCGCGCTCACGCCCGGTCCTCCGTGGCGGCGGCCAGGGTCTCGGCCTGGACGCGGGCCAGCTCACCCGTGCCGATCAGGGCCAGGTCCAGCAGGGTGTCCAGCTCGGCGCGGGTGAACGGCGCGCCCTCGGCGGTGCCCTGCACCTCCACGAACTCCCCGGCCCCGGTGACGACCACGTTCATGTCCGTCTCCGCCTTCACGTCCTCCACGTACGGCAGGTCGAGGACGGGCACCCCGTCCACGATGCCCACGGACACCGCGGCGACGGAGTCCTTGAGGACGGCGGCGCCCTTGGCGAGGATCCCCTCGCGCCGCGCCCAGGCCACCGCCTCGGCGAGGGCGACGTAGGCGCCCGTGATGGCGGCGGTGCGGGTGCCGCCGTCGGCGTCGAGGACGTCGCAGTCCAGGACGATGGTGTTCTCCCCCAGGGCGGACAGGTCGATGACGGCGCGCAGGGACCGGCCGATCAGGCGGGAGATCTCGTGGGTGCGCCCGCCGATCCGGCCCTTGACGGACTCGCGCTGGCTGCGCTCGTTGGTGGCCCGCGGGAGCATCGCGTACTCGGCGGTGACCCAGCCGGTCCCCTCGCCCTTGAGCCAGCGCGGCACGCCCTCGGTGAAGGAGGCGGTGCACAGCACGCGGGTGTTCCCGAACTCGATCAGGGCCGAGCCCTCCGCCTGCCGGGACCAGCCCCGGGTGATGGTGATGGGGCGCAGCTCGTCGACGGCGCGGCCGTCCGGGCGGGGGGCGGTGGTGGCGGGAGAGCTCATGGCCTCCAGTCTAGGCACGCCCTCAGACGCCGTAGCTCAGCCCCGAGACGGCGACGGCCAGCGGGCCGTCGTACACCGCGCGGGCCTCCTGGACGGCGCGCTGCGGATCGTTCCACACCGGCAGGTGTGTGAGCAGCAGCTTCCGGGCCCCGGCCTGCGCCGCCGTCTCGCCGGCCCGTCGGCCGGTCAGGTGGACGCCGTCGATGCCGTCGTCCCGGCCCTCGTGGAAGGCGGCCTCGCACAGGAACACGTCCGCGTCCCGCGCGGCCTCGACGAGCCCCTCACATGCGTCGGTGTCCCCGGAGTAGGTGAGCACGCGGGTGGTGACGTCGCCGTCGTCGTCGACGCGGTCCACCTCGACCCGGATCGCGTAGGCCTCGTCGATGGGATGGCGCACGGGGACCGGGGTGAACCGGAACGGACCGAGCCGCTCGGTGCGGCCGGCGGCCCAGCACCGGAACTCGAAGTCCTGGTGCATCCCCGGCTCGGGGTCCATCCCGTACGCCTCGGCGATGCGGTCGGCGGTGCCGGCGGGTCCGTAGACGGGCAGCCGGCCGCGGTCCCAGCCGGCCGGGTTCCAGCGGATGGCCACGTGCATCCCGCACAGGTCCATGAAGTGGTCCGGGTGCAGGTGGGAGAGCAGGATGCCGTCCAGGTCCTCGAGCTCGACGTAGCGCTGCAGCACGCCGAGGGCGCCGTTGCCGAGGTCGAGCAGGATCCGCCACGTGCGCGGGGTGACGCCGTCCGCGGCCACACCCTCCGCGGTGAGGAGGTAGCACGAGGCGGGCGAGCCCGGGCCGGGGAAGGACCCGGACGCCCCGATGATGGTCAGCTTCACGTCACACCCTCCTGCTCGGCGCCCAGCCGCACGAAGGCCGCCGAGCGCGTCGGGACCGGCGCGGCCGCGGGGCGGGGCGCGCCGATCGTCTCCAGGCGTCGCACGGACTCGACCTCGGGTCCGAGGAAGCGGCGCGCGAGGGCCTGGAAGTGGTCGGGGTCGCCGGTGGCGGCGAAGCGGTGGCGGGTGGCCTGGCCGGAGCCCGCGGCCGAGTGGGGGTGCTCGAGGCCGAGGCGGACCAGTTCCCGGTAGAGGTCCTTGGCGGTCTCCTCCGCGGAGGAGACGAGCGTGACGTCCTCCCCCATCACGAGCGAGAGGGCGCCGGTCAGCAGCGGGTAGTGGGTGCATCCCAGCACGAGGGTGTCCACGCCCGCCGCACGCAGCGGGGCCGTGTACTCCCGGGCGGTCTCCAGCAGTTCGGGGCCGGTGGTGATGCCGGCCTCCACGAACTCCACGAACCGCGGGCACGCGACCGAGGTGATCTCGAGGTGCGGGGCGGCCGAGAACGAGTCCTCGTAGGCGCGGGACCCGACGGTCGCCTCGGTGCCGATCACGCCGATCCGGCCCGTGCGGGTGGCGGCCACGGCGCGGCGCACGGCGGGCTGGATCACCTCGATCACGGGGATGCCGTGGCCTCCCGTGTAGCGCTCGCGGGCGTCGCGCAGCACGGCGGCCGACGCGGAGTTGCACGCGATCACGAGCGCCTTGACGCCGCGCGCGACGAGCTCGTCCATGATCGCCAGGGCGAGGGCCCGCACCTCGGCGATGGGCCGCGGGCCGTACGGCGAGTGCTCCGTGTCGCCCACGTAGAGGATGGACTCGTGGGGCAACTGGTCCATGATCGCCCGGGCCACGGTCAGCCCGCCCACGCCCGAGTCGAACACGCCGATCGGCGCCGCGGCGTCCACGGCGGCGCGCTGGCCGGTCACTGCTCGTCCTCCGCGTCCCCGGCGCCCGGCGCGGACTCGTCCGAGCCCTCGGGCAGCTCGCTGAGCATCTCCGTCATGAGCGTCTCCAGCAGCCACGAGGTGAAGTTGTAGAGCAGGGCCATGGTGGACTCGACGTCCTCCGCGCTGCGCCAGTCGTCCACGGCGTGCACGCGGGCGGCGTCCTCCTCGGTCTCGACGCCCAGGCGGGCGGCCAGGACGAGGCGCACGTCGTTGAGCGCGCGGCCGAAGGCCGGCGCCTGGTCGTGCGGGACCTCCACGCGCGTCGAGCGCAGCAGCTCGAGTGCCAGGCGCGCGTCCGCGAGCTTCCCCTCCGACAGGGCGTCCTCGGTCAGGGCCCGGTGGGCGCCCTGTTCGGCGGCGCCGGCCTGGGGCATCGCATCCGGCAGGAGGCGTGCGACGGCCGGGTCGGCGGGGGCCGAGCGCTGCGGCTCCGGGTCCTGGCCCAGGTGCAGCCCGGAGACCAGCCCCCAGAACGCGGCGTCGGACGCGTCCAGCCCGGCCACGGGGCCCGCGTCCTCCGCGGCGGACACGGACGGCGGCGCCGCCGGGGGATCTTCGGGCGTGGCGACGCCGTCCTCGGCGGCCGGGGCCCCGGCGGGGTCCGCCTCGGCGGGGCGCACGTCCGCGCGTCGGCCCTCGAGCAGGGCGACGACGTCCCTGACCAGCCCGCGCAGCAGGCGCACCTCCGGCAGCTCCAGCTGCGCCGTGTACCCCCGCCGCGTCCAGCGGAACCGTTCTGCCATGCCCCTCCTCAGTCCTCCGCCTGCTCCAGCGTGGCCCACAGCCCGTAGCCGTGCATCGCGCCCACGTGCAGCTCGGCCTTCTCCTTGGTGCCCGTCGCCACCACGGACCGGCCCCGCTCGTGGACCTCGAGCATGAGCCGCTGCGCCTTGGCCGCGGAGTAGCCGAAGTGCGTGCGGAACACGTAGGCGACGTAGCTCATCAGGTTCACCGGGTCGTTCCACACCACCACGTTCCACGGCCGGTCCCGGGCTGTGTCCTCGTGAGGCCGCTCCAGCAGGGCGGTGTCGGTGGCGCCGGCGGGGACGGACTCAGCCGGCGCCGGACGCACGGCGCGCGGCGCGGACGGATCGTGGCGGGTCAGCACGGACATGCGCCCCAGTGTACGAGGCGGGCGGGCCAGGACCGGCCCCGCGCCGGTCCACTAGGGTGGGCGCGTGAGCCAGAACCCCGTGCCCAGCGCCCCGCGGACCGCCGACGACTGGCAGATCCCCACGGCGCTGATGACCGACCACTACGAGCTGACCATGCTCCAGGCCGCGCTGAAGGCCGGCACCGCGCACCGCCGCTCCCGCTTCGAGCTGTTCACCCGACGCCTGCCCAGCGGCCGCCGCTACGGCGTGGTGGCCGGCGTGGGCCGCGCGCTGGAGGGCCTGTCCCGCTTCCGGTTCGACACGCCCGAGCTCGACTTCCTCGCGGACACCACCGCCCTCGACGACGCCACGCTGGCCTGGCTCGCCGACTACGAGTTCACGGGCGACATCGTGGGCTACGCCGAGGGCGAGGCCTACTTCCCGCACTCCCCCCTCCTGCAGGTGGAGTCGACGTTCGCCGAGGCGTGCATCCTGGAGACCTACCTGCTCTCCATCTACAACTACGACTCCGCCGTGGCCTCCGCCGCCTCCCGCATGACGGCCGTCGCGGACGGCCGCCCGTGCGCCGAGATGGGCTCGCGCCGCACGCACGAGGAGTCCGCCGTGGCCGCCGCCCGCGCCGCGGCCATCGCGGGCTTCACCGCGACCTCGAACCTCGAGGCGGGCCGCCGGTACGGCATCCCGACCGTCGGCACCGCCGCCCACTCCTTCACCCTGCTGCACGACTCGGAGCGCGCCGCCTTCGAGGCCCAGGTCGCCGCGCTCGGAGCGGACACCACCCTCCTCGTGGACACGTATGACGTGGAGCAGGGCGTGCGCACCGCGGTCGAGGTGGCCGGCCCGGCCCTGCGGAACGTCCGGGTCGACTCCGGCGACCTTGTGATCCAGGCCCACCGCGTGCGCGAGCTGCTCGACGAGCTGGGCAACACCGAGACCGGGATCATGGTCACCTCGGACCTGGACGAGTACGCGATCGCCGCCCTGCGCTCCGCCCCCGTCAGCTCGTACGGCGTGGGCACGCGCCTGGTCACCGGGTCCGGCGCGCCCACCGCCTCCATGGTCTACAAGCTCGTGGCCCGCCAGGACGACGACGGCACGTGGGTGGACGTGGCCAAGGCCAGTTCCGGCAAGGCCAGCCGGGGCGGCCGCAAGGAGGCCGCGCGCCGCCGCGACCCGCGGGGCCGGGCCACCGCCGAGGTGATCGGCGTCAACCGCAGCGCCGCGCCCGACGCCGACGACCGTCCCCTGCTGCACCGTTTCGTGCACACCGGCGAGCTGGCCGAGGGCTGGACCGGCCCCGAGGCCGTCACCCGCGCCGCCGAGCGGCACGCCGCCTCCCTGCGCGAGCTGCCCGCCTCGGTGGGCCGCCTGCAGCCGGGCGACCCCGCCATCCCGACCATCTTCCTGGAGGACTGACCCATGGAGAACCTGAACCGCGCCCTGGTGATCGTGGACGTGCAGAACGACTTCTGCGAGGGCGGCGCCCTCGGCGTGACCGGCGGCGCCGCCGTCGCGGCCGGGGTCAGCGAGCACCTGGCCGAGCACGCGGACGCCTACGCGGCCGTGGCCGCCACGCGCGACTGGCACGTCGACCCGGGCACGCACTTCGCCGCGGCCACCGGCGCCGAGCCGGATTTCCGCACCACCTGGCCGGTGCACTGTGTGGCCGGCACCGCCGGCGCCGAGCTGCATCCCGACCTGGACGCCGAGCACCTCGACGCCGAGTTCCTCAAGGGCCTGCACACGGACGCCTACTCCGGCTTCGACGGCGCCCTCGGCGAGCCCGACGCCGTCCCGACCGGGGCCGCGGGCGAGCGCCCCTCCGGGACCGTCGGCCCGTACGGGGCCACCGCCGTGGCCGCGGCCGCCGTCGAGTCCGGCGCCCCCGGCCTCGACGAGTGGCTCCGCGAGCAGGGCGTGGACGCGATCACCGTGGTGGGCATCGCCACGGACCACTGCGTGCGCGCCACCGTGCTCGACGCCCTCGACGCCGGCTACGAGGTCACCGTGCTGACCGACCTGGTGGCCGGCGTCGACGAGGCGGCCGCCCAGGCCGCGCTCCACGAGATGGAGGCCGCCGGGGCCGTCCTGGCGACCTCGTGAGCGGGTGCGGCCCCGGCGGGCGTGCCGGAGCCGGTGCCCGACGCAGACGAGGAGAGCAGCCATGACCGACTCCCCCATCGCCGCAGACCGGGACGGCATCCGCTACCTCTCCGGAGCGATCCCGGCCGCCGACGACGTCCGCGCCCTCTACGACGCCGTGGGCTGGTCCGCCTCCACGGCGGACATGGACACGCTCATGGGCGGGCTGCAGGGTTCGGCCACCGTGGTGACCGCCTTCGACGGCGGCCGTCTGGTCGGCCTGGCCCGCGTGGTCTCCGACGGACACACCATCGCCTACCTGCAGGACATCCTCGTGCATCCGGTGCACCAGCGCCGCGGCATCGCCTCCGAGCTGCTGCGCCACGTCTTCGCCGGTACGGCCATGTCCGTCAGCACGTGCTGCTCACGGACACCGAGGAGCGCCAGCGCGCCTTCTACGAGACCCATGGCTTCCGCGAGTCCCGTGACGTGGAGGGCGACGAGCTGCGCGCCTTCGTGCGCGTCCAGTCCCGGGACGGCTGAACCCGGCGCTCGGGTCGGCACGGCCCGCCGGCGCCCGCCGCGCCCGACGGACCTCAGGCCCGGCCGACGAACCACCCGCGCAGGGTGCTCAGCCGCTTCTCCAGCTGCTCGCGGGAGGCCTGGGCCACGGCGGGGCCGCCGGAGATCTCCCGCAGGCGGTTGTGGATCACCCCGTGCGGCTGGCCGGAACGGGCGGCCCAGGCGGACACCGTCTTGGACAGCTCGGAGCGCAGCTCCTTCATGCGCCGGTGGTCCACGACGTCGGCGGGCTCGGCCGCCTGCGCGCGCGGCCGGCGCTGGATCTGCTCGGCCTGCCGCTGCCGCAGCAGGGCGGAGACCTGCTCGGCGTCCAGCAGGCCCGGGATGCCGAGGAAGTCCTGCTCCTCCTCCGAGCCGACCGCGCCGCCGAGGCCGAACTCGCCGCCGTCGAAGAGCACCTTGTCGAAGCTGGCCCGGGACTCGAGGGCCTCGAACTTCTCCCGCGTCAGCGCGTCCGAGCCGCTCTCGGCCCGGTTGGCCTCCGCGATCAGGTCCTCCTCGGGGGCGTCCTCGAGGTCCTCGACGTCGACGGCGCCCTCCTTGCGGTCCAGCGCGTGGTCCCGCTCGAGCTCCATCTCGTTGGCCAGCAGCATGAGCGCGGGCACGGACGGCAGGAACACCGAGGCGGTCTCCCCACGCCGCCGGGAGCGCACGAAGCGGCCCACGGCCTGGGCGAAGAACAGGGGCGTGGACGTGGACGTGGCGTACACGCCCACGCACAGGCGGGGCACGTCCACGCCCTCGGACACCATGCGCACCGCCACCATCCACCGCTCGTCCGACGCGGCGAACTCCTCGATGCGATCCGAGGCGCCCTTGTCGTCCGAGAGGATCACGGCCGGCCGCTGGCCGGTCAGCGCCTCGAGCTGCGCGGCGTACGCGCGCGCGTCCTGGTGGTCCGAGGCGATCACCAGGCCGCCGGCGTCGGGCACGTTGCGGCGCACCTCGCTGAGCCGCCGGTCGGCCGCGCGCAGCACGGACGGGATCCACTCGCCCGCCGGGTCGAGCGCGGTGCGCCAGGCGGAGGCGGTGATGTCCTTCGTGGCGGCCTCGCCGAGCTGAGCCTCCATGACCTCGCCGGTGGAGGTCTTCCAGCGCATCTGCCCGGAGTAGGCCATGAAGATCACGGGGCGCACCACGTGGTCCCGCAGCGCCGGGCCGTAGCCGTACGTGTAGTCCGCCTTCGACCGCTCGATGCCGTCCGCACCGAGTTCGTAGCGGACGAAGGGGATGGAGGCGGTGTCCGAGCGGAACGGGGTGCCGGTCAGGGACAGACGCCGCGTGGCCGGCTCGAACGCCTCGCGGATGCCCTCGCCCCAGCTCAGGGCGTCGCCGCCGTGGTGGATCTCGTCCAGGATCACCAGCGTCTTGGCGGCCTCGGTGCGGTTGCGGTGCAGGACGGGCTTGTTCGCCACCTGGGCGTACGTCAGCGCCACCCCGCGGTACTCGGCGCCGTGCCGCCCGTCGGCGTTCTTGAAGTTCGGGTCGATCGCGATGCCCACGCGCGCGGCGTTGTCCGCCCACTGGCGCTTGAGGTGGTCCGTGGGCGCGACGACGGTCAGCCGCTGCACGACGCCGGAGTCCATCAGGATCTTGGCCACGCGCAGCGCGAACGTCGTCTTGCCCGCGCCGGGGGTCGCGACCGTCAGGAAGTCCTGCGGGGAGGTCTGGAGGTAGCGCTCCAGCGCCTCCTGCTGCCACTGGCGCAGCTTGGGGGCCGTCCCCCACGCCGCGCGCTCGGGCATGGCGGGGGGAAGGTCCTCGCCGATGTGGAACAGGTCGTGCTGGACGCTGCCGTCCGGGGTGCCGCTCGTCAGGGAGCGGCCGTCAGCCACGGCCGCGGCCTCCGAACCAGCCACCGCGCTTGCCGCCGCCGTCGCCGTCGCCGCCGTCCTGCGGCTCGCGCAGGCCCTCGTAGATCTCCTTGCACGTGGGGCACACGGGGAACTTGTTCGGGTCCCGGCCCGGCACCCACACCTTGCCGCACAGGGCGATCACGGGGGCACCGGTGACGGCGGACTCCGTGATCTTCTCCTTGCGGACGTAGTGGGCGAAGCGCTCGTGGTCGCCCGGCTCGATCTCCTGGCGCAGCTCCTCACGCTCGAGGACGGACGTGCCGCCGCCGGCGGGCGCGAAGGGGTCGTTCAGGTCGGGTTCGCCGGTCACACTCATGCGGGCCAGTCTAGCCGCGCCCCTCAGAAGGCGGCCACGGCCTGGTAGGTCTCGGCCTGCGCGCGGTCGTACCAGCGCGCCCCCAGGCGCACACCCAGCCACAGCGCGACGGCGCCCCACGCGAGCCCGAGCGCCACCGTCACCCAGCCCCACACGGCGGCCCCGGTGGCGAGCCGGACGATGAAGGGCACCAGGAACGGCACCGCGAGCGCCAGGCTGACCAGCATCGCGGCGCCCTGGACGAGCATCGTGCGCATGGCCGCGCCCTGCGGCGTCGCGAACGGGCTGTCCCCCGGCTTCGGAACCGGGTAGACGAAGCGGGCGGAGACGAACGCGGACAGCCCGGCGGTCGTCCCGAACAGGCCGAGGGCCAGGCCCAGCATCGGCGCCAACAGGGACCAGTCCCCCGCCGCCGCCACCGTCGCCGTCGTCACGAGCAGGATCATCGGCACCCCCCAGCCCGCCAGGCCCAGGACCCGGCCCCAGCGGTCGTCCACGCCCCGCACGCCCGAGACGACGTGCAGGTGGAACGCCGTGTGGTCGTAGGCGATGTCCGCGGAGATCGAGTAGGCCAGGGACCAGGCGGTGATCGGCCCGAGGATCAGCAGCAGGCCCAGTCCGGGACCCCCCTCCGCGGCCATGCCCCCGGTGAACCACAGCAGGACGGCCATGAGCGGGATGATGATGAGCCCGGCCGCGTACCGCGGGTCGGCCAGCCAGTAGCGCTGGGCGCGGGCCGCGATCGCGGTGCGCGGGCCCGTGGCCGGTCGGCCCAGCCAGCGCAGCGGCGTCGGGTCCGCTCCCGCGGCGACGCGGCGGGACCGACCGCCGCCCACGGCCACCGGCTCCACGGTGCGGCGCACGGCCAGGTGCCACAGGGCCAGGGCGGCCAGGCACCAGGCGGCCGCCACCGCGAGGTGGAGCGCGACGGCGGCGCCGCGGCCCTCGGCGGCCGCCCACGCCGCGGCGGGGCCCGCCCCGAACGGGGTCCACGCCGCGCCGCGGGCGATCTGGGGCGCGATCGCCAGGAAGTCCTCGAACGACGCGACGGCCCGCGAGAGGGCGAGGCCGCCGAGCATGAGCGGGATGAACAGCAGGATGGAGACGACGTCCCGCACCCGACGCCGGCTCGCGTAGGCGGCCAGGAGGCCGGCGAGGCCGGAGCCGATCGCCACGGCGGTCACCGCGGTCAGCGCGCCCCCGGCCAGGCCTGCCGCCAGCGCGGCCGGCCGGTCCCACCAGCTGGCCCCCAGGCCCACCAGCACGGCCAGCGTGGCGAGCCCGACCGGCGTCGTGAAGGCGCTCAGGACCAGCCCGGCGATGAGGGTGCGGGCCGGGACGGGGAAGAGCACGAAGCTGTGCGGGTCGAGGGTGGCGTCCACGCCCGTGACGAACGGCGGGATGACGAGCCAGGCGAGCACCACGACGGCGGCGGCCAGCACGGTCGTGGCGCCGCGGGCCTCGTCCGGCAGGGCGGGCAGGCCCGTGACGAGCAGCGTCACCGCCACGGCGGCCATGCCGAGCACGTACAGCGCGCCGAGCACGCTCATCACCAGGGTGAACGGGGACCGCCGCCACTGGTTCAGGGTCAGCGTCCAGCGCAGTCGGACGAGCGTCAGAGCCATGCCAGCCCCTCCGAGCCGTGGCGGCCGCCGACGAGGTCCACGAAGCGGTCCTCGAGGTCGTGCCCGTCCCGGACCTCCTCGAGCGTGCCGGCGGCCCGCAGCGTCCCGGCCGCGATCACGGCGACGTGGGTGCACATGCGCTGGACGAGGTCCATCACGTGGCTCGAGACGATCACGGTGCCGCCCCGCTCCACGTACGAGTGCAGGATGTCCCGGATGTTCGCGGCGGAGACCGGGTCCACGGCCTCGAACGGCTCGTCCAGGACGAGCAGGTCCGGGGCGTGGACCATGGCGGCCGCCAGGGACACCTTCTTGGTCATGCCGGCGGAGTAGTCGGCCACGAGCTTGCGGCCGGCGTCCTCCAGGTCCATCACCCGCAGCAGGTCCGCGGTCCGCTCGGCCACGGTGTCCGCGTCGAGCCCGTGCAGCAGCCCGGCGTAGGTCACGAGCTGCGCGCCCGTGAGGCGGTCGAAGGTACGCACGCCGTCGGCGAGCACGCCGACCCGTCGCTTGGCCTCGAGGGGCTGCTCCCACACGTCGACGCCGTGGATCCAGGCGCGGCCGCGGTCCGGGCGCAGCAGTCCGGTGGCCATCGACAGGGCCGTGGTCTTGCCCGCCCCGTTGGGCCCAACCACCCCGAAGAACGATCCGGCCGGGACGTCCAGGTCCAGCGCGTCCAGCGCCAGCTTGTCCCCGAACCGCTGGGTCAGCCCGCGCGTGACGAGGGCGAGGTCCGGATCGGGGGCGTCGGCCGCACGCCGACGGGCGGCGGCCGCCAGGTGGGCGGGGGCAGGCTCGGGCGCATGCGGAGTCATGCCTGGGACGTTACCCACCGTCAGGCGGACACGGCGTCCTCCTCAGGGATGAACTGTGGGTCCCTCAGAACAGCGCTGCGGCCAGCCGACGCCGCGAGGCCTGCACACGGGGATCGTCCGTGCCCACCACGGTGTAGAGGTCCACGAGGTGGGCGCGCGCCGTCTCCCGGTCGTCGCCGGGGTGGAGGGCGATGAACCGCACGAGTCGGGCGAAGGCGTCCTCCACGTGGCCACCGAGCACGTCCAGGTCGGCGACGGCGAGCTGGGCGGCGACGTCGTCCGGGCCGTCCGCGGCGGCCGCGCGCACCGCCGCAGCGTCGGCGTCACGGGTGCGCAGCATGAGGCGGGCCGCGGACAGGCCCTGCTGGGCCACGGCGTCCGCGGGGCTGTCGGCCAGCGCCGCCTCCCACGCCGAGACGGCCCCGGGCAGGTCGTCGGCGGCGAGGGCCTCATGGGCGGCCCGGTGCAGCGGCGGCACGGGCGGGGCCTCCGCAGCCGCGGCGTCGGCGTCCTGGCGCGCCGGAGCGACGGGGGGCACGGTGCCGGCGACGCCGTTCTGACGGGCCACCTCGAGGATCTCCCCCATGAGCTGGCGCAGCGTCTCCTCCGGCACCTCCTGATTGACCAGCGGCACCGGCTGCCCCGCCACCACGGCCATGACCGCGGGGCCGGCCCCCAGGCCCAGCGCCTGCAGCACGGCGGGCTCCTTCGCCACGTCCAGACGCGCGAGCACGAGCCGTCCCGCCTGGGCGTCGACCGCGTCCGCGAACTGCCGGTAGAGCGCCTCGCTCGCCGCGTCCCCGGGCACGTGCAGGTGCAGCAGCACCGGCACCTGGGCGGAGAGCTGGACCAGCTGCTGCAGCAGACCCTGGTCGGCGTCCGCGATCACCCACGAGCCGCCGCCGGCGCCGGCGTCGGCCCCCGGCGCGGTCCGCCCGGCCGGGGCCGGGGTGCCGAGCGAGGACAGGTCGACGGCGCCGCGCAGGTGGGACGGGGCGTCGGAGGGGGGCTGGGCGGTCACGTCGGTCACGATCCTTCCGGTCCGGGTCCGCCCCGTCGCCGGCGCGAGGGGCGTTGTCACTGCGCCCCACGGTAGCCTCCCCGGCGCGGCGCGGTCAGGCCGGGGCCCTGACGTACGCTGAGCGCGTGGAGGAGAAGGAGACCGCATCCGGCCCGGACGCCGCCGGCGTCGCCGACGTCCGCGCCCCGGCCGAGCCCGAGGGCACCGAGCAGCCGCCCGTGGCCGGCATCCCCGTGGAGCCGGTCGGGGTGGCCGCCGCGCCGCCGTCGCACGGGCCGACGCCCGCCGGGCGTCGTCGACTGCCCCGCCTGGGCTCCGTCCTGCGGCGGCGCCGACCCTTCCTCGAGGAGGACCGGGTGGACCCCGAGTCGGTCCCCGTCGACGGCGCCGAGGATCCGGCGGTCGCGGCCGTGGCTGTCGAGTCCCCCGTGCTGACCGGCTTCCTGCTCGCAGTCGGCGTGGCCCTGGCCATCGGCGTCGTCTCGGTGCTGCGCACGAACGGACAGCTCATCGTGTGGATCGCCGCGGCCCTGTTCATCGCCCTGGGCCTGGATCCGCTGGTGCGCCGGGTCGAGTCCTGGGGCGCGCCCCGCTGGGTCGGCGTGCTCACGGCCGCGCTCGGCCTGGCCGCCGTGGCCGGGGCGTTCGTCGCCCTCCTGGTCCCCACGGTGATCGAGCAGTCCACGCAGCTGGTCCAGGACCTGCCGGCCATCATCGACGGGGTGATGACCGCCGAGTGGTTCGTGCAGCTCGACGAGGAGTTCCACCTCCAGGAGGCCGTTCGCGCCCAGACCGAGCGCCTCGCCGCCGACGGCGTCGCCGTCACCGACCTGTTCGGCGGGCTCCTCGGCTTCGGCCAGACCGTGCTGAACGCCGTCTTCTCGGTGCTCGTGGTGGTCGTGCTGACGCTGTACTTCCTCTCCTCCCTGCCGCACATGAAGTACTGGGCCTACCGGCTCGCACCGCGCTCGCGCCGGCCCCGGATCGAGGCGCTGTCCGAGCAGATCACCTCCTCGGTCGGCCACTACGTGATGGGCCAGTCCTTCGTGGCCGCCCTCAACGGCGCGGTGGCGTTCACGGCGCTGGCCATCGCCGGCGCCCCCTTCGCCGTCCTGCTCGCCGCGATCGCCGCCTTCATGGCGTTCATCCCGCTGGTGGGCGCCGCGATCGGCGGCACGCTGCTGACCCTCGTGAGCCTGCTGACCTCGTGGCAGACCGCCGCCGTGTTCGCGGCCATCTACTTCGTCTACCTGCAGATCGAGGCCTACGTCATCTCGCCGCGCGTCATGGCGCGCGCGGTGTCCGTGCCGGCGGCCGTGGCCGTGATCGCGGTGATCGCCGGAGGCGCGCTGCTGGGCGTCCTCGGCGCCCTCATGGCGATCCCGCTCGCCGCCGCGCTGCTGCTGCTGGTCCGCGAGGTCTTCATCCCCCGTCAGGACGCCCGGTAGGCCCACGACGGCGGCGCGGCCCGGACCGTCGCGGTCAGCGGCTCGGGCGGGTGCGCCAGCACACCGGGTGCCAGTGCCGCCGGTCCGCTCCCGCGTCCTCGTCCCCCATGATCCAGTCGGCGCGCCAGGCCACGAGGTGCGCCTGGCCCTGCCGGATCACCCGGCCGCAGCCGGGGCACATGTAGTCCTTCACCGCGCGCCACGCGGGGATCTGCCGGACGTGCCAGCCGCCGTCGGACCCGGACTGGCGCGAGTAGCCCGCGTCCAGGCCGAGGAGCTCCTCGAGCGGGTCGGACCGCCCCGGCGACGGCCGGGACCGCCGGGAGACGCCGGAGGCCCCGCGCTCGCTCCGCCGAGGCGCGGACGAGCGGCGGGGGCGGTTCGAACGGGGCATGTCCCCATGCTGACACACGAGCGGGTGGGCACGGTCCGCCTAGGATGGACCGGTGCGACTCGTCATTGCCCGCTGCTCCGTGACCTATGAGGGCCGCCTGAACGCCCATCTGCCCACCGCCACCCGCCTGCTCATGGTGAAGGCGGACGGCTCGGTGCTGGTGCACTCCGACGGCGGCTCCTACAAGCCCCTCAACTGGATGTCGCCGCCCGCGACCCTGCACGTGGAGGAGCCATCCCCCGACCAGGCCGACCAGGGAGTGACGCAGGTCTGGCGCGTGCAGGCCAAGAAGTCCGACGACCGGCTCATCGTGCTCATCGAGGAGGTCGTGGCGGACGACTCCCACGAGCTCGGCGTGGACCCCGGCCTCGTCAAGGACGGCGTGGAGGCGGATCTGCAGCGTCTGCTGGCCGAGCAGATCAGCCTGCTCGGCGACGGCCACACCCTCGTGCGCCGCGAGTACATGACGGCGATCGGCCCCGTCGACATCCTGGCGCGCGACGCCGACGGCGGCACCGTGGCGGTCGAGCTCAAGCGCCGCGGGGACATCGACGGGGTCGAGCAGCTCACCCGCTACCTCGAGCTGATGAACCGGGACCCGCTCCTGGCGCCCGTGCGCGGCGTGTTCGCGGCCCAGCAGATCAAGCCCCAGGCCCGCACCCTCGCCGAGGACCGCGGCATCCGCTGCGTCACCCTCGACTACGACGCGATGCGCGGCGTGGACGACGCCGAGTCCCGCCTGTTCTGAGGCGCCGGGCGGGCTCAGCGACGCCAGAAGGACGACGCCGCGGACGGCCCCGCCTCGCTCCAGGCGCGCAGGGCGCCGGCGTCGTCGGGGTCGACGACGACGCGCACCGGACGTGCGCCGGCGCTCAGCTCCAGGACGGCCCGGCCGGCCTCGTCCGCCGGGAGGCGGTCGATCTGCAGGCGGCTCCGGTCCGCGCTCCAGCGCTCTCGCGAGAGGCGCCAGCCCCCGGTGAGGCGCAGGCGGGACTCGTCGTACACGCCGATCACACGCTCACGCCCCGGGCCCTCCCGCTCCAGGACCGCAGGGAAGGCGGCCGTGACACGGGCGAGGGCCCGGCGCCGCATCACCAGGGCGAGTGCCGACAGCACGATGACTGCCACCACGGTCGCCGAGGCGATGAGCACCGGGCCCTCCACCGTCAGGTCCTGCCGCGCCGCGTCAGGCCGCCGCGGCGTCGCCCAGCCGGGCGGACGTCGCGGCGATCACGACACGGTCGTGGTCCACGGAGAAGAAGCCGCCGCGGGCCTGCGCGGTGACGGTGCCGCCGTCCGTGGTCCGCACCACGACCTCGCCGTCGCCGAGGACGGCGAGCATCGGGGTGTGGCCCGGGAGGATGCCGATCTCACCGTTGACGGTGCGCGCCGACACGGCCGACGCGGCGCCCGACCAGATGGACCTCTCCTCGGAGACGATCTCGACGTTGAGCTCAGCCATGATCGATCAGCCCTCGGCCTGGATCTTGGCCCACTCGCGCTCGACGTCGTCCAGGCCGCCCACGTTGTAGAAGGCCTGCTCCGCGACGTGGTCCAGGTCGCCGTCGGCGATGGCCTTGAAGCCCTCGACGGTGTCCTTGACCGGCACGGTGGAGCCCTCGACGCCGGTGAACTGCTTGGCGGTGTAGGTGTTCTGCGAGAGGAACTGCTCGATCTTGCGGGCGCGGCCCACGGTGATCTTGTCCTCCTCGGAGAGCTCGTCCACGCCGAGGATCGCGATGATGTCCTGCAGCTCCTTGTTCTTCTGCAGGATCTGCTTCACGCGGATGGCCACGTCGTAGTGGTCCTGGCCCACGTACTGCGGGTCGAGGATGCGCGAGGTCGAGGCCAGCGGGTCCACGGCCGGGTACAGGCCACGGGACGCGAGGTCACGGGTCAGGTTGGTGGTCGCGTCCAGGTGCGCGAACACGTTGGCCGGGGCCGGGTCGGTGTAGTCGTCCGCGGGGACGTACACGGCCTGCATCGAGGTGATGGAGTGGCCGCGGGTCGAGGTGATGCGCTCCTGGAGCACACCCATCTCGTCCGCCAGGTTCGGCTGGTAGCCCACGGCGGAGGGCATGCGGCCCAGCAGCGTGGAGACCTCGGAACCGGCCTGCGAGAAGCGGAAGATGTTGTCGATGAACAGCAGCACGTCCTGGTTCTGCACATCGCGGAAGTACTCCGCCATGGTCAGCGCGGACAGGGCCACACGCAGACGCGTGCCCGGCGGCTCGTCCATCTGGCCGAACACGAGGGCGGTGTCCTTCAGGACGTCCGCCTCGTCCATCTCGACCCAGAGGTCGTTGCCCTCACGGGTGCGCTCGCCGACGCCGGCGAACACGGAGGTGCCGCCGAAGTTGCGGGCCACACGGGTGATCATCTCCTGGATGAGCACGGTCTTGCCCACGCCGGCGCCGCCGAACAGGCCGATCTTGCCGCCCTTGATGTAGGGGGTCAGCAGGTCGATGACCTTGATGCCGGTCTCCAGCATCTCGGTGGAGCCCTCGAGGGACGCGAAGTTCGGGGCCGGGCGGTGGATCGGCCAGCGGTCCTCGGCCTGCAGCTGCGAGGCGGGCATGTCCAGGGTCTCGCCGAGCACGTTGAAGATGTGGCCCTTCACGGCGTCGCCGACCGGCACCGAGATGGGGGCACCGGTGTCCACGACGTCGGTGCCGCGCACCAGGCCGTCGGTGGACTGCAGGGAGATGGCGCGGACCATGTTGTCGCCGAGGTGCTGGGCGACCTCGAAGGTGACCGTGCGGCGCTGGCCGTTGAGGTCGATCTCGGTGGTCAGCGCGTTGTAGATCTCCGGCATCGCGTTGGCCGGGAACTCGGCGTCGATCACGGGGCCGATGACGCGGGACACGCGTCCGGTGGCACCGCCGGTGGGGGTCCCGGTGCCCTGGTCAGTGATGGTGGCAGTCATCTCTCTCACTTCTATCGTGTGTGGATGGCGAGTCTGGTGAGTCCCGAACGGGCTCAGGAGTTGTTGAGCGCGTCCGCGCCCGCGATGAGCTCGGTGAGCTCCTGGGTGATCTCGGCCTGACGGGCGTTGTTCATCAGGAGGGTGTAGTCCTTGATGAGGCTCGTGGCGTTGTCGCCCGCCGACTTCATGGCGCGCTGACGGTTGGCGAGCTCCGAGGCCGCCGACTGCAGCATCGCGTTGAAGATGCGCGACTCGATGTACTTGGGCAGCAGCGCGTCGAGGACCTCCTCCGCGTCCGGCTCGTACTCGTAGAGCGGCAGCACGTGCTCGGCGGTGGCGGCCTCCTCCTCGACGACCTCGAGGGGCAGCAGGCGCACCACGTGGGGGTTCTGCTTCACGAGCGAGACGAACTCGGTGAACACGACGTGGATCTCGTCCACGCCGCCGTCCGCCGTGTCCGTGAGGAACGCATCCACGAGCACCTCGCCGATCTCGGCGGCGCGCTCGGCGACGGGGGCGTCCGTCTGACCGGTCCACAGCTTCTTGTAGCCGCGGCCGCGGAAGTCGAAGTACGTCTGCGCCTTGCGGCCGACGACGTACACGTCCACGTCCTTGCCCTCCTCGCCGAGGCGGGTGAGGAGCTGCTCGGCCTTGCGCAGCACGTTCGCGGAGTACGCGCCGGCGAGGCCGCGGTCCGAGGACATGATGAGCACGGCCGCCCGGGTCGGGTTCTCGGGCTCCGTGGTGAGGACATGATCGATGTCGTGCTGGCTCGACACGGCCGAGACGGCGCGGGTGATCGCGTTCGCGTAGGGCAGCGACGCGCTGACGCGCTCACGTGCCTTGGTGATGCGAGACGTGGCGATCAGCTCCATCGCCTTGAAGATCTTCTTCATCGACGACGTCGACGCGATCTTCTGACGGTAGACCCGGATCTGGGCTCCCATGGTGGTCCTTTCCCTGGCGGGAGGGCGGCCCGGCGTCGTCCCCGTGGGGTCCGACGCCGGACCGCTCCCTCACCGACCGGCGGTCAGCGCTTCTGCTTGGTGATCTGCTCCTGCGCGACCTGGTCCTGCTCGATCGCGCGGTGCTCCTCGTGGCCGGCCTGCACGCCGCCGTCCTCGGAGGACTGGAAGCCCTTGGAGAACTCGGCGACGGCCGACTCGAGCGCGGACACGGTGCCGTCCTCGAGCTTGCCGGTGGAGGCGATGTCGGTCAGGACGGAGGTGTGGCGACGCAGGTGGTCGATGAACTCGCGCTCGAAGCGCAGCACGTCCTGCACCGGCACCTCGTCGAGGTGGCCCTTGGAGCCGGCCCAGATGGACACGACCTGCTCCTCGACCGGGTAGGGCGAGTACTGCGGCTGCTTGAGCAGCTCCATGAGGCGCTCACCGCGGGCGAGCTGGCGGCGGGTGGCCGGGTCCAGGTCGGAGGCGAACATGGAGAACGCCTGCTGGTCGCGGTACTGCGCCAGGTCCAGCTTCAGCGTGCCGGAGACCTTCTTCATGGCCTTGACCTGGGCGGCGCCGCCCACGCGGGACACCGAGATGCCCACGTCCACGGCGGGACGCTGGTTGGCGTTGAACAGGTCCGACTGCAGTAAGATCTGGCCGTCGGTGATGGAGATGACGTTGGTCGGGATGTAGGCCGACACGTCGTTCGCCTTGGTCTCGATGATCGGCAGGCCGGTCATCGAGCCCGCGCCCATCTCGTCCGAGAGCTTGGCGCAGCGCTCGAGGAGCCGGGAGTGCAGGTAGAAGACGTCACCCGGGTAGGCCTCGCGGCCCGGCGGGCGGCGCAGCAGCAGGGAGACGGCGCGGTAGGCCTCGGCCTGCTTCGACAGGTCGTCGAAGATGATCAGCACGTGCTTGCCGCCGTACATCCAGTGCTGGCCGATGGCCGAGCCGGCGTAGGGGGCGAGGTACTTGAAGCCGGCCGGGTCGGACGCCGGGGAGGCCACGATGGTGGTGTACTCCAGAGCGCCGTGCTCCTCCAGCGTGGCGCGGACGCCGGCGATGGTGGAGGCCTTCTGGCCCACGGCCACGTAGACGCAGCGGACCTGCTTCTCGACGTCGCCCGACTCCCAGTTGGCCTTCTGGTTGAGGATCGTGTCGACGGCGATCGCGGTCTTGCCGGTCTGGCGGTCACCGATGATCAGCTGACGCTGGCCACGGCCGATCGGGATCATGGCGTCGATGGCCTTCATGCCGGTCTGCAGCGGCTCGTGGACCGACTTGCGCTCGGTCACGGTCGGCGCCTGCAGCTCGAGGGCACGGCGGCCCTCGGCCTCGATCGGGCCCAGGTCGTCGATGGGCTGGCCCAGCGGGTCCACCACACGGCCCAGGAAGGCGTCGCCCACCGGGACGGAGAGGATCTCGCCGGTGCGCTGCACCTCCATGCCCTCGCGGATCTCCTGGAACTCGCCGAGGACGACGACACCGATCTCGCGGGTGTCGAGGTTCTGGGCCAGGCCCTGGATGCCGTTCTCGAAGCGCAGCAGCTCGTTCGCCATGACGGAGGGCAGACCCTCCACACGAGCGATGCCGTCCGCCGCGGAGATGACACGGCCGACCTCGGTGCGATCGGTGCCCGACGGTTCGTACGATGCCGCGAAATCGTTCAAGGCATTGCGGACATCGTCAGCGTTGATGGTCAATTCGGCCATCTGCAGTCCCTGCTCTCTGTGCTTGGTGATCATCGACGTGACGATGATGCTTACGTTCGTGGGTGTTCCGGATGCGGGCGGGAGCCGGCGTCAGCCGGCCATCCGCCGCTGGAGGTCGTGGAGGCGCGAGGCCATGGACCCGTCGACGACGTCGTCGCCGACCTGGACGCGGATGCCGCCCACCACGTGGGGGTCCACCGTCACGTCCATGACGAGATCGCGGCCGAAGGCGCGGCGCAGGCCCAGGGCCAGCCGCTCCTGCTGCTCGGCCTCGAGCGGCCGGGCCACGGTCACCTCGGCGATCCACTGGCGCTGCCGCTCGGCGACGACGTCCGCGGCCTTGCGGACCGCGGCCGACGGCTTCAGGCCGCGCGGGGCCGAGACGGCGCGCTCGACCAGCAGTCGGCCGGCCGGGCTGGCCGACTCGCCCAGGAGACGACCGGCCAGAGCGGCCCGTGCCTCGAGGGGTGCGTGCTGATCGGTGAGCGCCCGCTGCACCTCGTGCGAGTCCTCCACCGTGCGGTTGAAGGCCAGCAGCTCGCCCGAGAGGGCGGCCAGGCCCGCGTGTCCGCCGCGTGCGGCCTCCGCGGCGGCCGCGTGCGCGGCCACCGTCTCGAGGGCGTCCCCGAGATCGCGCTCCGCCGACCAGCGGCGGCCGGCCAGGTCCTTGAGGACCTGCAGTGCACCGGGGGTCACCCGGGCGCCGAACAGCGAGTCGACGAGGCCGTGACGGCGCTCGGTGGTCCAGGCGGGGTCGGTCAGGGCGCGGCGCAGGGCGCCGTGCTCGTCCACCACGTCCAGCGCGCCGAACAGCTCGCGTGCCAGGGCCACGCCGCCCTCGTCCAGCACCGGACCGACGGCCTCCAGGGAGGCGGCCAGGGAGTCCCTCGATGCGCCCGTCATCATTCGGCGACACCTGCGCTCTGGTGACGGTCCAGGTCAGCCAGGAAGCGGTCGACCACGCGCTGCGAGCGGGCGTCGTCCTCGAGGGACTCGCCCACGATCTTGCCGGCCAGGGTCGTGGCCAGCGAGCCGACCTCGCCCTTGAGCTGCGCGGCGGCCTGCTGACGCTCGGCGGCGATCTGCGCCTGCGCCTGCTCGGAGATGCGCGTCGCCTCGGCGGTCGCGCGCTCGCGCGCCTCGGCCACGATCTCGGCGGCCTCGGTGCGGGCATCCTCGCGGATGCGGTTCGCCTCGGTGCGGGCGTCCGCCAGCTGCGACTCGTAGTCCGCCATCATCGCGTTCGCCTCGGCCTGGGCCTTCTCAGCCTTGGCCAGACCGCCTTCGATCGCCTCGACACGGTCCTGGTAGGACTTCTCGAGGGTCGGGACGATGAACTTGATGACGATGAACATGAGCAGGGCGAAGCCCACCACGACGACGAGGATCTCCCACGGGTTGGGGATCAGGGGGTTGGCCCCCTCAGCCGCCGCGAGGATCAGTCCGTTGCTGATCATGTTTCAACCATCCTTCGGTCAAGAGTCCTGTGGAGAGGGAGCACCGACGGTCTCACCGTGCGGGCGCTCCGTGGACGCGGCGCGTCAGGCGCCGATGACGAAGGCGAAGACGAGGCCCAGGATGGCGAGGGCCTCGGCGAGCGCGAAGCCCAGGAGGGCGATCGGCTGCAGGATGCGCTGGGCCTCCGGCTGACGGGCGACGCCGTTGATGTAGGCGGCGAAGATCAGGCCCACGCCGATGGCGGAGCCGATGGCGGCGAGGCCGTAGCCGATCATGTTGAGCGAACCGTGCAGTTCCATGGTGTTCCTTTCACGAGGCCGAGGTGTCCGGCCGGGTTGTGGAGGGTCGGCCTCCCGGGTGGTCCTCCTGCGGAGGGCCGGGAAGACTGGTGGCGGGCTCTCCCGCCGTACCGCAGCCGCCTGGGTCGTGCCCGAGGCGGCCCCGGAAGATCAGTGGTCGTTCGCGTCGATCGCGCCCTGGATGTAGATCGCGGTCAGCAGCGTGAAGACGAAGGCCTGCAGGTACATGATCAGCAGCTCGAGGAAGTACAGGGCCACCGAGCCGAGGATGACCAGGATGCCGGTGCCCTGCAGGGCCAGGCTGCCGGTCTGCGTGATCAGGTAGGCGGCGCCGGCGCCGGCGAGCATCACGATCATGTGGCCGGAGAGCATGGTGGCCATCAGACGCAGGGAGTGGGTCAGCGGGCGCACGATGAAGTTGGAGATGATCTCCAGCGGCACGAGCAGCGGCAGGATCCAGCCGGGCACACCCGAGGGCACGACGGCCAGCTTCAGGTAGCGCACGCCGTGGCGCTTGATGCCGACGCCGATCCAGATCGCGTAGACGATGAGGGCCAGGCCGTAGGCGGCGCCCGCGTGGGAGAAGGTCGGCAGCTGCAGCACCGGGATGGCGCCGAACAGGTTGTTCAGCAGCACGAAGAAGAAGATGGAGAAGAGCAGCGGGACCCACTGCTTGAAGTTCTTCTCGCCCAGGATGTCCTTCGCGATGTCGTTCCGGACGAAGGAGTAGCCGGACTCGGCGAGCCACTGGGCCTTGCCGGGCACGAGCCGGGGACGGCGCATGGCCCACGCGAAGAAGGCGGTGATGAGCACCACGGAGAGCAGGACGAGCAGCATCTGCTTGCCGAAGCCGGTGCCGTACTCCGCACCCCAGGGGAAGATCTCCGGGAGGTGACCATCAGAGATGGTGGGGGGCACGAATGATGCGTTGGCCAGCACGAGGGTCAGCACGCGGTTCCTCTCCGAAGTGATGCAGTCGACGGGACCGCAGCCTCGTCCCCGGACCACAGGCGGGCGCCGCGACATTGCGGGGGTACCGGTGCGATGCGAGACACGGATGGCGGCAGGTGGGCGCCGTCGAAGTGTTCGCCGCCAACGATACCAAACGGTGACCCGTGCTCCGTACCGCAGACGGGGCCCACGACATGGCCCCCGGCTCGGTGTCTTCGCCCCTCGGGCGGGTCAGTCGGCGTAGATCCCGCGGCGGGTCCGCGCGAAGACGAGGACCTCCGCGGCCTGCCAGACGAGGATCGTCACGAGGGCGGCGATCGCCGCCGCGTCCGCCCGGACCCAGCCGGGGCGGGGCAGGACCCCCAGCAGCACCGCGAACACCGCGATCTTGAGCACGAACAGCCCCACGCTGACCGGCAGCGCCGCCTCGCGCGCCCGGTCCCACACGAGTGCCGTCGTCGCCCCGGTGAGCGCCGAGAGCGCAAGCACCGCGCCGCCGCCCAGCAGGGCGCTCCCGGCCGCCTCCCCGCCGGCGGAGAGCAGCCACGCGGCGCACGTGATCGCCAGGGCAGCCCCCGCCGCGGCCAGGGACCACCCGAGGATCCCCCACCAGCCACGGCGGTTCTCCCAGCGGCGCCGGCGTCGGCGACCTCCCGCCCCGGTCACGCGTCCCCCCGCTCGTCCGGGTGGGCCGCGGCGTCGTTCCGGACCGCGCGACGGCGCTCCACGATCGGATGCAGGGTGAGGTAGCCGGCTCCGGCCAGGGCCACGGCGAGCACGGGCAGGACGATCATGGGGTCCACGAAGTTCAGGGACACCGCACCCCATGCCACGAGGAACGCCCAGAGCCAGAGCAGCGCGACGGCCTGCGCCTGGGTGTAGCCGCCGTCCACGAGCTTGTGGTGCAGGTGCCCGCGGTCCGCCGAGAAGGGGCTGGTGCCCTTGGCCGTCCGTCGCAGCACGGCCAGGGCGAGGTCCGCGAGCGGCAGGGCGAGGACGGCGACGGGCAGCAGGATCGGCATGTAGGCGGGGACGTTGCGGAAGCGCATCCCGTCCAGGGCGTTGACGTCGGCGGTCACGGCGACCGCGGCCGCGGCCATCAGCAGGCCGATGAGCATGGCCCCCACCTCGCCCATGAAGATGCGGGCCGGGGCCAGGTTCCACGGCAGGAAGCCCACGCACGCGCCGACGAGCAGGGCCATGAGCAGGGTGGCGAGGTTGGCGTAGTCGAACTGGTTGATGGTCCGCGTCAGCAGATACGAGTAGACGAAGAAGGCCGAGCCGCCGATCAGCGCGACGCCCGCCGCCAGGCCGTCCAGGCCGTCCACGAAGTTGATCGCGTTCATCGTCAGCACCACGGCGAACACCGTGAGGATGACCTGCGTGGTCTCGTTCCCCACCGGGATCCAGCCCACCGGCATCGCCTCGATGCGGATCCCGCCCAGGGCCACCGCGAGTCCGGCCAGCACCTGGCCGGCCATCTTCACCCACCAGCGCAGGTCCCACATGTCGTCGGCGATGCCCACGACGAGCACGACGGCGACGGCGACCAGGAGCCCGCGCATCGCGGCGTCGTCCGCGTAGATCCCCTGGAGGAACGGCACGATGCCCCCGACGGCGAATCCCACCAGCACGGCCGCGGCCATGGCCACGCCGCCCAGCTTCGGCACGGGGTGCCGGTGCACGTCCCGCTGGCGCAGCGGGGTGAACACGCGCGCGCGCAGCCCCAGCCGGCGCATGAGGGGCGTCAGGGCCCCGCAGGCGACGGCCGTGACCATGACCAGGACGAGATACGCGCGCATGGGGGCCGGTCAGGCCTCCGGGTCGGCGGGGCGCGCCGCAGCGGTGTCCTCGGCGGCCGCGATCCGCTCGGCGGCGACCGGCGGCTCCTCGCCCTCGGCGAGCAGGTCCGGCACCACCGCGCGCAGCTCCTCCAGGGGCACGGAGCCCTGCCGGGCCACGCGGAACGGGGTGACGGTGCAGTCCACGATCGTCGAGGGATCCCGGCTCTCGCGGGGGCCGGCGTCGAGGTAGAGGGCCACGGACTCCCCCAGCATCGAGCGGGCGGCGTCGGCGGTGGTGGCGGCGTCCATGCCGGTGCGGTTCGCGCTGGAGACGGCCATGGGGCCGACGGCGTAGAGCAGCTCGCGGGCCACCGCGTCGTCGGGCACGCGCAGGGCGACGGTGCCGCGGGTCTCGCCGAGGTCCCAGGTCAGCGTGGGCTGGGACTTGAGGATGAGCGTGAGGGCGCCGGGCCAGAAGCGCTCGGCGAGGGCCTCGGCCTCCTCCGGCACGTCGTACGCGAGGCCCGCCATGACGCGGCGGTCCGCGATGAGCACGGGCGGCGGCATGGTGCGGCCACGGCCCTTGGCAGCCAGCAGCACGGCCACGGCCAGGGGGGAGAACGCGTCCGCCCCGATGCCGTAGACGGTGTCCGTGGGCAGGACCACGCAGCCGCGGTCCGCGAGGACCTCGCGGGCGCGGGCCACGGCATCCTCGAGGGCGGCCGGATCCGAGACGTCGATGAAGTCACTCACGTGGGTCATTCTTCCACCTCCGCGCCCGCCGCGGCTTCGCAGGACCGGCGCGCCGTCAAGAACCGATCTCGCCCGGTGAGGTCCTGGTGGACTCGTTCGCCCGTGAACCGCCGGTCCGCGCCGAGGGCGGCCAGGAGGGCCGGGCCCTGCGTCTCGTGGTGCTCCATGGCGAACAGGCCGCCCGGGGCGAGCAGGCCCGCCGCCCGGTGCGCGATGGCCCGCGGGATCCGCAGCCCGGGCGCGTCCCCGCCGTAGAGCGCCCGCGCCGGGTCCAGTCGCGCCTCCGGTTGGACGGGCACCTCGGCCTCGGGCACGTAGGGCGGGTTGCTCACGACGACGTCCACGCGGCCTTCGAGGTCGGGGCACGCGACAAGGGCATCGGCTTGTCGCAGGTCGACCCCGCGCGGGGCGAGGTTCCGCCGGGCCCAGTCGGCCGCCGCCGGGTCGAGCTCGACGGCGGTGACGGCGAGCGGGCGGCCCCGCGCCTCGCCCCACGCCGCGACGGCCGCGGCGATCGCGCCGGAGCCGGTGCACAGGTCCACCACGGCGCCCGCCGCGGGCCGCGCGGCCAGGTCGGCCACGACGGTCTCCACGAGCAGCTCGGTCTCCGGCCGCGGGATGAAGACGCCTGGGCCGACCGCCAGGTCGAGCCCGTGGAAGTGCGCGACGCCGGTCAGGTGCTGGACGGGCTCGCGGGCGGCGCGGCGCCCGACGAGCGCCTCGAAGGCCGCCGCCTGCGCGGGCTCGGCCACGGCCCCGGCGAACACCCGGGCCAGCAGCGCGCCGCGGTCGAGGCCGAGCACGTGGGCCAGCAGCAGCTCGGCGTCCACACGCGGCGAGTCGATGCCCACCGCGGTCAGGCGGGCGGCGGCGTCGCGCAGCAGCGCGGACCAGGCCGGTGCGCTCACGCGTCCCCGCCCAGCGCGGCGAGCCGCCGCTCCTCGTCGAGGGCGAGGCAGGAGGCGATCACGGCCTCGAGGTCGCCGTCGAGGACCGCGTCGAGGTTGTGCGCCTTGTAGCCGGTGCGGTGGTCCGCGATCCGGTTCTCCGGGAAGTTGTAGGTGCGGATGCGTTCCGAGCGGTCCATGGTGCGCACCTGCGCGGCGCGCGCCGCGGAGTTCTCGGCGTCCTGCTCCGCCCGCTGCCGCTCGAGCAGCCGCGACCGCAGCACGCGCAGCGCGGCCTCGCGGTTCTGGATCTGGGACTTCTCGTTCTGCATGGAGACGACGATCCCCGTGGGCAGATGCGTCAGACGCACCGCGGAGTCGGTCGTGTTGACGGACTGGCCGCCCGGCCCGGAGGAGCGGAAGACGTCCACTTTGAGGTCGTTCGGATCGAGGTGGACCTCGTCCGGGGCGTCCACCTCGGGCAGCACGAGCACGCCGGCGGCGGAGGTGTGGATGCGGCCCTGGGACTCGGTGACGGGCACGCGCTGCACGCGGTGCACGCCGCCCTCGAACTTGAGCCGGGCGTAGACGCCGTCGGCCGGGTCGGCCGCGCTCCCCCGCACCGCCACGTGGACGTCCTTGTAGCCGCCCAGGTCGGAGTGCGTGGCGGAGAGGATCTCCGTCTTCCAGCCCCGGGACTCGGCGTAGCGCAGGTACATGCGCAGCAGGTCGCCGGCGAACAGGGCCGCCTCCTCGCCGCCCTCGCCGCCCTTGATCTCGAGGATCACGTCGCGGGCGTCGTCGGGGTCGCGCGGGATCAGCAGCCGGCGCAGCCGTTCGGCGGCCTCCGCCTCGACCGCCTCCAGACCGGGCACCTCGGCCGCGAAGGCCGCCGCGTCGTCGTCGCCGGCCGCGGCCAGCTCCCGCGCGTCGGCCAGCTCCTCCGCGGCCGCCGACCAGGCGCGGTGGGCCGTCACCACGGCGCCGAGCTCGGCGAACCGCCGGTTCAGCCGCCGGGCGAGCGCCGGGTCCTGGTGCACCGCCGGGTCGGACAGGCGCGCCGTCAGCTCGCGATGCTCCGCCAGGAGCCGATCCACGGCCTCGCGCCGCTGCTCCGAATCGAACACGTGCGTGCCTCTCCTCCTCCGGCCTCAGGGGGCCGGGCTGTCCGACGCGGACGGCCCCGCCCCGTCCGGCGGAGACGAGCTCCCCCGGGCGGGACGGGGCCGTGCGACGGGACGGTCAGTCGTCGCCCTTGGACCCCAGCGTGGTCTTGGAGACCAGCATGAGGAACTCGGCGTTGGACGCGGTGTCCTTGATCTTGTTGGTGAGCAGGTCGAGGGCCTGCTGCTGCTCGAGGCCGGAGAGCACCCGGCGCAGCTTCCACATGATCTTGACCTCCTCCTGCGAGAGCAGGGCCTCCTCGCGGCGGGTGCCGGACGCGTTGACGTCCACCGCCGGGAAGATGCGGCGCTCCGCGAGGTGGCGGGACAGGCGCAGCTCCATGTTGCCGGTGCCCTTGAACTCCTCGAAGATCACCTCGTCCATGCGCGAGCCGGTCTCGACCAGCGCTGTGGCCAGGATGGTCAGCGAGCCGCCGTTCTCGATGTTGCGGGCGGCGCCGAAGAACTTCTTCGGCGGGTACAGCGCCGAGGAGTCCACACCGCCGGAGAGGATGCGGCCCGAGGCCGGGGCGGCCAGGTTGTAGGCGCGGCCCAGGCGGGTCATGGAGTCGAGCAGCACGACGACGTCGCGGCCCATCTCCACGAGGCGCTTGGCGCGCTCGATGGCCAGCTCGGCGAGGGTGGTGTGATCGTCCGCCGGGCGGTCGAACGTGGAGGCGATGACCTCGCCGTCCACCGACCGCTGCATGTCGGTGACCTCCTCGGGGCGCTCGTCGACGAGCACCATCATGAGGTGGACCTCGGGGTTGTTCGTCTTGATCGCGTTGGCGATCGACTGCAGGATCATCGTCTTGCCGGCCTTGGGCGGGGAGACGATGAGGCCGCGCTGGCCCTTGCCGATGGGGCTGACCAGATCGATCACGCGGGGGCCGATCAGCTTGGGATCGGTCTCCAGGCGCAGGCGCTCCTGCGGGTACAGCGGCACGAGCTTGCCGAACTCCACGCGCTGCGGGTGCTCGACGGCGGGCTGACCGTTGACCGAGGAGATCTTCACCAGGGCGTTGAACTTCTGACGGTTGGAGCCGCCGCCGTGGTGCTGCTGCTTCTCACCGTCGCGCGGGGCGCGGATCGCGCCGACGACGGCGTCGCCCTTGCGCAGACCGTACTTCTTCACCATGGCCAGGGAGACGTAGACGTCGTTCGGGCCCGGCAGGTAGCCGGAGGTGCGGACGAACGCGTAGTTGTCCAGCACGTCGAGGATGCCGGCCGCGGGCTGCAGGACGTCGTCCTCGGTCAGCTCGGTCTCGTCGACCTCGGGGCCGCCGCGGCCACGGCGGTTGCGGCCGCGCTCGTTGCGGTTGCGGCGGTTGCGACGGTTGCGGCCGCCCTCGTCGTCGCGGTCGTCGCGGCGGCTGCGGTCCCCGCGTCCGCCGTCGCCCCGGCCGCCGTCCTCGGACTTGTCGCCGCGCTGCTCGCGGGAGCCGTCGCGGCCGTTCTCACGGTCCCGATTGTTCTCGCGGCCGTTCTCGCGGTCGCGGCCGTTGTCGCGGTCCCGCCCGTTGCGGCCGTTGCGGCCGCGGCCGTTCTCGCGCCCGTTGTCGTCACGGTCCTCCCGGTCGCCGCGGCGGTCCGCGTCGGCGCCGTCCTCGCCCTGGGCGCCGTCGGAGCGACGGTCCTGACCCTGCTGGGCGTCGTCGTCGCCGGCGCGGCGGCGGCCGCGGGAACGGCGCTCGGACTGCGGGCGGTCCTCGCCCTCGTCGCGGGTCTCGGACCCCCCGGACCGATCCTGGTCCGAGGCGGTCTCCCGGGGGCCCTGCTCGGTCTGGGCCTCGCGGGCCTCGGCCTGGGGCTGCCCGTCCTGGGCGACGGCGGCCGGAGCGGAGGTGTCGGCGTCGGCGCGGCGCGAGCGGCGGCGGGCCGGGCGCTCGGCGGCCGGGGCGGCGTCCTGAGAGGACGCGGCCGCCGGGACGGCCTCGGCGGCGGGGGCCGCGGGGGCCTGGGCCGCGCGCTCGGCGGCGTCGCGGTCCGCCACGGAGCCGCCGCGCTGGTGGTCGGAGATCGCGGTCACCAGGTCGGCCTTGCGCATGCGCGAGCCGCCGGCGATGCCGAGCTGGGAGGCCAGGGCCTGGAGCTGGGCGAGCTTGAGCGAGGCCAGGCCACCGCCGTTCGTCGGCGTGGTCTGTTCCGTGGATTCGGTCACGAAGGTTCCTTCTCCCTCGAATGCGGCCCGGCGGCGCGTGGCGCGTCGGGCTGCGGTGTGCATCCGGTCGGGCCGCGCAGCGGCGCCCCAGAAAACCGGGTTTCATGGTGTGAACTCAGCAGTGGCGCCTCCCCTGATCGTGCGCAGTCGCTGCGTGACGGGGCGGAGGCGTCCGGACTCGACCGAGCCGGAGGGGGTCCCGCATTCGGCCGTGCGCAGCACGGGATGGATCGCGGCGGGGTTCCGGCCGACGGCGCACGGTGCGTCCGGCCGTCGCAGGCCCGGGCACCGGAGACCCGGGCCGCGCGAGGCGGTGGGGTCAGCCGTGGTGGAGTGATTCCACCCTAACACCGTCCACGGCCACGCACGGCACCAGCACGCGCCAGGCGGCCGCCCCGTCCGCCGTCAGAGCACGCGCCGCCTCCGCGGCGTGCTCGGCCGCCTGGACGCCGTCGCACAGCGCGAGCACCGTGGGACCCGCGCCGGAGACGACGGCGGCGTGGCCGCGCTCGCGCAGCCCCGCGACCAGTGCGGCGCTGGCCGGCATGGTCACGGCGCGCGGCTCCTGGTGCAGCCAGTCCCGTGTGGCGGCCGGCAGCAGCGCGGGGTCCTCCGCCAGCGCGTGGACGAGCAGCGCGGCACGGCCGGCCTGGGCCGCCGCCACGGCGTGGGGCACCTCGGCGGGCAGCACGCCCCGGGCGACGTGGGTGGACAGCTCGGTGTCCGGGATCGCGACCACCGGCACCACGCGCTCGTGCAGCCGCAGCCGCGCCGTGGCCGGGCCGGGGACGTCGTCACGGGTCCAGGAGACGGTGGCCCCGCCCACGAGCGCGGGGGCGACGTTGTCCGGGTGCCCCTCGAAGCGGGTGGCCGCCTCGAGCAGGTCCGCGGGCGCCCGGCGCAGCGCGGCCGGCAGCAGGGCCTCGGCCGCGGCGTAGGCCGCGACGACGGCGGCCGCGGACGAGCCGAGCCCGCGGGCGTGCGGGATCCGGTTCACGGCGCGCAGGTGCAGCCCCGGCGCGGTGAACCCGCGGTCCCGCAGGTGCTCGTGCGCCAGGCGCAGGATCAGGTGCGCGCCGTCCCGCGGCAGGGTGGCCTCCCCCTCCCCCACGACCTCCGCGACGTCGGGGCCCGCCACGACCGTGAGCGTCACCTCGTCGCGCAGCTCCAGGGCCAGGCCCATCGAGTCGAAGCCGGGGCCGAGGTTGGCGGAGGTGGCGGGGACGGAGACGGACGCGGCGGTCCCGGGCGCCAGCGGCTGCGGTGCGGCCATGGCTCAGCTCAGGCCGAGGGCCTGGGCGACGGTGACCACGTCGAACGGCACCGAGCGCGGGGTCACGTCGGCGCCGTCGGCGCCGCGCAGGGCCCACTGCGGGTCCTTGAGGCCGTGGCCGGTGACGGTGATGACCCAGCTCTTGCCGGCCGGCACGTTCCCGGCGGCGTGGTGCTTGAGCAGCCCGGCGACGCCGGCGGCGGAGGCGGGCTCGACGAACACGCCCTCCTTCGCGGAGAGCCAGCGATGGGCCTCGAGGATCTCCTCGTCCGTGACGGAGTCGATCATCCCGCCGGACTCGTCGCGGGCGGCCTCGGCCTGCTCCCACGAGGCCGGGTTGCCGATCCGGATGGCGGTGGCGATCGTGTCCGGGTCGGTCACGGGGTGGCCCTGGACGATCGGGGCGGCGCCCGCGGCCTGGAAGCCCCACATCACGGGAGTCTTCGTGGCCACCGCGGGCAGCTCGGCGTCCGAGGCGCCCTCGTGCGGGTTCACGTAGGGGGCGGCGTACTCGCGGTAGCCCTTCCAGTACGCGGTGATGTTGCCCGCGTTGCCCACGGGCAGCAGGTGGTAGTCCGGGGCGTCGCCGAGGGTGTCCACGACCTCGAACGCGCCGGTCTTCTGCCCCTCGATGCGGGCCGGGTTGACGGAGTTCACGAGGAACACGGGGTAGTTCTCGGCCAGCTTGCGGGCCACCTCGAGGCAGTCGTCGAAGTTGCCCTGCACCTGGAGGATCTCCGCGCCGTGGGCCACGGCCTGGGACATCTTGCCCATCGAGATCTTCCCCTCGGGCACGAGCACGGCGCACGTGATCCCGGCCTGCGCGGCGTAGGCCGCCGCCGAGGCGGACGTGTTGCCGGTGGACGCGCAGACGACGGCCTTCGCACCGTCCGCGACGGCCGCGGTGATCGCCATGGTCATGCCGCGGTCCTTGAAGGAGCCGGTCGGGTTCATGCCCTCGAACTTCACGTGCACGGTGCCCTGCACCAGCTCGGAGAGGTGGGGGGCGTGGATGAGCGGGGTGCCGCCCTCGCCGAGGGTGATCACGCGCGTGTCCTCGGTGACGGGCAGGCGGTCGGCGTACTCGCGGACGACGCCGCGCCACTGGTGGGCCATGGGTCAGTTCCCTTCGACTCGGAGGACGGACGCGACCTCGTGGACGACGTCCAGGGCGGCGAGCGCCCCGACGGTGGCGTCGAGGTCGCGCTGCCGCGCACGGTGGGTGATCAGCCGCAGGGACGCGCCGGGGGCGTCCTCGCGCTCAGATGGGACCTGGCGCAGCGTCTCGATGGAGACGCCGTGCTCCTCGAACACCCCGGCGACACGGCGCAGCACACCGGGCTGGTCCGCCGCGCGCAGCACGACCATGAAGGAGGTGTGGGCCTCGGCCGGGTCCAGGGCGGGCAGGGCGGTGACGGGGGTGCGCAGGCGCGCCGGGCCGCCGCGCACGATGCGCTGGGCGATCGAGACGACGTCGCCCATCACCGCGGAGGCGGTGGGGGCGCCGCCGGCGCCGGGACCGTAGAACATGAGCTCGCCGGCGTTGTCGGCCTCCACGAAGACGGCGTTGAACGCCCCGCGCACGGAGGCCAGCGGGTGCTCCCGCGGCAGCAGGGTGGGGTGCACGCGCAGGACCGCGCCCTCGGCGCCGTCGGCGGCGCGGCCGCGCTCGACGATCGCCAGCAGCTTGATGACGTAGCCCGCCTCCGCGGCGGCGGCGTTGTCCTCGGCCGTGATCGCGGTGATGCCCGCGACGGCCACCTGGTCCAGTGTGTACGGCGCCCCGAACGCGATGGTCGCCAGGATCGCGGCCTTCGCGGCGGCGTCGTGGCCCTCGACGTCGGCGGTCGGGTCGGCCTCGGCGTAGCCGAGCCGCTGGGCCTCGGCGAGGGCGTCGTCGAAGTCCGCCCCCTCGGAGTCCATCCGGTCGAGGATGAAGTTGGTGGTGCCGTTGGCGATGCCCATCACGCGGGTGACGCGGTCGCCGCCCAGGGAGTCGCGCAGCGGGCGCAGGATCGGGATGGCGCCGGCGACGGCGGCCTCGAAGCTGAGCTGCGCGCCGGTGGCGGCGGCCGCGGCGTACAGCTCCTCGCCGTGCTGGGCCAGCAGCGCCTTGTTGCCCGTCACCACGGACGTGCCGGCGGCCAGGGCGCGCAGGATCAGGGTGCGGGCCGGCTCGATGCCGCCCATCAGCTCGATGACGACGTCCGCGCCGTCCACGAGCGCCTCGGCGTCGGTCGTGTAGAGCGCCGGGTCCGCCTGCCAGTCGCGCGTCGCGCCCGTGTCCCGCACCGCGATGCCCGTGAGCTCGAGGTCGGCGCCCACGCGGTCCCGCAGGATGTCGGCGTCCTCGGTGAGGATCCGGGCGGTCTGGGACCCCACGGTCCCGCCGCCCAGCAGGGCGACCTTGAGTGCGGTGGGGGCGTCGGTGTGCTGGGGCATGGTCCTCCGTGATCCAGGGTGGGTCGGGCCCGCGCGACCGCGCGGCCCGGCTGGCCTCGAATCTAGCGCGGCGCCCCGGCCCGTCCCACCGCGCGACACTCGGTGTCCGCAGAGCGGGACGGACCCACCCGGGCTCGAGGCCGGCGGCCGGGTGCGCCGCGCCCGCGTCCTCAGCGGGCGAGGCGCGGATCGGCCTCGCGGGCGAACAGATCCTCCTGCGTCTCGCGACGGATGATCACCCGCGCCTGCCCGCCGGAGACCGCGACGACGGCCGGGCGGGCCAGCGCGTTGTAGTTCGAGGACATCACGTGCGTGTACGCGCCCGTGGCCGGCACGGCCAGCAGGTCGCCGCGGCCCAGGTCGGCCGGCAGGTACACGTCGCGGACGAGGATGTCGCCGGACTCGCAGTGCTTGCCCACCACACGGGAGAGCACCGGCTCGGCCTCCGAGGTGCGGCGCGCGGAGACGGCGGTGTAGTCGGCGTCGTAGAGGACGGGACGCGGGTTGTCGGACATGCCGCCGTCCACGGCGACGTAGCGGCGGGCCGCCGTGCCGCCGTCGGGGGCGTCCACGTCCACGGTCTTGGTCACCCCGACCGTGTAGAGGGTCAGGCCCGCGGGGCCTGAGATGGCCCGCCCCGGCTCGAGCGAGACCCGCGGGCACCTCAGGCCGAGGCGCTCGACGGTCTTCTGGACGTCGTCGGCGAGGGCGTCGGCGATCTCCGCGGCCGGGCGCGGCTCGTCCACGGCCGTGTAGGCGATGCCGTGGCCGCCCCCGAGGTCGAGCTCGGCCAGCTCCACCCCGTGCTCGGCCTTGACCTCGGCGAGGAACTCGAGCACGCGTCCGGCCGCCAGCCCGAAGCCCTCGGCCTCGAAGATCTGGGACCCGATGTGGCAGTGCACGCCCAGCAGCTCGATCGACTCGGCCGCCAGGGCCGCGGCCACGGCGACGGCGGCCGGCGAGCGGCCGGCCACATTGCCGTCCCGGTCGGTGGAGGCCGGGGCCAGGGAGAGCCCGAACTTCTGGTCCTCGTGCGCGGTGGCGATGAAGTCGTGGGTGTGCGCGTGCACGCCCGGGGTCAGCCGGAGCATCACGGGGGCGCGGCGGCCGACCTCGGCCGCGAGCGCGGCCAGGTGGGTGAGCTCGTCGAGCGAGTCCACGATGATCCGACCCACGCCCGCCTCCAGGGCCGTGCGCAGCTCGGCGTCCGACTTGTTGTTGCCGTGCAGGCCGATGTGGGCCGGGTCGACGCCGGCGGCCAGCGCGATCGCCAGCTCGCCGCCGGAGGCGGTGTCCACGCGCAGGCCCTCCTCGGCCGCCCAGCGGGCGGTGGAGAGGGTGAGCATGGACTTGCCGGCGTAGTAGACGTCCGCTCCCCCGCACAGGTCGGCGAACGCGGCGTCGAAGCCCTCGCGGAACGCGCGGGCGCGGGCGCGGAAGTCGTCCTCGTCCACCACGAGCAGCGGCGTGCCGAACTCCGCGGCGAGCGCGCTCGCGCGCAGGCCCTGGACGGTGAGCTCGCCGTCGGCGGCGCGGTCCACGCCGGCGGCCCACAGGCCGGGCACGAGCGCGTCCGGGTCCCCCGGCGCGGGGAGCCAGGCGTAGCTCCGTCTCGTGGGCTCGGAGAGGTGTATAAGAGACAGGCGCACGGCCCTGGAGGCGGGGGCGGGCTGCGGCGTCCTCATCCGGGCGCTCACATCTTCTCCGGGGCGGACACGCCGAGCAGGCCGAGACCGTTGGCCAGCACCTGGGCGGTGGCGTCGTTGAGCCACAGGCGGGTGCGGTTGAGGGTCTCCACGGGACGCGGCGTCCCGTCGTCGGTGGGCATGGGCACGATCCGGCAGGCGGCGTACCACGAGTGGTAGGCCCCGGCGATCACCTCGAGGTGGCGGGCCACGCGGTGCGGCTCGCGCAGGCGCGCCGCCGCGCCGACGACGGCCGGGAACTCCGCCAGCTGAGCCAGCAGCTCCGACTCGGTGGCGTGGGTGAGCAGGGCGGCGTCGAACTCGGAGCGGTCCACGCCGTGGGCCTGCGCGGTGCGCGCCGCGCCCGAGGCGCGGGCGTGGGCGTACTGCACGTAGTAGACGGGGTTGTCGTTCGTGGCGGAGCGCAGCAGATCGGGGTCGATCGTCAGGGGCGAGTCCGCGGGGTAGCGGGCCAGGTCGTAGCGCAGGGCGTCGCGGCCGAGCCACTCCACGAGGTCCTTGAGCTCGATGATGTTGCCGGCGCGCTTGGAGAGCTTCGCGCCGTTGACCGAGATGAGCTGGCCGATGAGAATCTCGATGTTCGTCGCCGGGTCGTCGCCGGCGGCGGCGGCGATCGCCTTGAGGCGGTTCACGTAGCCGTGGTGGTCGGCGCCGAGCAGGTACACCTTCTCCTCGAAGCCGCGGTCGCGCTTGTGGAGGTAGTAGGCGGCGTCGGCGGCGAAGTAGGTGGGCTCGCCGTTGGCGCGGATGAGCACGCGGTCCTTGTCGTCGCCGAAGTCGGTGGTCTTGAGCCACACGGCGCCCTCGCGGTCCTCGATGTGGCCCTGCTCGCGCAGCCGCTGCACGGCCTGGTCGATCGCGCCGGAGTCGTGGAGCGTCTGCTCCGAGGTGAACACGTCGAAGTGCACGTCGAAGGCGGCGAGCGTGTCCTTGATGTCCTGCATCTGGAGCCGGTACGCGGCCTCGCGGACCACCGGGCGGGCGGCCTCGTCCGTCAGCTCGCGCACGTCCGGGTGCTCGAGGGCGACGGCGTCGGCCAGCTCCTGCACGTACGCGCCCGGGTAGCCGCCCGCGGGGACGTCACGGCCGTGCAGGCGGGCGAGGACCGAGTCGGCGAACACGTTCATCTGGTTGCCGGCGTCGTTGACGTAGTACTCGGCGGTGACGTCCGCGCCCGAGGCGCGCAGCAGGCGGGCGATCGCGTCGCCCAGCGCGGCCCAGCGGGTGTGGCCGATGTGCAGCGGGCCGGTGGGGTTGGCGGAGACGAACTCCATGTTCACGGTGTGCCCGGCCAGGGCGTCGTTGCGGCCGTACTCCGGGCCGGCCTCGACGATCTCGCGGGCCAGGGCACCGGCCGAGGCCGCGTCCAGGGTGACGTTGAGGAAGCCGGGGCCGGCGACGTCGACGGCGGCGATGCCCGGCTTGTCGGTCAGGCGCTCGGCCACGAGCCCGGCGAGGTCGCGCGGGGCCATCCCGGCCTTCTTGCCCAGCTGGAGGGCGACGTTGGTGGCCCAGTCGCCGTGCTCGCGGCTGCGGGGTCGCTCCACCTTCACGCGCGCGGGGGTGATCTCCTCCCGCAGCGCGGCGGGGAGATCACCGGCATCGACGGCGTCGGTGAGGACAGCGGACAGCAGGGCGGAGAGGTCTTCGGGCTTCACCCGCGCAAGTCTACGGAAGGGCCGCCGCGCCCGTGCGCGTGCGAACGAACCCTGCGAGATGGCCCCCTCCGGCCCGCGGTGGGGGCCATCTCGCAGGGTTCGTCGGGGTGGGGGTCAGGCGGGCCAGGCGGCGAGGCCGCCGGCGAGGGACAGGACGCGCCCGCCGGCGCCCGGGTCGGCCCCGACGACGGCGTCCCGCGCCCGGGCCGACCGGGCTCCGGCGGCGCAGTAGACCACCAGGACGCGGTCCTGCCCGGGCGCGAGGGCCGCCGGCTCCGCGAGGACGGCCTCGAGCGGGACGTGCCGATCGGCCACCGCCGCGGGGGCCTCGACCCGGCGCAGGCGCCGCTCCCAGTCCTCGCGGACGTCGAGCAGGGTGAGGGACG
>NZ_JABFAY010000002.1:102262-137615 GCF_017168495.1 Micrococcus sp. KRD096 | reverse complement strand
GCGGAGGCGTCGTCCGGGCGGGGGGCCTGGGCCGCGTGGGCGGACAGGTCCGTCACGGGGGTCCGCTCGGGGTCGGGCACGAGCCGCAGCTCACGGAAGCGCATCGTCAGGGCGTCCACGGAGAGCAGCCGCCCGACCAGGGGCTCACCCACCCCGGAGAGCAGCTTGATCGCCTCGGCCGCCATGAGGGAGCCGATGATCCCGGGCAGCACCCCGAGCACTCCGGCCTGCGCGCACGAGGGCACCTCGCCGGGTTCGGGCCGCTCCGGGAACACGTCCCGGTACAGCGGCCCGCCCGGGGCGAACACGCTCACCTGCCCCGCGAACCGCAGGATCGCGCCCCACACCACGGGCACGCCCGCGATCTCGCACGCGTCGGCCACGAGGTAGCGGGTCGCGTAGTTGTCCGTGCCGTCGAGCACGAGGTCCACGGCGCCGACCCGTTCGAGCGCGTTGGCCGCGGTCAGGCGTTCGCGGTGCTCGACCACGCGCACCTCGGGGTGCAGGCCGCGCATCGTCGCGGCGGCGGAGGCGGTCTTGGGGCGGCCGAGGTCCGCCTCGGCGTGGATCACCTGGCGGTGCAGGTTGGAGCGGTCCACCATGTCGTCGTCGATCACGTGGACCTCCCCCACGCCCGCGGCGGCGAGGTAGGTCAGCACGGGCGCCCCGAGGCCGCCGGCGCCGACCACGAGGACGCGGGAGCGCAGCAGCGCCAGCTGGGCCTCGGGGCCGAAGCCGTCCAGGCTCAGGTGGCGGGCGAAGCGCTCCAGCTGGGTGTCGGACAGCGCGGTGAGGTCGCGGGGCTCGCGGGCGGCGGGGTCCAGGGCGGCGGTCACCGCTCGTCCTCCTCGGCCGTGACCCGCCCGGCCATCGGCGAGGAGGCCAGGGCGTGCTCGCGGCGCGGGATGCGCCCGGCACGGCGGGCGTGGAAGCCCGCCTCGAGCGCGAGCCGGCACGCGTGGGCCATGCGGGCGGGCTCGGCGGCGCGCGTGATCGCCGAGGCGGCGAGCACGGCGTCGCAGCCGGCCTCCATCGCCAGGGCGACGTCCGAGGCGGTGCCCACGCCGGCGTCGAGCACGATCGGCACGGAGGCGCGGGAGACGATCAGCTCCAGGTGTGCGCGGTTGAGGATGCCCAGCCCCGAGCCGATCGGCGAGCCCAGCGGCATGACGGCGGCGGCGCCGGCCTGCTCGAGGCGCAGCGCCATGGCGGGGTCGTCCGAGGTGTAGGCCAGGACGGTGAAGCCGTCGGCGGCGAGCCGCTCGGTGGCCTCGAGGGTCTCGACGACGTCGGGCAGCAGGGTGCGCTCATCGGCGATGACCTCGACCTTCACGAGCTCGGTCTCGAGCGCCTCCCGGCCGAGCCGGGCGGTGAGCACGGCGTCCCGGGCGGTGTAGCAGCCGGCGGTGTTGGGCAGCACGTCGATGCCGAGGCGGTCCAGCAGCGCGACCAGGCCGTCACGGGTGTCCGCGGACCAGCGGCGCAGCGCCACGGTGGTGAGCGTGGTGCCGGAGGCGACGAGGGCGCCCTCGAGGGCGGTCAGGTCGGTGATGCCGCCCGTGCCCATGATGAGCCGGGAGGCCAGGTCGTAGCCGCCGATCCGCAGCGGCGGGATCGCGGGGGCGGCGGGCGGGGTGCGGTGCTCGGCCATCGCTCAGCCCCCCTGCACCGCGGTGACGACGTCGACCTCGTCCCCGGCGGCCAGCGCCCGGGTGGCCCAGGCCGACCGGGGCACGACCTCGCCGCCGACCGCCACGGCCACGCCGAGCCGCCGCCCATCCGCGGCGGCGCCGTCCTCGCCGACCGCGCGCCCGGTGACGTGCGCGACGACGTCGCGGACGGTGGCCGCGGCCAGCTCGGCGGGCTCTCCGTTGAGGGTCAGGGTGAGGGTGCTCATGCGATCTCCTTCAGGCGGGCGTGCAGCAGCTCGAGGATCCGCCCGGCCGCCCAGGGGGCGAGCAGGATCCCGTGACGGTGGAAGCCGGTGGCGACGACGGCGCCCGGGGCCTCGGGCACGGCGAGCACGCGCGGGGCGTCGTCGGGGGTGCCGGGGCGGGCGGCGGTGGTGATCTCGACGAGCTCGCACTCGCGGACGGCGGGCAGGATCGCGGCGGCGTCGGCGAGCAGGTCCAGCACGGCCCCGGCGGAGGTGCCGGCCAGGCCGTCCTCGCGGGCCGAGGCGCCGACCACGAGGGTGCCGTCCGCGCGGGGCACGAGGTAGACCTGGCGCCCGTGGACGAGGCCGCGGACGGTGCGGGTGATCAGGTGCGACTCCCCCGGCAGCAGCTGCTCGGGGCGCACCCGCAGGCGCAGCACGTCGCCGTGGACGGGGCGCAGCGGGACCTCGACGGCGGTGGCCGCGCCGCCGATCCCGCGGTGGCCCAGGCCCGCGGCGAGGACCGCGCCGTCGGCGGTGAGGACGCCCCCGTCGGCCAGCGTGAGGCGCACTCCCTCGCCCTCCGGGTCGGCGGCGGTGACGCGTCCGGCCACGAACCGGGCGGCGGGCCCGGCGCCGGCCGGGAGCGGGCCGCCGTCGGGTCCGGTCTGGGCGCGCAGGGCGGCGACGCAGGCGGCGGCGAGCCGTCGCGGGTCCACCTGATGGTCGTCCGGGGCGTCGAAGCCGGCGGCCAGGCCCGGGGCCAGGGCGGGCTCGGCGCGGCGCAGCGCGCGGACGGAGACGGGCTCGACCCGGCGACCGAGGACCGAGGCGTGCTCGAGCACGTGGTCCCACGCGCGGGCGTCCGAGGGGTCCGCGGCCACGATCCAGGCGCCCTGTGCGAGGAAGCCCGTCTCCACATCGGTGAAGGCGGCGAGCAGGTCCACGAGCGCCGGGTAGGCCTCCCACCCGGCCTGCAGCAGCGGGGCGAGGTCGTCCTGGCTGAACTGGGTCTCGGCGAGCGGCGCGAGCATCCCCGCCGCGGCGTGGGTGGCCCCGGCCACGGCGTGTGGGCGCCCGGCGGTGTCCAGCTCGGGGGCGATCAGGGTGACGGCGTGGCCTGCGGCGCGCAGACGCACGGCGGCGGTGAGGCCGATGATCCCGGCCCCGACGACGGCCACGTGCACGGACCGGTCCTCCTCACGGCGGCATGACCCGCATCGAGTGGTGATGGTCGGCCGCGCCGGCGCGGTGCGCCCCTGCGGCCCTCTCAGCCCGGCGTGTGCGGCCCGGGCTCCCATGGAACAGCGGCCAGTCTGCCACAGTGGGCGCATGCACTCCCCCGATCCGCTCCTGATGACCGCGGCCGGCCGCGACGACGGCGGCACCGGCCCCGGCGCGCGCCGCCGCGCCCGCCTCGCCGCCTCCCGGCTGTACGTCTGCACCGACCTGCAGCGGTTCCTGCGCCCGGACGGCACGCTCGACACGGCCGCGTTCGCCGACTTCTGCGCGGCGGCGTTCCGCGGCGGAGTAGACGTGATCCAGGTGCGGGACAAGGCCGTGGACGTGGCGGTCGAGCTGGCCGCGTTCGCCACGCTCGTCCCGCTGGCCCGGGAGCACGGGGCGCTCTCGGCCGCCAACGACCGCGCCGACGTCGCCGCCCTGGCCGGGGTGGACGTGTTCCACACGGGCCAGACCGACCTGACCACCGCGCAGTGCCGCGCCCTGCTGGGCCCGGACGTGGTGCTCGGCCGCTCGTGCCACACCGAGGCGCAGGTGCGCGGCGCCCGCGCGGAGGACGGCCTGGACTACTTCTGCACGGGGCCGGTGTGGGCGACGCCCACGAAGCCGGGCCGGGCCGCCGTCGGACTGGAACTGCCGACCCTCGCCGCACGCCTGGACGCGGAGGACCCGGCGGGGGCGCGGCCGTGGTTCGCCATCGGCGGCGTCGACGCGGACCGGCTGCCCGAGGTCCGCGCGGCCGGGGCGGAACGGATCGTGGTGGTCCGCGCCGTGACGCAGGCCGAGGACCCCGAGGCCGCGGCCCGGACCCTGCGCGCGGGCCTGCCCGGCTGACGCGCCCCGCGGGGAGGTCACGGACGGGCCGTCCTGATGGTGTAGAGTCGACGAGTCCGCAACGCGCTCGACGCGTCGCGACCCCCGCCTCCGTAGCTCAGGGGATAGAGCGTCTGCCTCCGGAGCAGAAGGCCGCAGGTTCGAATCCTGCCGGGGGCACGAGCGAACAGAGCCGGACCCCCGTGGCGACACGGTGGTCCGGCTCTTCTGCGTTCTGCGGACCCGGACGCTCGAGCGGAGCGGGAGGTCCGGGTCACCGGCATTCGAGGCGGGAAATCGACCTCATGGGACGTCCCGAGGTGCGTATTCGCCGGATTTCCCGCCTCGAACGTGTCGAAGCCCGGAGGTCCCGCCCTCAGCCCCGCTGCGCATGACCGTGGTCGACGGGCCCGTGCGACGTCGGCCGCGAGGCGTCCCCGACCGCGAGCGCCTCCCCCGCCCGCATCGCGTCGGCCAGCCACGGCTTGGCCCGCTCGAGTGCGTCCTCCCAGCTCAGGCCCGCCCCGGCCAGCGTGGCCAGGGCCGAGGAGAGGGTGCAGCCGGTGCCGTGCGAGGCGCGGGTCGTCACGCGCGGGCCGCGCACCTCGTGCACGGCCCCGCCCACGCGCACGACGGCGTCCGGCACCTCCGCCGCTGCGGCCTCGGGCGCCTCGGTCTCGTCCAGGTGCCCGCCCTTGAGCAGCACCGTCACCCCGTGCTCGGCGGCCAGGCCCCGCGCGGCGTCGAGGGCGGCGTCCCAGTCCGTCGCGTCCCGTCCGGTCAGCCGGGCCAGCTCGGGCAGGTTGGGGGTCACCAGGTGCGCCGCCCGCAGCAGCCGGGACCACGCGGCGCGCCCGTCGTCGTCGCCCACCGCGGTGAGGGCGTCACCGCTCGAGGCCACCATGACCGGGTCCAGCACGACGACGGCGGGCAGGGTCTCCTCGAGCCAGCCGGCGACGGCCCGCATGAGCTCCACCGTGCCGAGCATGCCGATCTTCACGGCGTCCACGGCGATGTCGGCGGCGACCGAGTCGAGCTGGGCGCGCACCACGTCCACCGGCAGCGGGTGGACGGCCTGCACGCCCTGCGTGTTCTGGGCGGTGATCGCGGTGATCGCGGTCATCCCGTAGCCGCCCCACGCGGCGATGGTCTTCAGGTCGGCCTGGACACCGGCGCCGCCGCCGGAGTCGGAGCCGGCGATGCTGAGCACGCGGGGGACGGCGGGGGTCATGCGGGGGCTCCTTCGGGTCGGGGCGGATCGGCCGTCCGGGCCGGGCCGATCCCGCCCATGAGAATGTAGTCGCATGTCCCACGTCACAGAGAGCTCCCCCGCGCACCCCGGCCGAGCCGAGGAGTCGGCGCCGCTGCGGCCGACCTCCCCGCTCGGGATCGCCGCCACGTTCATCGGCACCACCATCGGCGCCGGGTACGCCTCGGGCAACGAGATCCTGCAGTACTTCGTGAGCTTCGGCCTCTGGGGCGGCACGGGGGCGCTCGTGATCGCCGGCGCGCTGTTCTTCCTGCTCGCGGTGATCGTGCTGCGGCTGGCGCAGAAGCTGCGGACCACGGACATCCACCGGATCGTGAACCCCACGACCTCGCGCGTGCCCACCTGGTTCGCGGACCTGTGCATCACCACGTCCCTGCTGGGGACGCTGGTGATCATGCTGGCCGGGGCCGGGGCGGCGGTGCACACCGCGTTCGGGCTGCCCTCGCTCGTGGGCTCGCTGGTGATGGCCGCCGTCTGCGTGGTCTCGGTGCTGGCCGGCATCACGGGCCTCGTGCGCGTCCAGGCCGTGGTGGTCCCCCTGATCATCGTGGTCGCCGTCGGCGTCGCGGTGTGGGGGTTGGCGAACCCGGGGGCCGCGGTGGACGACGTCGCCGCGCTCGTGACCTCGTCCCCGCTGATCAACCAGTGGTGGCTCTCGGGCGTGCTGTACGTGGCCTTCAACATCCAGCTGGCCTACGCGGTGCTCGCCCCGATCGGCGAGGAGAGCTCCTCGTCGGGCCGCTCCCTCGTCGCCGGGGCCGGGCTCGGGGCCCTGGGCCTCGTGGTGATGGCCGGCGCGGTGATGGCCGCGATGACCGCCCACGCCCAGCTCATCGGCCGCGCCGAGCTGCCCATGGTCGAGCTGGCCGCGATGATCGGCGGCTGGGCCGCCCTGCTGTACACGGTCGTCCTGCTGCTGGCGCAGTTCACGACGGCGGTCTCGTGCCTGTACGGCGGGGTGGAGCGCATCGCCCTGCTGTCCTCGATGCGCCGCGTGCCGGGCTGGGTCATCGCCGTCGTCACGGCCCTGGCCGCCACCCTGCTCTCGAGCGTCGGCTTCTCCGACCTCGTGGGCACCGTCTACCCCGTCCTCGGCTACGCCGGCATCGTCATCATCGTGATGCTGGTCGTGACGTGGATCGTCGAGCGCACCACGGTGCGCCGCCGGGCGGCCCGCGCGGCGCGCGCCTGAGCGCCCGGCCGCATGGCCGGACGGCGGCGGTGAGGCCTCGCGGGGGACGTGCTAGGGTCGCTCGCATCCCACGGGAGCCCCACGGCACGGGGCTGAGACCGGGCTGACGCCGCCCGGAGACCGTCTGAACCTGTCCGGGTCATTCCGGCGAAGGAAGAAGGAGCCGCGGCCATGTCCGTTTCCGAGCGCACCCCCCTGCCCGCAGCCGAGTCGACGGCCGAGGTCGTCGCCGAGGAGAACTACCCCACGCACCGTCTGGGATGGCTCGAGGACGCCGAGCACGGCATCCGCGTGCCCGTCACCGAGGTCCACCAGGACGACTCCCCCGACGGCACGCCCAACGCGCCCCTGACCGTCTACCGCACCATGGGCCCGGGCTCCGTGCCCGAGCGCGGCCTGCCGGCCCAGCGCGCCGAGTGGATCCGCGCCCGCGGGGACGTCGAGGAGTACGAGGGCCGCGAGCGCGACCTGCTCGACGACGGCCGCTCGGCCGTGCGCCGCGGCGCCGCCTCACAGGAGTGGGCCGGCGAGCGCCGCCCCCCGCTGCGCGCCAAGGAGGTCGCGCGCGTCACCCAGATGCACTACGCCCGGCGCGGCGAGATCACCCCGGAGATGCGCTACGTCGCCCTGCGCGAGGGCGTGGACGTGGAGCTGGTGCGCTCCGAGGTCGCGGCCGGCCGCGCCATCATCCCGGCGAACGTGAACCACCCCGAGTCGGAGCCGATGATCATCGGCAAGGCGTTCGCCGTGAAGGTCAACGCGAACATCGGCAACTCGGCGGTGACGTCGTCGATCGCCGAGGAGGTCTCGAAGCTGCAGTGGGCCACCCGCTGGGGCGCGGACACCGTGATGGACCTGTCCACGGGCGACGACATCCACACCACCCGCGAGTGGATCCTGCGCAACTCCCCCGTGCCGATCGGCACCGTGCCGATCTACCAGGCCCTCGAGAAGGTCGGCGGCGACCACCAGGCCCTGACCTGGGAGATCTTCCGCGACACCGTGATCGAGCAGTGCGAGCAGGGCGTGGACTACATGACCGTGCACGCCGGCGTGCTGCTGCGCCACGTGCCGCTGTCCGCGGACCGCGTGACCGGCATCGTCTCCCGCGGCGGCTCGATCATGGCCGGCTGGTGCCTGGGCCACCACAAGGAGAACTTCCTCTACGAGAACTACGACGAGCTCTGCGAGATCTTCGCGCGCTACGACGTCGCGTTCTCCCTGGGCGACGGCCTGCGGCCGGGCTCCGTGGCGGACGCCAACGACGCCGCCCAGTTCGCCGAGCTCGACACGCTCGCCGAGCTGACGGAGCGGGCGTGGGCGTACGACGTCCAGGTCATGGTGGAGGGCCCCGGCCACATCCCGCTGCACCTGGTGCGGGAGAACGTGGAGCGCCAGCAGGAGCTGTGCAAGGGCGCCCCGTTCTACACGCTCGGCCCCCTCGTCACGGACATCGCCCCGGCGTACGACCACATCACCTCGGCCATCGGCGCCACCGAGATCGCCCGCTACGGCACCGCGATGCTCTGCTATGTCACGCCCAAGGAGCACCTGGGCCTGCCGGACCGGGACGACGTGAAGACGGGCGTGATCACCTACAAGATCGCCGCGCACGCCGCCGACGTCGCCAAGGGCCACCCCGGCGCCCGCGACCGCGATGACGCGCTGTCCAAGGCGCGCTTCGAGTTCCGCTGGCGCGACCAGTTCGGCCTCGGCCTGGATCCGCAGCTCGCCGAGGAGTACCACGACGAGACGCTGCCGGCCGAGCCCGCCAAGACCGCCCACTTCTGCTCGATGTGCGGGCCGAAGTTCTGCTCCATGCGCATCAGCCAGGACATCCGCAGCGAGTTCGGCGGCGCGTCCGAGCAGGCGCGGATCGCCGAGGCCGGCATGGCCGCGAAGTCCGCGGAGTTCCGGGCCGCCGGCGGGTCCGTGTACCTGCCCGAGCCGACGATCCGCACCGCCTCGGACGCCTGAGGCCGGACGCGGGGTGAGGTGGGGCGGGATGGCCCGCCCCTGCGCCACCTGACGATCGCGTCATGACCTGAGGGCCGCCACCAGGTCATGACGCGATCGCCAGGACAAGGCCCTCCGGGACGGCGAAGGCGCGGCCCCACGGACGGGGCAGTGCGCTCGGTGGTCGATCGAGTGGTGATGCCTCTTGACTCACACACACACTGGGCTCACTATTCCGTCAGGCCCCTGTGATGCGTGTCCCATTCGCCCACAGGAATTGAGTGGATGGAATATGACGTGAAAGTCGACATGACCCCGCCGGTCCGCACCCCAGGGGCGCTTCCCAGGTGAGGCATCATCCAGCCGCTCAGCTCTCCTCGGGCCAGCCGTGATGACCCGGATGCTCGTCTCGAGATTCCTCCTTCTCCTGATCACGCTCGGAACAGCAGCGCTCCTCGCGTCCTACGTCGGGGTGGAGAAGGAGGAACGCTGGCGCATGGACGGCACGGTGTACGAGATCTCGGCATTCCCCGCTGGCGAGGCCTGGCCCATGATCCGGACGTCGCTGACGGGACCGGACTCCGGCTCTGCGGCCACGTCCACGAGCCCCCACGTGACGGCCCTCGCCGGCCGACCTGCTCTGGACGTGCTCCCGGATGGCGTCGCCCCGACCGCGGTCGTCCCCAGCACCTCCCCCTTTGCCGCACGTGCCGCTGCGGGCGAACTGAGCTGGCCGGACGTCGATCGGGTCGTCGTCCGAGACCTCTCCTCCGCGCCGGATCGCGCCACCGAAGCAGACCTCCTGGTCCCGTTCCTCTCCACCGGCAGTTCGTCCCTTGCCGGCGTGATCGGCGGCTCACCGGCCCAGGTCGACGAGCTCGTCCAATCGCTGCGGCGGGCCGGTGTCGTCGTCGACGTCGTCCCGCTCCCGCCGCCGTGGGAGGCAGCGATGCGACGCAGTGTCCACGTGCCCCTGCTCGCCGTGATCGCCGGCTTCGCCCTGCTGGGCGCACAGGTCGTCTGGCGCACGACCCTGCGCAGTCGACTGCTCCCTGCCGTCACCTCGCACCGCCTCGTCGGTGCCTCCCCGCTGCGAGCGGCCCGGCTCGGTGTCCGGCCCGCCATGCTCGCCTGGGCGACCGCCGCCGCGAGTGCCGGCGGAGTCTGGCTCGTGGCATGGCCCCGGTGGGACGCGGAGATCGGGCTCACGGGGGACACCGCTCTCCTCTGGTCCGCCGTGCTCGTCGTGGACGCCATCCTCATCCTCGGCACGACCCTGTCCACCCTCTGGGTCCGAAGGGCACACGCATGACGGCAGCCATGCGGGCCGTTGCGGACGGCCTCCGCGACCTGTTCGACACGCCCGGACTGCTGTTCCTGTCCCTGCTGCACACGACCGTGGCGTCGGTCGTGTTCGGACTGGCCCTGGGCGTCGCCGGCGGAGTGACCACGGCGCTCGAGGTGCTCGAGGACGCCGAGTCGTCGGGCCTGGTGGCAACCAGGATCCTGGACCCCGCCGTCACGACCGACCTCCACCCCCGCGCCGTCGACACCGTCTCCCGGGCGTTCGCCGCCCATGTCGACGGAGTCGACCCCCGTGCCTTCCTCGTGACGGACGCCATCGGAATCGAGGACCCCCGGCTGCAGGGGGCGGTCATCGCCACGCCTGGTCTGGCCCGGGAGTTCGGCGCCGCTGCTGCCGTCAGTCCCGCCGAGGGTGTGTACTTCGCTCCCGCCGCGATCACCTCCGGGGCACCGGGCGGCACCGTGTACGTGGGGTCCACACCCCACAGCTATGCCGGCCCACTCCCCGGGGACGCGGCCGCGCCGCGGGCCGACGGATCCCTCTGGCCCCTGGGTGAGTCGCCCGTCATCGTCACCAGCACGACGACCATGGCCGGCCTGATCGAACCGGCCCAGCTCGCGGCGGTCTACGGTTCCGTCGTGGCACGCCAGGACGCGGCCTCCGAGGTGAGAGCGGCACTCGACGTCCTCGAGGACGAGACGGGCGTGGTCGCCGAGTTGGCCCCGATCGCCTCGGCCAGGTCTCCGATCGCCCGAGAAGCCCGCGGTGCCGCGCTCATGGTCACCGCCTACACCGCCGGGCTTGCCAGCGCCGTCGTGACGGTGGTGAGCCTCCTGACGACCATGACCCGTCGACTCACGCCCACGTGGCTGGCGCACCTGACGGTCGGGGCGCCCAGACGACTGATCCGGCTCCGGATCGCCACATCCGTGGCCGCGGTATGGGGCATTCCGGCCGTGCTCGGATCGTTGCTCGGCCTCGGCATCGCCTCGGAAGCGGGCGGACTGCGTCCGGCGCCTGCCGTCGTCGTGGTCGGGCTGGCGGTCGTCTTGGCGATCGCCGCTGCGTGCACCCGTCATCCCCTCCGCCAGCTGCACCGGGCCGTCCGCACGGCGGCACTCGTCGAAAGGACCGTGTGATGTCCCTGCTCACCGTGCACGACGTACACCGCTCCTACCGCGGCCCCGCCGGGGATGTCCCCGTGCTCCGCGGCGTCTCGCTCCAGGTCCCCGGGGGCGGCGTCCACGCGATCATGGGACCCTCCGGGTCCGGCAAGTCGACCCTGCTGCGGCTCCTCGCCTGCCTTGACACACCGGACGCCGGGAGCATCCGTGTGGCCGGGCGGAGCCTGCCGGCACCGTGGTCGTCCGACGGCGACGCCTACCGGAACCGGACGTGCGGCATCGTGCTCCAGGACCATCTGCTCATCGATCGGGCGACCGCCGTGGACAACGCGGCCCTGCCGCTGCTCTACGCGCGGCCGCGCACCTCGAAGCGGGAGCGCCGCACCATGGCCGCCGAGCTTCTGACGCGGCTCGGACTCGGAGACCGTCTCCACCACCCCGTCGGCCGACTCTCCGGCGGCGAGCGCCAGCGTGCGGCCATCGCCCGGGCCGTGATCATGGGGCCCTCCCTGCTGCTCGCCGACGAGCCGACGGGCGCCCTGGACGAGGAGCGCACCGACGAGGTGATGGGGCTCTTCCGCTCCATGTCCCAGCCGGAGCGGGCGATCGTGGTCGTCACGCACGACCCCGCCGTGGCGGCCCGGTGCGACCACACGTGGCGGCTGCGGGCCGGGCGGCTCGAGTGACGAGGTCCGACCGTGCCTCCTGCACAGGTGTCCGCAGACGGCGTTGCGTCCCCGGGCGTCGCGTTCCGGCTCCGGATGTCCGGGGCCGCTCCTAGGCTCGGATGCATGAGCGCGCACCACGCCGACGACGGCCTCCCCGCCCCCGTCTCCACCCTCGCCGAGGACCCACCGGCCGACGGGCGACAGGCGCCGCCGAGTGGCGTCGTCGTGGGTGAGGACGGGCGGGCCCGCCCGCCGTGGGCGGCACGGGATCCGCTGCTGCGGGAGTACTACGACACGGAGTGGGGCCTGCCCGTCACGGACGAGCGGGGCCTGTTCGAGCGCCTCGTGCTCGAGGCGTTCCAGTCGGGCCTGAGCTGGCGGACCGTCCTGGCCAAGCGGCCGCAATTCTGGGAGGTGTTCGCGGGCTTCGACCCGGACGCCGTCGCGGCGTTCGGGGACGCGGAGGTCGAGGCGTTGCTGGCGGACCCCGGCATCATCCGGAACCGGCGCAAGATCGAGGCCGCGATCGCGAACGCACGAGCCGTCGTCGGGATGCGCGGCGAGCGGTTCGCCCCGCTGCACCCGGGCTCCCCCGGCGCGGGCCCCGCCTGGCACGGCGACGGCGACCGGCCGGTCCGCGGTCTGCCGGGGCTGGTCTGGGCGCACCAGCCTGCCGCGACCCCACGGCCGGAGACGGTGGCGCAGGTCCCCTCGACCTCGGACGAGTCGCGCGCGCTCGCGAGGGCGCTGAAGGCGCACGGCTGCCGATTCGTGGGGCCGACCACGTGCTTCGCCCTGATGGAGGCCGCCGGGATCGTGGACACCCACCTTCTCGGCTCCTGGCGAAGAGGGGCGTCCGGGATCTGGGAGTGAGCGGGGGCCTCCGGCAGGATGGGGAGCTCAACGCAGGACGTCCACACGAAAGGGTGACGACTGATGACCACCACCTCCGCCTCTCAGGGCTACCGCACGATCAACCCGGCCACCGGGGAGCTGCTGAAGTCCTTCGACAACGCCACGGATCAGCAGATCGCCGACGCCCTCGACGCCTCGCAGGCCGCGTACGAGCAGTGGTCCCGGAAGTCGGTGGCCGAGCGCGCCGCCGTCGTGAAGCGGATCTCCGAGCTGCTGGCCGAGCGCTCCAAGGACATCGCCGCGCTGATCACCACGGAGATGGGCAAGTCCCTCGGCGCGGCAGTCGGCGAGGTGCGCTACGGCGCCCAGATCTTCGGGTACTACGCGGACGAGGCCGAGGAGCTGCTCGCGGACCAGCGGATCAAGCAGTTCTCCGGGCAGGAGGCGTTCATCCAGCGGCTGCCGCTCGGCCCGCTGCTGGGGATCATGCCGTGGAACTTCCCGGTGTACCAGGTGGCCCGTTTCGTGGCGCCGAACCTCGTGCTGGGCAACACCATCCTGCTCAAGCACGCCGAGATCAACCCGCAGGTGGCGCAGCTGCTGGAAGAGCTCTTCACCGAAGCCGGGCTCCCGGAGGGCGTGTACCAGAACGTGTTCGCCACCCACGACCAGATCTCCACGATCATCGCCGATCCGCGCGTGCAGGGCGTGTCCCTCACCGGTTCGGAGCGGGCCGGCGCCACCGTCGCCGAGCAGGCCGGTCGGCACCTCAAGAAGGTTGTGCTCGAGCTCGGCGGCTCCGATCCGTACATCGTGCTCTCCGCGCCGGACGCCCGCGCCGCCGCCCGCGACGCACTGGCCACCCGGATGGGCAACTGGGGCCAGGCCTGCAACTCGAACAAGCGCATGATCGTCATGGAGGACCTCTACGACGACTTCGTGGATGAGCTGGTCCAGCGCTCCTCGGCGATGAAGCCCGGCGACCCGACCTCGCGCGACGCCGACGTCTACGGCCCGCTGTCCTCCGAGTCCGCGGCCGACGGGCTCACCGAGCAGATCGCCGCGGCCAAGGAGGCCGGCGCCACCGTCCACGTGGGCGGCGAGCGCGTCTCCGGCCCGGAGGGCGAGGGCTTCTACGTCTCCCCGGCCGTGATCACGGACGTGGACCAGGAGAACCCCGCCTACACGCAGGAGCTGTTCGGCATGGCCGCCGTGGTCTACAAGGTGTCCTCGGCCGAGGAGGCCGTGGCGCTGGCCAACGACTCCCAGTACGGTCTCGGCGGCGCCGTGTTCTCCACGGACCTGGACGAGGCCAAGCGCGTGGCCGACCAGCTCGAGGTGGGGATGGCGAACGTGAACCTCGCCTCCGCCGCCGGCGCGAACCTGCCCTTCGGCGGCGTGAAGCGCTCGGGCTTCGGCCGCGAGCTCGGCCCCATGGCCGTGGACGAGTTCGCCAACAAGCGCCTGTACGCGGTGCAGGGCCCCCTGGAGGGCTGACCCGGGGCCGGGTCGGCCGGGCGGGTCTCCCGCTCCGGCCGCCCCGTCGGCCCCTCAGCCGCGCAGCGGGACGGTCGCCAGCACCTCGTGCAGCGGCCCGCCGGACCGGCCCTCGCCGAGCCGGGACGCCACGACCTCGACCTCGTCGGCGGTCCACTCCGGCCCGCGGTACACGGCGAGCGCGCGCACGGCCTCGGCCAGCAGGACGGTGGCCGGCGCCGGCGGACGGGGCTCGCCCCGCCTCCGACCCCGAGGTCGGAGCGCGGCCCCCGAGACCGGCGCCACGGTGAGGTGGGCGCGCCGGCGGTCCCGGCCGTCGTCGTCGGCGAGCCAGGGCTCCGCCAGGAGCGCGCCGAGCTCCCGGACCCACCCACCCCCACCCAGAGCGTGCGGTGCGAGAACTCCCCCGCTCCGGCCAGGTGCAGGTCCAGCGGGCCATGTCCCGCCGCGATGCGGCCGGCGACGGCGACGACGTCGTCCACGGCGCCGGCGGGCACCTCCGGGTGGAACGCCAGCGTCAGGTGCCGCTGCTCCGGCTCGGTCCAGCACAGCGCGCGTCCGGCCCGGTCCCGGACGCCGTCGAGGGCCGGCTCGAGGTGGTCGAGCGCGGCCCTCGGCGGACGGATCGCGAGGAAGAGCCTCACGCCTGCGCGCGCGGATCCGCGGCGGCTGCGGTCGAGCCCCCGGCGGCGTCGCGCGTCATGGCGGCCGGGGCCACGTCCGGGTCCGGCTCGCGGCCGGCCACGATGTCGATCGCGCCGGTGAACTCGGCGTCGATCCGCCGCTGCACCCGGCGCGAGCGCTGGGTCACGAGGGACACCACCACACCCACCACGAAGGCGGCGACGAAGCCCGGCAGCAGCTCGTACAGGCCGAACCACTCCCACGTCTCGGCACTGGCCTCGGACCACACCCAGGCGACGGCGGCGCCGGTGACCATGGCGGCCATCGCCCCCCACGAGGTGAACCGCGGCCAGTACAGGGCGAGCAGGATCACAGGGCCGAAGGCGGCGCCGAAGCCGGCCCACGCGAAGGAGACGAGCTCGAGCACGGAGGAGTCCGGGTTGAGGGCGAGCAGCCCCGCCACGAGCGCCACCACCAGCACGCCGATGCGGCCGAGCCACAGGGTGAACGTCGGGGAACCGGTGCGCCCGCGCAGCATGTAGAGGTCCTCCACCAGGGCGGAGGAGCACACGATCAGCTGCGAGGAGAGCGTGGACATGATCGCGGCGAGGACGGCGGCCAGCACCAGGCCGGCCACGAACGGGTGGAACATGATCGAGGCCAGCACCAGGAACACGGTCTCCGGGTCCTCGAGCGTGGTGCCGGGGTTGGCCTGGAAGTAGGCGATGCCCACGAGGGCCACCATCACGGCACCGAACACGGACAGCGCCATCCAGCCGATGCCGACGCGCCGGGCGACGGCCGCGTCGTGCGGGGTGCGCAGGGCCATGAAGCGGACGATGATGTGCGGCTGGCCGAAGTAGCCCAGGCCCCAGGCGAGGGAGGACAGGACGCCGATCAGCGTTGCGTTCTCGAACATCGAGAAGTGGTTCACTCCGCCGCCGGCGGCGTCGGCGGCGCGGATGCCCTCGACGACGGCGTCCCAGCCGCCCATGGTCAGGATCACGACGATGGGGACGGCCAGCAGGGAGAGGAACATGAGGATGCCCTGGGCCACGTCCGTCAGCGAGGCGCCGAGGAAGCCGCCGAACAGGGTGTAGAGCACCGTGATGCCCGCGACCACGAGCATGCCGGTGAGGTAGTTGATGCTGATGCCCTGGGCGTAGAAGGAGTCGGGGCCGAAGGTGGACTCGACGAACTTGCCGCCGGCCACCATGCCCGAGGACACGTAGAAGGTGAAGAACACGAGGATGATCAGGCCGGCCACGATCCGCAGGATGTGCGTGCGGTCCTTGAATCGGTTCTCGAGGAAGGACGGGATCGTGATCGAGTTCCCGGCCACCTCGGTGTAGGAGCGCAGGCGGGGGGCGACCACGCGCCAGTTCACCCACGCGCCCACGGTCAGGCCGACCGCCATCCAGCCCTCGACCAGGCCCGCGGCGTAGATCGCGCCGGGCAGGCCCATCAGGAGCCAGCCGGACATGTCGGACGCACCCGCGGAGAGCGCCGCGACGGACGGCTTCATGTCGCGTCCTGCGAGCATGTAGTCGTCGAGGTCGGTGTTCTTGCGGGAGGCGTACAGGCCGATCGCGATCATCGCGAGGAAATAGAGGCCGATCGCCGCCAACAGGAAGACGGTGTTCGTGTCCATGGGCTCCAGAGAATCACATCCGGACTCTCAGCCCCAGTCCCAGGTCCGTCCCGGATTCGCCCCGTCCGGGTCGGCCCGGGCCCCCGCGCGCCTAGGATGGAGGCCGTCATGACGCAGACTCCCCCGCCCTCCACGCCCGCCGCGCAGCCGTCGGCGACGCCCCACGACGCCGTCGCGATCACGTTCCCCGAACACCTGCCGGTGGCGGAGCGCCGTGAGGAGATCATGGCCGCGATCCGCGACCACCAGGTGGTGATCGTCGCGGGCGAGACCGGCTCGGGCAAGACCACGCAGCTGCCGAAGATGTGCCTGGCCCTCGGGCTCGGGGAGGCCGGCTCGATCGGCCACACCCAGCCCCGGCGCATCGCCGCCCGCTCGGTGGCCGAGCGCATCGCGCAGGAGCTGGGCGAGGAGATCGGGCAGACGGTCGGCTACCAGGTCCGCTTCACGACGCAGACCTCGAAGGCCACCCGGGTCAAGGTCATGACGGACGGCATCCTGCTGGCCGAGATCCCCCACGACCCGCAGCTGCGCCGCTACTCCGTGATCATCGTGGACGAGGCCCACGAGCGCAGCCTCAACATCGACTTCCTCCTGGGCTACCTGCGCAACCTGCTGCCCCAGCGCCCGGACCTGAAGGTGATCATCACCTCGGCCACCATCGACCCGGAGCGCTTCGCCCGGCACTTCGGCCGGCCGCTGGCCGCGGGCGAGGACCATGCGGACGCGGTGGAGGCCGACGACGGCGGCCGCGTGGTCCCGGCGCCGATCATCGAGGTCTCGGGGCGCACCTACCCCGTCGAGATCCGCTACCGGCCGCTGACCGACGAGCCCTCCCCCGACGACCCCGAGGACGATGCGGACGACGCCGCCGAGACCCGCGACCCCCTCGACGCGATCGGCGACGCCGTCCTCGAGCTGGCCGCCGAGCCGCCGGGTGACATCCTCGTGTTCCTGCCGGGCGAGCGGGAGATCCGCGAGGCCGCGGACCACCTGACCGGCGTCGTCGCCGGCACCACGCGCCTGGCCGGCACGGAGATCCTGCCGCTGTTCGGCCGCCTGTCCATGGCGGAGCAGCACCGCGTGTTCGGCCGCGCCGGGGCCGGGGTGCGCCGGCGGATCGTGCTGGCCACGAACGTCGCCGAGACCTCCCTGACCGTGCCGGGCATCAAGTACGTGATCGACACGGGCACCGCGCGCATCTCGCGGTACTCGCACCGCACCAAGGTGCAGCGCCTGCCGATCGAGCGTGTCTCCCAGGCCAGCGCGAACCAGCGCGCGGGCCGGTCCGGCCGCACCTCGGACGGCATCGCGATCCGCCTGTACTCGGAGGAGGACTACCTCTCCCGCCCCGAGTTCACGGACCCGGAGATCCTGCGCACCTCCCTGGCCTCGGTGATCCTGCAGATGCTGTCCCTCGGTGTGGCCCGCACCCCGGGCAACGTCAAGGAGTTCCCCTTCGTCCAGCCCCCGGACGGCCGACAGGTCACCGACGGCGCCACCACGCTCACCGAGCTCGGCGCGCTCGAGGCCGGCGGCGCCCGCGCCGGCACCATCACCCGGGTCGGACGCCGCCTGGCCCGTCTGCCCGTTGACCCGCGGCTGGGCCGCATGATCCTCGAGGCCGGTGAACGCGGCTGCGTCCGGGAGGTCATGGTGATCGCCGCGGCCCTGACCATCCAGGACCCCCGCGAGCGCCCCACGGAGCAGCGCGAGGCCGCGGACGAGCTGCACCGCCGGTTCGCGGACGAGAACTCGGACTTCTCCGCGATCCTGAACCTCTGGGCCTACCTGCACGAGCGGCAGAAGGAGCTCTCCGGCTCCCAGTTCCGCAAGCTGTGCCGCCGTGAGCACATCAACTGGCTGCGCGTGCAGGAGTGGCAGGACCTGGTGCGCCAGCTGCGCCAGCTCGCCAAGGACGTGGGCCTCACCGTCGAGTCCGGACCCGTGGACCCGGTCGGCCGGCACGAGGCCGTGCACAAGTCCCTGCTCACCGGCCTGCTCTCGCAGATCGGCGCCTACGACGAGCGCCGTCGCGAGTACGTGGGCGCCCGCGGCACCCGCTTCGCCGTGTTCCCCGGCTCCGCCCTGTTCAAGAAGCGCCACCCGTTCGTCATGGCCGCCGAGCTCGTGGAGACCTCCCGGCTGTGGGCGCGCACGGTGGCCCGGATCGAGCCGGAGTGGGCCGAGGAGGTCGCCGGCCACCTCGTCAAGCGGACCTACAACGAGCCGCATTGGTCGCGGCGGGCGGGTTCCGTCGTCGCGCGCGAGAAGGTGACGCTGTTCGGCGTCACTCTGATCCCGGACCGCTCGGTCCGGTACGGCCGGATCGACCCGGAGCTCTCCCGCGAGCTGTTCATCCGGCACGCCCTCGTGGAGGGCGACTGGCGCACGCGTCACCGGTTCTTCGCCCGCAACCGGGCTGCGCTCGAGGAGGTCGACGCCCTCGAGACGCGCCTGCGCCGCCGCGACCTGCGGATCGGGGACGAGGACCTGTTCGCCTTCTACGACGCGCGGATCCCGGGAAACGTCGTCTCCGAGCGGCACTTCGACGCGTGGTGGAAGAAGGCGCGCCAGGATCAGCCGGACCTGCTGGACCTCGACGTCGCCGCCCTGCTCACCGCCGACGCCGAGGACCTGGACACCGACGCGTTCCCCACCACGTTCACGTATCCGATGCCCGGCGGCGACGTGGAGCTCGACCTCGAGTACACGTTCGACCCGACCGGCGCGGCCGGCACCGACGGCGTGACCGTGGCCGTGCCGATCCTGCTGCTCAACCAGGTCTCCCCCGGCCCCTTCGCGTGGCTGGTCCCCGGCCTGCGGGTCGAGCTCGTCACCGCCCTCATCAAGGCGTTGCCCAAGGCCGTGCGCAAGAACCTCGTGCCCGCCCCGGACGTGGCCCAGCAGCTCGTCGCGAACCTCGAGGCCCACGCCGACCCGCTGCGGGACGAGCTGCCGGACGCGCTGTCCGCGGCCGTGCGCCGGGTGCGCGGCGTGGTGGTGGAGCCCGGACTGTGGGCCCTGGACGCGGTGCCCCTGCACCTGCGGATGGACTACCGCGTCGTGGACGCCCGCGGCGCCGTGATGGGCGCCGGCCAGGACCTGCCCGCGCTGCAGGCCCGGCTCGCGCAGGCCAACCGCTCCGCGATCGCCGCCCGGCTCGCCGGCACCGACGACCCCGCCTCGGCCCGGCCGGGGCCGCGCGGCACGGGCCGCGGCGGCCGGGCCCAGGCCGACGGGCGGGCCGGGGCCGAGGGACGCCGTCGCCCGGCAGGCCCCGGGCGGTCCGGCGCGACGCCGGCCTTCGAGGAGCGGCACGGGCTGACCTCATGGAGCATCGGCACGGTGCCGAAGACCGTCTCCACCGCGGCCGGGGCGCGCGGCCCCGCCATCACGGGCTACCCGAGCCTGGTGCCCGAGACCACGCCCGACGGCGGCCCCGCGGCCGGCCTGACCGTGGCCCGGTCCGCGGACGACCAGGCGGCCTGGCACCGGGCCGGGGTGATCCGACTGCTGCTGGCCACCCTGCCCAGCCCCCAGCGCTACGTGCTGGACCACCTGGACAACCGGGAGAAGCTCACCTTCACCCAGAATCCGCACGGCTCGGTGGACTCCCTCGTCGCGGACTGCACGCAGGCCGCCGTCGACCGTCTCGTCGGGGACGAGCTGCCGTTCGACGAGGCCGCGTTCCGCGCCCTGTTCGACCGGGTGCGGGCCGACCTGATCGACACGGTCTTCGCCGTCACGTCCCTGGTGGAGCAGGTGCTCTCCCGGGCCGCGCAGGTGCGACGCCGGCTCAAGGGCTCGGTCTCGCTCGCCCTCGCGCCGGCGCTGTCGGACGTGAAGGCACACCTCGAGCAGCTCGTGTTCCCCGGCTTCGTGGCCACCACGGGCTGGGAGCGGCTGCAGCACCTGCCGCGCTACCTGCAGGGCATGCTGACGCGCCTGGACCGGTTGGACGCCGGCGGCCACCTGCAGCGCGACGGGCAGCACATGGCGGTCGTGCAGGGGCTCGAGGACGAGTTCGACGCCGCCGTCGCGGCCCACCGCGCCCGGTTCGCGGGCACGCCCGTGCCCGCGGAGCTGGAGCGGGTGCGCTGGCTCATCGAGGAGCTGCGCGTCTCGTTCTTCGCCCAGGAGCTGGGCACGGCGGTCTCGGTCTCCGAGAAGCGGGTGCGTCAGGCGCTCGCCCGTGCCACGCGCGCCTGAGCCGGGTCCGGGCGGCGCGGGCCGTCAGTCCTGCGGGACGACCTCGCCGTGGCCCAGGTCCCGCAGGGCCGCGCGGAGGCGGGCGGCGGCGTCGTCCAGGTCTGCCGGATCGGGGGCGTTGTCCACGCGGGCCAGGTCGAAGTCGGCGAGCGAGGTGGAGGGCCACACGTGCACGTGCAGGTGCGGGATCTCGTAGCCGGCGATCATGAGCCCGGCCCGGCGCGCGGAGAACGCCGCCACCTGCGCCTTGCCGATCTGCTGGGCGACCGTCGTCAGGTGCGTGACCAGCGCCGGGTCGACCTCCACCCATTCGTCCACCTCCTCACGGGGCACCACGAGCGTGTGCCCCGGCTGGAGCGGTGCGGCGGACAGGAACGCGACGCACGTCTGGTCCTGCCACACGAAGCGGGCGGGCAGCTCGCCGGCGACGATCCTGCTGAAGACGGTGGCCATGGGGGGTCCTCCTGGGGGGTCCTCCTGGGGGTCGGCGGGGCGGGGCCCCGGGGCTCGTCAGTCCCGGCCGGACGCGCCGTCGGGCTCGGGGCCGACCGCGACGGCGTTGGACGGGTCCTGGACCCATGCTGACCACGAACCCGGGTAGAGCGCCACTCCGGGTCGCCCCGCGACGGCCAGGGTGAGCACGGCGTGCGCCGCGGTGATGCCCGAGCCGCAGTACACGGCCACGGGAGTGGCGTCGTCCACGCCGACGGCGTCGAACCGCTCCGCCAGCTCCGCGGCGGGCCGCAGGCGGCCGTCCTCGGCGATGCTCTCCGCCGTGGGCACGTTCCGCGCCCCGGGGATGTGCCCGGCCACGGGGTCGAAGGGCTCGACCTCCCCGCGGTACCGCTCGGCCGCCCGCGCGTCGAGGAGCAGACCGCCGGAGGCCATCGCCTCCGCGCCGGCCGTGTCCACGACGGGCATGCGGCCCCACGACGGCCGGGCGGTGCCGGGCACCGGGATGACCTCGCCGGGCTGCAGGGGCAGGCCCGCGGCGCGCCACGCCTCGAGGCCGCCGTCCAGGAGCATGGAGTCCCGCAGCCCCGCGTGGCGCAGCAGCCACCAGGCGCGCGCGGCGGACAGGCCGTGGTCGTCGTCGTAGACCACGATGGTGTCGCCCTCGTCGATCCCCCACATCCGCACGGTCTCCGCGAACTGGCGCGCGTCCGGCAGGGGGTGACGCCCCGCCGCCGGGCCGGCGTGGCCGGCGAGCTGGCTGGGCAGAGAGACGTAGACGGCGCCCGGCAGATGGCCCTGGAGATAGGCGGCGTGGTCGGGCCCGCCCCCCGTGGCCCGGAACCGGACGTCGAGCAGGATCACCCGGTTCGGGCGGCATCGGCCCGGCTGGGCGTAGGCCGGGCCCTCGGGCACCGGCGGCAGGTCCTCGACGGGGGCCAGGCCGAGCCAGCCGGCCAGCACGTCCACCGTCACCAGGGTGGGCGGCTCGGCGGCCTCGGGATCGACGCCGTCGGTGTCCGCGTCCGGGTCGCCCCCGGCGTCATGGGACGAGGACGGGGCCGCCGTGGGCGCCGGGACGACGCGGCCCTGCCCCTCGTCGACGACGATCAGCGGGTCGGGTCGATCGGGGGCGGCACCGTCGCGGTCCGGGACAGGGGATGGGTCCGGGCTCTCGCTGTGCACCCGGACACCCTACTCCACGCCCCCTTCGGCGTCGCTGATAACCTGGAGGATGGCCCGCGCGGACCTGTTCCGGACCGCGCGGAGGAGGCGGCAGCCGCCGCAGAAGGAGTCGTGAGCACCGTGAGCGCCCCCCAGCCCAGCCCACCGAGCCCTGGACCGCATCCCGGACTTCGTGAGCGCGCAGGAGCTCCATGCCCGCCTCCAGGACCAGGGCGAACGCGTCTCGCTGGCCACCGTGTACCGGACCCTGCAGCAGCAGCTCGACGACGGCCTCGTGGACATGCTCCGCCGCGACGACGGCGAGACCGTGTACCGCCGGTGCGAGGACGAGGGCCACCATCACCACCTGGTGTGCCGGATCTGCTGGACCACCGTCGAGGTCACCGCCCCCCACGTCGAGGCGTGGGCCACCGCCGTCGCCGCGGAGCACGGCTTCACGGACGCGGACCACACGGTGGAGATCACCGGCGTCTGTGCCCGCTGCCGGGCCGAGGGGCGCACCCGCGCGGCCTGACCCCGGGGCCGGGCCCCGGTCAGTGGCGGATGCCGCCCGCGGGGTCGTCCAGGAAGTCCGCCGGGTCCTCGACCGCCTTGGAGGGCCCGTGCAGGGCGCCCCGGCCGTAGGCGATGTCCAGGTTCTCGACCGTGAGCACGTTCCGCGGCGGGCCGGAGGCCACGACACGCCCGCCCATCAGGACCACATGGTCCGCCTCCGCAGCCTCGTCGAGATCGTGGGTCGTGTAGACCACGGACACCCCGCGCGTCGGCTCCTCGTGGAGGAGGTCGTCGATCGTGCGGGCGGAGACGATGTCGAGGCCCGTCATCGGCTCGTCGAGCAGCAGCACGTCGTGGTCCTGGGCGAGGCCCTGGGCCACGTAGGCGCGCTGGCGCTGGCCGCCGGAGAGCTGGTCGAGGTGCCGCCGCGCCAGGTCCGCGACCTGCATGCGCTCCATGGCGGCCCGCACGATGTCCCGGTCCTGCTTCCGGAACGGGCGGAACCACCCGAGCGTGGGGTACCGGCCCATCCCGACGACGTCGCGCACCGTCACCGGCACTCCCTGGGGCACGCCGATGGACTGCATCACGAAGGAGGTGCGCTGCGAGCGCCGCCGCGGGTTCTCGCCGAGCACCTCCAGCGCACCGGAGGCCGGGTCGCTCAGGCCCGCCAGGGCGGTCAGCAGCGTGGACTTGCCGGAGCCGTTGGGCCCGATCACCGCGATCAGCCGCCGGGCCGGCAGGGTGAAGTCGGAGGGCCGGACGGCCACGTGCGAGCCGTGGCGCAGTTCGAGCGCCCGGGCGACCGAGAGGGGAGGCGTGGCCGCCGCGGCGCCCGCGGGGAAGGACGCGTTCATCGGGCGACCTCCGCTCCGGGCAGGGCCACGACCGGCGTCTCCTGCTCACGCTGCGCGCGCGAGCGCACGTGCCGGCCCAGGAGCGCCAGCACGGCGGCGCGGACGGCGAGCACGACGAAGAACAGCAGGATCGGCATGAGCGCCATGGTGGCCGAACCCGCCGTGCCCAGCCGGTAGCTGAGGGTGAGCCCGGTGACGACGCACGCCGCGCCGATCACGACGGAGACGAGCATCATCTGGGGGACGCTGCGCGTCAGCAGCGCCGCCGTCGCGGGCGGTCCCACGAGGAGGCCGAACACGAGCACCGTGCCCACCGCCTGGAACGAACCGATCACGGCCGCGCCGATCATCACCAGCAGCAGCGTGTGCGTCAGCCCCGGTCGCATGCCCAGCGAGCGCGCCTTGACCTCGGAGAAGCTCAGCGCCAGCAGGGGCCGGTAGAGCAGCAGGGCCAGGGCGATCACCACGACGGCGATGACCGCCTGGGTCACGATGCCGTCCACGCTGACACCCAGCACATCGCCGAACAGGATCGACGTGAGCGAACCCGTGTAGGAGTCCGACTTGGAGATGATCACCACGCCCAGGGCCATCATCCCCACGAAGAGCAGGCCGATGGCCGTGTCCTCCTTGAGGGTGGTGGCCCGGTGCACCAGGGAGATGCCCGCCATCATGACGACGGCGGCCACCGCCGCACCGAGGTGGGGGCTGCCGCCGGTGACGACCGCCAGGGCGATGCCCGGCAGGACACCGTGCACGAACGCGTCCCCGAAGAAGCTCATCCCGCGCAGCACCAGCCACGTGCCCACGACCGAGCACATCACCACCGCGATGAGTCCGCCGACGAGGGCACGCTGCTGGAAGCCCATCTGGAAGGGTTCGAGCAGCCAGTCCATCCTCAGCCCTCCAGCGCGTCGGCGAGGGTGCGGGCGTTGACGAGCATGGCCTCGGCGTAGTCCGCCTCCGGGGTGTCCTTCGGGCCGACGCCGCCCTCGTAGACCTCGATGACCGGCAGGTTGCCGGCCTCCTCGGCCACGGTGTCCACGAGGCTGTTGCGCGCGCCCGCGGACGTGATCACGGCGTCCGCGCCGCCGTCACGGATGGACCGGGCGAGCTCGGCGAGCTCCTGGGAGGAGGGCTCGCCGTCGGTGGAGCCGCCCGGGACGACGACGCCGGACACGGTGAAGTCGTAGGCCTCGCTGAAGTAGCCGTAGGCGTCGTGGTCCGTGACCAGCGTGCGGCGGTCCTCCGGGATCCCGGCGAGGATCTCCCGGACCTGCGTGTCCGTCTGCTCGAGCTCCCCGCGCACGGTCGCGCCGCACTCGGCGAACTGCTCGTCGCCCCGCTCCTGGGCGAGCGTGTCGCCCATCAGCTCGGCGGCCTTGGCCATGCGGGCGACGTCCATCCAGACGTGCGGGTCCTCGGACCCGTGGCCATGGCCCTCGTGGCCTGCCCCCTCCTCGGCGTGGTCATGGCCGCCGAAGGGCAGCGGGTCCAGCTGGGGCGCCACCTCGACGACGGTCGCGCCGTCCGCCTCCGCGTTCGCGAGGGCGGACTCCATGCCGCCCTCGAGGCCGAGGCCGTTGGAGAACACGAGGCCGGAGGAGACCATGTCCTTCACCTGCGCGGACGAGGCGGAGAAGTCGTGCGGATCATCCCCCGGGCCCATCACCGTGGCGCTGCGGGCGTCGGCGCACTCGACCACGCGGTCGAGCACGGAGCCGAGCTGCGTCGTCGTGGCGACGGCCACGGGCGTGCCTGCGGCCGAGCCGGACCCGGCGTCCGCAGAGGCGCCCGCGGCCTGCGCACCCGAGGAGTCGCCGCTGGTCCCGCCGCACGCGGCGAGGCTCAGGGTGAGCGCGGCGAGGGCCCCGGTCAGGGCGGGCAGACGACGGCGGCGGAGCATGGGGCGACCTCGTTCGTGTCGGGGACGGTGCATGAAATCGGTTCTCAACAGTAGCACCGCGCCACCCGCGACGCTCACGCGGGCCGGAACCGACGTGGCGACTGCGTCACGTCGTTGATCTCCCCGACGAGCTCCTCGAGCACGTCCTCGAGGAAGAGGATCCCCGCGGTCTCACCCTCGGGCGTGATCACCCGGGCCAGGTGGGAGCCCGTGCGCTGCATGAGCGCCAGGGCGTCCTCGACCTCGTCCTCGAGCCGCACGTTGGCCAGCGACCGCACGCGCGTGAGCGGGATCGGCTCGTCGTACCCCGACGGCCCCACGGTGAGGACATCCTTCAGGTGCAGGTAGCCGGTGTAGCCGCCATCGGGGTCCTCGACCACGAACCGGGAGAAGCCCACGCGGCCCACGGTCCACTCGAAGTCGTGCGGCGTGATCCCCTCGGGGACGGTGACGACCCGTTCACGCGGCACCATCACGTCCCCGGCCCGGCGGTCCGAGAACTCGAGGGCCGAGTGCAGCACGCCGGACTCGTCCTCCAGGGTGCCCGAGCGGGTGGACTCGGCCACGATCGACTGCACCTCCTCGAGCGTGTAGGAGGAGGCCACCTCGTCCTTCGGCTCGATGCGAAGGGCGCGCAGCACGAGGTTGGCCGTCCAGTTCAGCGCGGCCACGACCGGATGCAGCAGCTTCGAGAGCCACACGAGCGGCTGGGCCAGCAGCATCACGGCGCGGTCCGCGAACGAGACGGCGGCGTTCTTGGGCACCATCTCGCCCAGGGTCACGTGCAGGAAGGTGACCACCAGCAGCGCGAGCACGAAGGCGGTGACGTCCGCCGCCGCGGCCGGCACCCCGAGGGCGCCCATCGGGACGACGAGCAGGTGGTGCAGCGCCGGCTCGGACACGTTGAGGATCAGCAGGGAGCACACCGTGATGCCGAGCTGGCAGACGGCCAGCATCTGGGAGACGTGTTCCATCGCGTAGAGCGCCACCTGGGCCCGGCGGGAGCCGGCCTCGGCCCGCGGCTCGATCTGCGCCCGGCGGGCGCCCATGACCGCGAACTCACCCGCCACGAAGAAGGCGTTGGCGGCCAACAGGACCACCAGCCACAGCAGTCCGACGACGTCCCCGTTCATGCGCGCGTCTCCTCGTCCTCAGCGGCGGGGTCGAAGCGCACGCGCTCGATGCGGCGGCCGTCCAGACGCTCGACCGTCAGGGTGCCGCCGTCCACGTCCACCACGTCCCCGACCTCCGCCAGGCGCCCCAGGCGGGCCAGGATGTACCCGCCGACGGTCTCGTAGGCCCCGTCCTCCGGCACCACGAGGTCCGGGATCTGGGTTCGCACCTCGTCGGGCCGCAGGTCCGCCGGGAAGTACCAGCGGCCGGAGGCCGTCTGGAGGACCCCCGGAGTGACGCGGTCGTGCTCGTCCGCGACCTCGCCGACGATCTCCTCCACCACGTCCTCGAGCGTGACCACCCCGGCGGTGCCCCCGTACTCGTCCACGACGACGGCCATCTGCAGGTTCGCATCGCGCAGCTCGGCCAGCAGCTGGTCCAGGTGCACGGTCTCCGGCACGCGGATGACGTCCGTCATCAGCGCACCGGCCTCGAGATCGGCGCGGCGCTCCCGCGGCACGGCCACGACCTTCTTCACGTGCACCACGCCGCGGATGTCGTCCGAGGAGTCGCCGATCACGGGGAACCGGGAGTAGCCGGTGCTGCGGGCCAGGTCCAGGACCTCGGGCAGCGCCTGGTCCTCCCTCACGGTCTCCACGCGGATGCGCGGGGTCATCACGTCCGCGGCGGTGCGGTCCGCGAAGCGCAGCGTCCGGTCCAGGAACGTGGCGGTCTGCGCGTCGAGCGTGCCCAGCTGCGCCGAGCGGCGGACCAGCGAGGAGAGCTCCTCGGGGCTGCGCGCGCCGGAGATCTCCTCCTTGGCCTCGATGCCCACGCGGGCCAGCACGCCGTTGGAGAACCCGTTCAGGACCAGGATCGCCGGCTTGAACACCGTGCTGAACACGAGCTGGGGACGGGCGAGCGCGCGGCCGATCACCATGGGCTCGGCGATGGACATGTTCTTGGGGATCAGCTCGCCGAGGAGCATCGAGAGCAGGGTCGCCACGACCATCGCGACGACGAGCGAGACGGTGCCCACCACGCCGGCCGGCAGCCCCACCTGGAGCAGCAGCGGGTCGATGAGCCGGCTGATCGCCGGGTCCATCACGTAGCCGGTGAGCAGGGTGGTCAGGGTGATGCCCAGCTGGCACGCGGAGAGCTGGGTCGAGAGTGATTTCAGGCAGCGCAGCAGGGGCTCGGCGCCGCGGTCACCCGCGTCCACCATGCGCTGCACGGTCGGCACGTCGATCGCGATCATGGCGAACTCGACGGCCACGAAGAAGCCGGTGCCCGCGATCAGGACCAGGCCGAGGATCAGCAGGAGCCACTCCACCCGACCTCACCCCCTCGACGGCGGGCCGGGCGGCGGTGCGGGGCACCGGGACTGGAAGGCTCCGATCCGGCCGCGTCCGCGTGGGCGGACGGGCGGTCTGGCACACAGGTGTCAGGGTGATCCATAGTCCGCCCAGTATAGGGGCGTCAGGCCCCGGCGGAACGAGCCGGGGAATGCGGCCGCCTCACCACGACGAGGCGACCGGCCGGCCCTCCTCGTAGCCCGCCGCGGACTGCAGGCCGACGACGGCGCGCTCGCGGAACTCCGCCAGGTCGTGGGCGCCGGCGTAGGTCAGCGACGAGCGCACACCGGACGTGATGGTGTCCAGCAGGTCCTCCACCGAGGGGCGGCGCGGGTCCACGTACATGCGCGAGGAGGAGATGCCCTCCTCGAACATCGCCTTGCGGGCCTTGGTGAAGGCGTCCTCGTGGCGGGTGCGGTGCTGGACCGCGCGGGCCGAGGCCATGCCGAAGCTCTCCTTGTACCGCCGACCGTCCGGACCGTGCACGAGGTCGCCCGGAGACTCGAGCGTCCCCGCGAACCACGAGCCGATCATCACCGAGCTGGCTCCGGCGGCCAGCGCGAGCGCCACGTCCCGCGGGTGCTTCACCCCGCCGTCCGCCCACACGCGTGCCCCGAGCTCGCGGGCCGCGGCGGCGCACTCCAGGACCGCCGAGAACTGGGGCCGGCCCACCGCGGTCTGCATGCGCGTGGTGCACATCGCGCCCGGTCCCACGCCCACCTTGACGATGTCCGCGCCGGCCGCGACCAGGTCCCGGACGCCGTCGCCGGAGACGACGTTGCCGGCCACCACGGGCACGCCGGGGTCGAGGGCCCGCACGGCGGCGAGCGCGTCCAGCATGGTCCGCTGATGACCGTGCGCGGTGTCCACGACGAGCACGTCGACGCCGGCCTCGACCAGGACGGCGGCCTTCTCCCCCACCGCCCCGTTGATGCCGACGGCGGCGCCGACGCGGAGCCGTCCGTCGTCGTCGAGACCGGGCGTGAACAAGGACGAGCGCAGCAGGCCCGCCGCGGTGACGACCCCGCGCAGCACGGGGGCGGCGGTGCCCACCGCCGGGTCCACGACGGGGGCCATCTCCTGGCGCGCGGCGTGCAGGCGCTCGAAGGCCGCCCGCAGCGCGTCCTTGCTCGGGGCCCCGTCCGTGCCGCCGAGCTCGGCGAGCGTGAGGGTCACCGCCGGAGGGTGCATGACGGAGGCGGCCGAGGCGAAGCGGTCCACGCCCTCGCAGTCCTGGGGGCTGACCACGCCGAGCAGCCCGCCGTGCGCGTCGACCACGCAGACGGCCCCGTGGTTGCGGCGGTCCACGAGGTGGAGCAGGTCCAGCACCGTGTCCTGCGGCCCGACGGTCAGGGCGGTGTCCGCCACGGGGTGGGCCGCCTTCACCCGATGCACGACGTCCCGGATCACGTCCGCCGGGATGTCCTGCGGCAGGATCCCGAGACCGCCGCGCCGGGCCATGGTCTCGACCATCCGGCGCCCGGTGACGGCGGTCATGTTGGCGGAGACCAGGGGGATGGTGGCGCCCGTGCCGTCATCCGGGGCGATGTCCACGTCCATGCGACTGGCGACGTCCGAGTGGGAGGGCACGAGGAAGACGTCGTTGTACGTCAGGTCGACGGCCGGGTCGGTGAGGAAGCGCATGGCGTCAGTCTCCCAGACGCGGCGGACGCCGAGAGGCCCCCGCGCGTCCGCCGGGAGCGGAGTCGAGCCGAGGCCGCGGCATTCCGACCGGGGGCGTCGAAGAACTATGATGTCTCGAGGCGTTCCCGGCCCCACGCGCGCCGCGCGGGTGGACCGGCGCAGCACATCGCATCCCAAGGCTCAGGAAGAGGCGTTACACAGTGCCAGAACTCACGTCGGACCGGCTCGCACAGGAGTTCCCGGGGAACGAACGGCTCGTGGCCGAGATCTACCGGAAGTACCGCGAGGACGCCGCTTCCGTGGACCGGCAGTGGGCACAGATCTTCGCCCGTCTCGAGGCCAGCGCCCCCGCCGCCGAGGCCGAGCCGAAGGCCGCCACCAAGACCGAGCCGAAGGCCTCCGCCAAGGTGACCGAGCCGAAGGCGCCGACCGCCCCGGCCCGGGGTGCGCAGCCCAAGGAGACCTCGGTCAGCACCGGCCCCAAGCCCAAGAAGACCCCGGCGGCCCAGGCCGTGCCCTCCGAACCCGCCGACACCACCACCGCCACCACCGCGGACGAGAAGCAGGAGAAGGCCACCGTCCTCAAGGGCATGGCCAAGGCCGTCGCCAAGAACATGGACGCCTCGCTGTCCGTGCCGACCGCCACCACCGTGCGCGACCTGCCGGCCAAGGTCCTGATAGACAACCGCGTGGTCATCAACAGCCACCTGGCCCGCACCCGCGGCGGCAAGGTCTCCTTCACCCACCTCATCGGCTACGCCGTGGTCCGCGCGCTCGCGGCCATGCCCTCGATGAACGTGACCTACGAGGAGCGCGACGGCAAGCCCACCATGGTGGAGCCGGCCCACGTGAACTTCGGCCTCGCCATCGACCTGCCCCGCCCGGACGGCACCCGCGCGCTCGTGGTCCCCAACGTCAAGGCCGCCGAGACCCTCGACTTCCGCGGCTTCTGGAAGGCGTACGACGACCTCGTCCAGCGCGCCCGCAAGAACAAGCTGACGATGGACGACTACGCCGGCACCACGGTCTCCCTGACCAACCCGGGCGGCATCGGCACCGTGCACTCGGTGCCCCGCCTGTCCCAGGGCCAGGCCGCCATCATCGGCGTCGGCGCGCTGACCTATCCGGCCGCCTTCCAGGGCGCCGCCGAGTCCACGCTGCACGACCTGGCGATCTCCAAGACGATCACGCTCACCTCCACGTACGACCACCGCGTGATCCAGGGCGCCAGCTCCGGCGAGTTCCTGAAGATCGTGCACGGCCTCCTGCTGGGCGAGGACGGCTTCTACGACGAGGTCTTCCACTCCCTGCGCATCCCCTACGAGCCCGTCCGCTGGGCCCAGGACGTGCAGGTGAACCCGGAGGAGCAGATCGGCAAGGTCGCCCGCATCCAGCAGCTGATCCACGCGTACCGGGACCGCGGCCACCTGCTGGCCAACGTGGACCCCCTCGAGTACTCGATGGCCTACCACCCGGACCTCGACATCCGCGAGCACGGGCTCACCCTGTGGGACCTGGACCGCGAGTGGCCCACCGGCGGCTTCGGCGGGGCGGGCAGCCTGACGCTGCGCAAGATCCTCGGCGTGCTGCGTGACGCGTACTGCCGCACCCTCGGCGTCGAGTACATGCACATCCAGGACCCGTCCGAGCGCGCCTGGTTCCAGGAGAAGCTCGAGCAGCCGTACGCGAAGCCCACCCGCGAGGAGCAGCTGCGCATCCTGGGCCGCCTCAACGCCGCGGAGGCGTTCGAGACGTTCCTGCAGACCAAGTACATCGGCCAGAAGCGCTTCTCCCTGGAGGGCGGCGAGTCCCTCATCCCGCTGCTGGACGGCATCCTCGGCGATGCCGCCGACGCCGGGCTGGACGAGGTCGCCATCGGCATGGCGCACCGCGGTCGCCTGAACGTGCTGACCAACATCGCCGGCAAGACCTACAGCCAGGTCTTCCGCGAGTTCGAGGGGGCCACCCCGGGCGGTGCCTCGGGCTCGGGCGACGTGAAGTACCACATGGGCACCGAGGGCACCTTCGTGTCCGACGCCGGCAACAGCACCCGCGTATACCTCGCCGCCAACCCCTCGCACCTGGAGGCCGTGGACCCGGTCCTCGAGGGCGTCGTGCGTGCCAAGCAGGACCGCCTCGATCTGGGCGGCCAGCGCCCGGACTCCTTCTCCGTGCTGCCGATCCTGGTGCACGGCGACGCGGCCTTCGCCGGCCAGGGCGTCGTGGCCGAGGTGCTGCAGCTCTCACAGCTGCCCGGCTACCGCACCGGCGGCACCATCCACGTGGTCGTGAACAACCAGGTGGGCTTCACCACGCCGCCGACCCAGGCGCGCTCCACGGTGTACTCCACCGACGTGGCCAAGACCATCCAGGCCCCGATCTTCCACGTCAACGGTGACGAGCCGGAGTCCGTGGTGCACGTGGCCCAGCTCGCCTTCGAGTACCGCCAGCGGTTCAACAAGGACGTCGTCATCGACCTCGTCTGCTACCGCCGCCGCGGCCACAACGAGGGCGACGACCCGTCGATGACGCAGCCTCGCATGTACAACCTCATCGAGCAGAAGCGCTCCACCCGCAAGCTGTACGTCGAGTCCCTCGTGGGCCGCGGCGACATCACGCAGGAGGAGGCGGACAGCGCCCTGAAGGACTACCAGCAGCAGCTCGAGCGGGCCTTCGCGGAGACCCACGAAGACGCGCCCACCTCCGGCGACGAGGGCATCCGCCCGGCCGAGGACCGGGACGCGGTCCCGAAGGCGCCGGCATCCACGGCCATCTCGGCCGAGATGCTGCGGGCCATCGGGCAGGCGCACCTCGACGTGCCCGAGGGCTTCACGGTCCACCCGAAGCTCGCGGCCCTGCTCGAGCGCCGCGCCAAGATGGCCGTCGACGGCGGCATCGACTGGGGCTTCGCCGAACTGGCGGCCTTCGGCTCGCTGCTCATGGAAGGCGTGCCGGTCCGCCTGGCGGGCCAGGACTCCCAGCGCGGCACCTTCACGCAGCGCCACTCGGTGTTCCATGACCGGATCACCGGCGACACGTGGGCGCCGCTCAGGCACCTCTCCGAGGACCAGGCGAAGTTCTGGGTCTACAACTCGCTGCTGTCCGAGTACGCCGCCCTCGGCTTCGAGTACGGCTACTCCGTGGAGCGCTCCGACGCCCTCGTGCTGTGGGAGGCCCAGTTCGGCGACTTCGTGAACGGCGCGCAGACGATCATCGACGAGTTCATCTCCTCGGCCGATCAGAAGTGGTCGCAGACCTCGTCCGTGGTCCTGCTCCTCCCCCACGGCTACGAGGGGCAGGGACCGGACCACTCCTCCGCCCGCATCGAGCGCTTCCTGCAGATGTGCGCCGAGGACAACATGCGCGTGGTCAACCCCTCCACGGGCGCCAACCACTTCCACCTGCTGCGCGAGCATGCCTACGCCCGCCCGCGCCGGCCCCTCATCGTGTTCACCCCGAAGCAGCTGCTGCGCCTCAAGGCCGCCGCGAACTCGGTGGAGGACTTCACCGAGGGCCGCTTCCAGCCGGTCATCCCGGACGCCGGGGTGGACGCCAAGGACGCCACGCGCGTGCTGCTGGTCTCCGGCCGGCTGTACTACGACCTGCTCGCCCGCCGCCAGAAGTCCGGTGACACCTCCACCGCGATCGTGCGGGTGGAGCAGCTCTACCCGCTGCCGCTCGATGAGATCCGCAAGGCGCTCCGCGCCTACCCGGACGCTGACGTCGCGTGGGTCCAGGACGAGCCCGCGAACCAGGGCCCGTGGCCGTTCATGGCGCTGAACCTCGTGCCGCAGCTCGACGTCCCCGTGACCCTCGTGTCCCGCCCGGCCTCGGCCGCGACCTCCGCGGGCACCAAGGGCCGCCACGACCAGGAGCTCAGCACGCTGCTGGACGCCGCCTTCGGCCGCTGACCCGGACCGACCCTGCGCCGCCGCCGCACCCTCCGGTGCGGCGGCGGCGCCGGAACGGCCGACGAAAGGACACACTGTGCACAACCGCCGGATCCGGATCGCCGCCGTCGGCGACCATCTGCTGGCCGGTGCGGGCGACGCCCGCGCCATCGGCTGGTGGGGCCGCGTGCTCGCCCGCACCCAGGCCCCCGACGTGGAGCTGGAGAACTACGTGCTGGCCGTGCCGCACGAGACCACCGAGGACCTCAACGAGCGCTGGTGGGGCGAGGCCTCACGGCGCTTCTCCGAGGAGACGGAGAACCGCCTCGTCGTGGCCCTGTCCGACGCGGACCTGGACCTGGAGGCCACCTCCACCGCCCGTTCGCGGCTGAACCTGGCCAACGTCCTGGACACCGCCTCGCAGCGGAACATCCCGGTGCTCGTGGTGGGCCCCACGCCCACCCTGGACGAGCAGCGCAACGCCCGGCTCGCCGAGCTCAACGCGGCCTACCTGGATGTGGCCGACCGGCGCAACCACGTGTACGTGGACACGTTCACCCCGCTGGTGGGCCACGAGCAGTGGCGCTCGGACCTCGCCTCCGGCCAGGGCCGGCCGGGCCAGGCGGGCCACGGGCTCATCGCGTGGCTCGTGCTGCACCGGGGCTGGTACCAGTGGCTCGGTCTGCCTGAGCCCACGGCCTGATGTGACAGAATGGACCACCGACCGACTCGTTGAAGGGAGACGTCATGAGCAAGCGTGCACGCAAGCGTCGCGACCGCCGCAGGAACGGCGCCAACCACGGCAAGCGTCCCAACGCCTGATCGGCGTCGCGGACCGGCCGGGTGCCACCCGGCGACCGCAGACCACGAAGGGCCGTCCCCTCAGGGGACGGCCCTTCGTCATCGTCGGGGCGCCCGATCGGGTGCCCACGGGCCCCATCCCGCGGTGTCAGCCCCAGGTGACGGTCGTCGTCGGGATCTGGGTGATGCGGGTCATGATGGTGGCCCGCAGCTGCGCGGGCGCCTTCTCCTGGCAGCACCGACGCACCGCCGAGCGGATGAGCTCCTCGAGCTCCTTCTGGTGCCGGCAGTCCGGACACTCCGCCACGTGGGCGCGCACCCGCTCGATGTCCTCGGGCGTCAGGGCTCCGTCCAGATACTGGTACAGCCGCTCCAGGGAGGCGTCCTGGGCGTCGCGGCACTCATGGCCGTGCTGGTCCGCGGTCATCGCGTGGCCTCCTTCGTGCTCGTCTCGGTCTGCTTCGTGCCGCCGCGCCCGGTCCTCTTCTTCGGCTGGGCCTTGATGCCGCGCGCCGCCGCGTAGTCCTCGAGGCGCTCGCGCAGCTGCTTGCGGCCCCGGTGCAGCCGCGACATGACGGTGCCGATCGGCACGTCGAGGATCTCGGCGATCTCCTTGTACGCGAAGCCCTCCACGTCCGCGAAGTACACGGCGAGCCGGAACTCCTCCGGGATCGCCTGCAGGGCGTCCTTCACCTGGGAGTCGGGGAGCCGGTCGAGGGCCTCCGACTCGGCTGAGCGCAGGCCACCGGAGGTGTGCTCGGCGGCCCGGGCCATCTGCCAGTCCTCCACCTCAGGGTTGTCCGCCTCGAGGGGCTGGCGCTGCCGCTTGCGGTAGAGGTTGATGTACGTGTTCGTGAGGATCCGGTAGAGCCAGGCCTTGAGATTGGTGCCGGGCCGGTACTGGTGGAACGAAGAGTAGGCCTTCGTGTACGCCTCCTGGACCAGGTCCTCGGCGTCCTGCGGGTTGCGCGTCATGCGCAGCGCAGCGGAGTACAACTGGTCCACGAACTCGAGGGCGTCGCGCTCGAACCGGGCACGGCGCTGCTGTTCGGACTCGGCGGCGACGTCGATGTCGGCGCGGTCGTGCTCGGGGGCGTCCTCGGGCCGGGCGAATTCCGGCCGGCTGTTGTCAGTGCTCATCGCGGGCCAGTCTACGGTCCGGGAGGGATGCGTCAGCAGGGCGGCGCTCATGCGGGGCTCCTCTCCGGCTGCGGTCCTCGGCGAGCGGGACCGGTGCGCCGACACGGGTACGGGGTCGTCCAGTGGAGCGCCAGCAGCGTTCCAGGTATTCCCCCGAGACAGGCCGACCCCGGCCGACAGACGCCGGATAGGCTGGTCCGGTGACCCGCCCCACGCGTGCCGCCACGC
>NZ_JABFAY010000002.1:66253-102162 GCF_017168495.1 Micrococcus sp. KRD096 | reverse complement strand
CTCCCCCGCCCCCCGTCCCGACGCCGCCGAGACCTGGCCCGCGCCCGTGGCGCGCGGCCCGGTGCGCGGAGACGTGCGGCTGCCGGGATCGAAGTCGCTGACGAACCGGCACCTCGTGCTCGCCGCCCTCGCCGACGGCCCGTGCATCCTGCACGGCGTCCTCGAGTCGCGGGACACGGCGCTGATGCGCACGGCGCTCACCGCGCTCGGGGCCCGGTTCGAGCCCCTGTCCGACGGTGGACTGCGCGTGCATCCGATGCCGGTCGGCGAGCCGCTGGCCGGGGATGTCACCGTGGACTGCGGACTGGCGGGGACGGTCATGCGCTTCGTCCCGTTCGTCGCCGCGCTGCGGCCCGGCCGGGTCCGCTTCGACGGCGACGCCGGCGCGCGCCTGCGCCCGATGGCCCCGGTCCTGGACGCGCTGCGCCAGCTCGGGGTGGCCGTCGTCGAGGAGGGTGAGCCTGGTCGCCTGCCCTTCACGATGACGACCCGCGCGGACGCGGCCACGGTGGCCCCCGACGGCGACGTGCCGGAGGTCGCGGTCGACGCCTCCGGCTCCTCCCAGTTCCTGTCCGCCGCGCTGCTGGCGGCCGCGGGGATGCCGCGCGGTCTCCGGCTGCGGCACACCGGGGAGGCCGTGCCGAGTCCGGAGCACGTCGCGATGACCGCCGGGGTGCTGCGCGCGCTCGAGGTGGACGTCGCCGAGACGGGTCCCGGGGCGTGGACCGTCGCCCCGGGGCGCATCCCGGCACACGAGGCGACCGTCGAGCCGGACCTGTCCAACGCAGGCCCCTTCCTGGCCGCCGCCGTGGCCACGGGCGGCTCCGTGACGGTGCCGGACTGGCCCACCCGCACGACGCAGATCGGCGACCGCTGGCGGCGGATCCTGCCGCAGTTCGGGGCGAGCGTGGCCCTCACGGTCGACCGCACGGACCGCTCCCGCGGCCGGCTCACGGTGACGGGGGCGGTCCACGACGACGGCGCGCCCCGCATCACCGGCGCCGGTGAGATCGCGGACACGGCCGAGCTCGCCCCCACAGCGGCCGCGCTCGCCCTGCTGGCCTCCGGGCCCACCCGCCTGACGGGGATCGGCCATCTGCGGGGCCATGAGACGGACCGGCTCGCCGCGCTCACCGCCGAGGCCGCCCGCCTGGGGATCACCGTGGACGAGGGCGAGACGACGCTCGGCTTCCCGGGGACGGACGCGTCGGGGCCGCTGTCGCCCGCCGCCCTCGAGACCTACCACGACCACCGGATGGCGACCTTCGCCGCCGTCGTCGGCCTGCGCGTGCCGGGGACCGGCATCGTGGACGTGGCGACCACCGCGAAGACGATGCCGGACTTCCCCGCACTGTGGACCGCGCTCGTGGCACCCGGCGATGCGGCCGAGGAGGCCCGCTGATGGCCCGGCGCCTCGATCCCTCCGCGTGGGACGAGTCCGATGTCCGGGTGCGCCCGTCCAAACGCGGCACCCGCCCGCGCACCAAGGAGCGGCCCAAGCACGAGGATGCGCAGGTCGGCATGGTCACCACGGTGGACCGCGGCCGGTACGCCGTGGTGCTGCCGGATCGCCTGGACGAGCGGATCACGGCGATGCGCGCCCGCGAGCTGCGCCGCACGCCGATCGCCACGGGCGACCGGGTGGCCGTCGTCGGGGACCTCTCCGGGGACGAGGGCACGCTCGCACGCATCGTCCGTGTCGAGGAGCGTAGCACGGTCCTGCGCCGGTCGGCGGACGACTCGGACGAGGTCGAGCGGGTGGTGGTGGCCAACGCCGACCTGCTGGTGATCATGGTGGCCGCGGCCAATCCGGAGCCCCGGACCGGCTTCATCGACCGCGCCCTGGTCGCCTGCTACGACGCCGGCATCCACCCGGTGCTGCTCATCACGAAGACCGACCTGCGTGATCCGGCCGCGCTGGTGGCGCACTACGAGGCCCTGGACCTGGAGGTGATGACCTCCGGTGCGGCGACCTTCGAGGCCGAGACCGGGGACACCGCCCTGGACGCCTCGCTCGTGGCCCGGGTGGCCGAGCGGCTGATCGGGCACACGAGCGCGTTCGTGGGGCCCTCCGGCGTCGGCAAGTCCACGCTGCTGAACGCGCTCACCGGCGCGGAACGGGCCACCGGCCACGTCAACGCCGTCACCGGCCGGGGCCGGCACACCTCCTCGTCCGCGCTCGCACTGCCGCTGACGGGCGACGACGGCGCCCCCCTGCCGGACACCTGGGTGGTGGACACCCCCGGCATCCGGTCCTTCGGGCTGGGCTGGGTCGAGCCGGACCGCGTGGTGGAGGCGTTCGACGACCTCGCCGGCGGGCTGGCGGACTGCCCGCGCGGCTGCACCCACACCGCCGACTCCCCCGGCTGCGGCCTGGACGCATGGGTGGCCGCGGGCCACGCCGGCCCCTCGGGAGCGGCACGCCTGGCCTCGCTGCGGCGTCTGCTCGGCAACCGGCTGGCCCCCTCGGGGGCGGAGGACGCGGCGTCGTCCGAGGACTGAGGCGGCCCGCGCGGTATAGCGTGGGCGGCATGGAGCGACCTGAGAACCCTGCGACCCGCGGCCGCGACCTCACGGAGGACCTGCGGCTGGCCCACATGCTGGCGGACAACGTGGACTCGATCACGATGTCCCGGTTCAAGGCCCAGGACCTCGAGGTCAGCACCAAGCCGGATCTCACCCCTGTCACGGATGCGGACCGCGCCGCCGAGGAGTCCATCCGCTCGACCCTGTCCCGTGCCCGGGCGCGCGACGGCATCGTGGGTGAGGAGTTCGGCGGATCTCTGAGCCGCTCCGGCCGGCAGTGGGTGGTCGACCCCATCGACGGCACCAAGAACTTCGTGCGCGGCGTGCCCGTGTGGGCCACCCTCATCGCGCTGCTGATCGACGGCGAGCCCGTCGTCGGCGTCGTCTCCGCCCCCGCCCTGCACCGTCGCTGGTGGGCCGCGGCCGGCCAGGGCGCCTTCGCGGGCACCTCGCTCACGCGTGCTCAGCGGATCACCGTGTCCGGCGTGGACCGGGTCGAGGACGCGTCGCTGTCCTTCTCCTCGATCGAGGGCTGGCGCGAACGCGGCTCGATCCGCGCGTTCCTGCAGCTCACCTCGGACGTGTGGCGCGTGCGCGGCTTCGGCGACTTCTGGTCCTACATGCTCGTCGCCGAGGGCGCCGTGGACATCGCGGCCGAGCCCGAGCTCGAGCTGCATGACATGGCCGCTCTGGTGCCGATCGTGCGCGAGGCCGGCGGCCGCTTCACCTCGCTGGACGGCGAGGACGGCCCGTTCGGCGGGCACGCGCTGGCCACGAACGGCCTGCTCCACGACGACGTCCTCGCCCGCCTCCGCGCGGGTGACGAGACCGAGGGCGGCGCCTGATAGCAGTGCGGGGGGAGACGACGGCCGACCGGAGGGGCGGGCGCGGGACAGATCGCCGGCCCGGCACTGCGGGTGCGGTGGCCCTCGGCGGTGCCGCGGGCGTGCTGTGCGGTGCGGGGGTGATGAACGCGGTGACCGCGCTGGCCGGGGCGCCCAACTTCCGCGGCACGTTCGGCGCCGCGTTCGGGGCGGTCGACGTGCTGGTCCAGGCCCTGCCGCTGTTCGTGGTGAACGTGCTCGGCTCGTTCCTGCTCGGCCTGCTGTGGGCGGCCTCGCGACGCCGCGGGCCGGACTGGCGTCCACGCCTGGTGGCGGGGCTGGGAACCGGCTTCCTCGGTGCGTTCACCACCATCTCCAGCGCCGTCGCCCTGGTGCTGTGGCCGGTGCGGCTGGGCGCCGCGGCGTCCGGGGCGGGTGGCGTCCTCGCCGCGGCGGTAGCGGTGCTGCTGGTGCTCGCGCTGATGGCTGCACTCTCGACGGCGGCGGCCGTGCTCGGCCTGCGCGCCGGTGGCGCCCCGGGGTCGCGCGCGGTCGGGACGGATCGTTCGGCGGAGGACGCATGAGCGGCGCGGGATACGAGGTCTTCGCTCTCCTCCAGGTGGCCCTCCTGGCCTGCCTCGCGGCGGGCGGGGCGCTCGGCGCCCTGGTGCGCCGGCGCCTGACCGACCGGCTCGGCCCCCGGGGTCTGCTCACCGCCAACACGACGGCGGCCCTGCTCCTCGGCGTCACCGTCGGCCTGGCCGTGCCGGAGCTGGTGTACGCCTCCGAGAGCTGGGGCGACGGGCAGGGGCTCGTGCTCGTCGCGGCGGTGTCCGCCGTGGTGTCCGGGTTCTGCCTCGCCCTGGGGACGTGGTCCACCGTGGCCGCTGAGGCGGCTGACGCCGCGCTCGCCCGTCGATGGGGCACAGCCGCCCGCCTGTGGACCGCGCATCTGGGGCTGGGGCTGGTGGCCGTCGTCGTCGGCTGGGGCGCCGGCCTGGGCCTGCACGCCGTCCTGGCCGGCTGAGGGGCGGGCCGCCGCACACCGGCATGGACACGACGAAGGCCCCGGAATCGGGGTGATTCCGGGGCCTTCCCGTGGTGGTGAGTGGAGCCGGCGGGAATTGAACCCGCGTCCGATGAGGTGTTGCCAGGTCTTCTCCGGGCGCAGTCTGCTGTGGGTGTTGCTCGGTCCTGGCCGTCCCGCAGACGGGCGGCCAACCCGGACCCAGCCGGATTGATGTCGGCGTCACGACCCCCGGCGAGGGTGACGCCCAGTGGCTATCTAGCTGACGCCACGATCCGAGGCGACAGCGACCTCGGGGTGACGGACTCGATCACTGATCAGGCAGCGAGAGCGAAGTCAGTGCGCTTGGATTCGGCACTTATTGGTTTGCAGAGAGCGTTTGACGAGATGACTCTGCATCCTCGGCCCGCTTCTCCCGACGCGACACACACCGTCGAAACCGATCGGCCCCATGGGGGCGACTCCTCTATGAGGTTGTCAATCACCACTGCAGGCGGAGGGCGCGAGGCCCGCCGGTCCTGAAACCGGCCCTGCGAGAGATACAACGTAGCACGCCCCCGAGGCATTCCCAAGGGGTCCACCGCGCTCAGGCCACGCCGGCGCGCCGGTTGCGCATCCGCATGGCCCGCTGGGCCTCGCGGTTGTCCTGCTGCTCGCGCAGCTTGTGCCGCTTGTCGTATTCGCGGTTGCCGCGCGCGACGCCGATCTCCACCTTCACGCGCCCGTTCAGGAAGTACAGGGACAGCGGCACGATGGTCAGGCCCGGATCCTGGATCTGGCGGGAGATCTTCGTCAGCTCGGCGCGGTGCAGCAGCAGCTTGCGGCGGCGGCGGGCGGCGTGGTTGGTCCACGAGCCGTTGAGGTACTCCGGGATGTAGACCTGCTCGAGCCACAGCTCGTCCCGGTAGAAGACCGCGAAGCCGTCCACGAGCGAGGCCTTGCCCTCGCGCAGCGACTTCACCTCGGTGCCGGTGAGCACCATGCCGGCCTCGTACGTGTCGAGGATGGTGTAGTCGTGGCGCGCCTTCTTGTTGTTGGCGATCACCTGGCGCTCGCCGGGGGCCGGCTGCTTGGCGGCCTTGCCCTTGCTGTTCTTGCCCATGGCCTCACGTCCTTCCAGCGTCCACGGCGACGGCCGCGCCCCGATCAGGGCGCGGCCGTCCAGTCTATCCCGTGCCGGCCCGATGCCCGCCGAGGCGGTGCGCCGGGGCCGCGGGGCGGCGTCGTCGGCTCAGTCCAGCGGCGCGCCGGTGAGCGCGCGGACCTGCTCCTCGGTGATGCCGGGCGCGGTCTCCACGAGCGCCAGGCGGGGCTGTTCCGGGGTGCCGACGACGTCGATCACGGCCAGGTCCGTGATGATGCGGTCGACGACGGCGCGGCCGGTCAGCGGCAGGGTGCACTGGTCGACGATCTTGGGGGTGCCGTCCTTGGACACGTGATCCATCATGACGATCACGCGGCCGGCGCCGTGGACGAGGTCCATCGCACCGCCCATGCCCTTGACCATCTTGCCGGGCACCATCCAGTTGGCCAGGTCGCCCGCGGCGGAGACCTCCATGCCGCCCAGGACGGCGACGTCGATCTTGCCGCCGCGGATCATGCCGAAGCTCAGCGCGGAGTCGAAGAAGGACGCCCCCGGGTTCACGGTGACGGTCTCCTTGCCCGCGTTGATCAGGTCCGGGTCCACGGCGTCCTCCGTGGGGTACGGGCCCGTGCCGAGGATGCCGTTCTCGGACTGCAGCACCACGGACCGCCCGGCGGGGATGTGGTTGGGGATCAGCGTGGGCATGCCGATGCCGAGGTTGACGTAGGCGCCGTCCGGCAGCTCCTGCGCGGCGCGGGCCGCCATCTGGTCGCGGCTCAGGCCCCGGGGGCGCCCGGTGGTCTGCTCGCTCATGCCTGCTCCTCCCCCGATGCGCGCACGGTGCGCTTCTCGATCCGCTTCTCGATGTCCGTGCCGACCTCCACGATCCGGTGCACGAAGACACCGGGCAGGTGCACGTCATCCGGGTCGATCTCGCCGGGCTCGACGAGCTCCTCCACCTGCGCGATGCACACGCGGCCGGCCATGGCCGCGGGCGGGCCGAACTGGCGGGTGGCCTTGCGGAACACGAGGTTGCCGTGGCGGTCGCCCTTCCACGCGTGCACGAGGGAGAAGTCGGTGACGATGGAGCGTTCGAGCACATAGGTCTCGGGCTCGTCCGGGGTCTGGCTGAGGTAGCCCTCGCCGAGCACGAACGTGTCCGTGGGCTTGGCCTGCGAGGACTTCACCACGGTGCCGTCCGCGTCGTAGCGCATGGGCAGGCCGCCTTCGGCCACCTGGGTGCCGACGCCGGAGCGGGTGTAGAACGCCGGGATGCCGGCGCCGCCGGCGCGGAGCTTCTCCGCGAGGGTGCCCTGCGGGACGAGCTCCACCTCGAGCTCGCCCTTGAGGTACTGGCGGGCGAACTCCTTGTTCTCCCCCACATAGGAGGAGGTCATCTTCCGCAGCCGGCGCGCGCCGAGCAGGATGCCCAGGCCCCAGCCGTCCACGCCGCAGTTGTTGGAGACGACGGACAGGTCCGTGGCGCCCTGCTCGAGCAGGGCCTCGATGAGCTGCACGGGGTTGCCGGAGAGCCCGAAGCCGCCGACGGCCAGGGACGCGCCGTCCGGCACGTCCGCCACCGCCTCGGCGGGCGTGGCCACGGTCTTGTCGAGAGCCATGTCCGGGGTCCTTTCTGTCAGGGGCGGTCTGTCAGCGGAAGAGGATCAGGGCCTCGCCCTGGCCGCCGCCGCCGCAGAGCGAGACGGCCGCGCGGCCGCCGTCGCGCCGGTCGAGCTCGAGGGCGGCGTGCAGGGCCAGCCGGGCGCCGGAGGCGCCGATCGGGTGGCCCAGGGCGATGGCGCCGCCGTGGATGTTGGTCTTCTCGTGCGGGTAGCCGAGGTCGCGCAGGGACTGCACGGCCACCGCGCCGAACGCCTCGTTGATCTCGATGAAGTCAAGGTCGGCCACGTCCCAGCCCTGCTTCCGCACCGCCGCGGCGATCGCGTCCGAAGGCTGCGAGTGCAGCTGCGAGCTGTCCGGGCCGGCGGTCTGGCCGGGTGCGCCCACCGTGGCGAGGATCGTCAGGCCCTTCTCCTCGGCGAAGGCCCGCGAGGTCACCACGAGGGCGGCGGCGCCGTCGGACAGGGGCGAGGAGTTGCCGGCCGTGATGGTGCCGTCCTTCGCGAACGCCGGGCGCAGGGCGCCCAGCGACTCGGCGGTCGTGTCCGGTCGGACCCCTTCGTCCTGGGAGACGACCAGCGGGTCGCCCTTGCGCTGCGGCACCTCCACCGGGGCGATCTCGCCCTCGAAGACGCCCTCGGACTGGGCCCGGGCGGCCCGCTGGTGCGAGGCCGCGGCGACCTCGTCCTGCTCGGCGCGGGCGATGTTCCGCTCGCCGTTGCCGGACTCGGTCAGCTCGCCCATGGCCTCGTGGCTCAGGGAGTCGGTGAGGCCGTCCCACGCGACGGCGTCGAGCATGGTGGCCGGGCCGTACTTGAAGCCCTTGCGCGCGCCGGGCAGCAGGTGCGGGGCGTTGGTCATGGACTCCTGACCGCCGGCCACCACCACGTCCGCCTCGCCGAGGCGGATGAGACGGGCGGCGTCGATCACGGCGGTGAGGCCGGACAGGCACACCTTGTTGATCGTCATGGCCGGGACGTTCCACGGGATGCCCGCGGCGAGCGCGGACTGGCGGGCCGGGTTCTGGCCCGCGCCGGCCTGCACGACCTGGCCCATGTAGACCATGTCCACGTCCTCGGAGGCCACGCCGGCGCGCTCGAGCGCGTGCGTGATCGCGTGGGCACCCAGGTCCACGGCGCACAGGTCGGCCTGCTGCGAGAGCAGACGGGTGAAGGGCGTGCGGGCACCGCCCACGATCACGGCGTCGGTGGGCTGAGGCTGGGGCAGCTCGGCGGTCATGCGGTCCTCCTGGGACGTTCAACTGGGTTCATCACGATTCACTCAAATGCAGTCTATGACCCCGGTCACAGGCGCGCCAGGCGACGACGCATCCATGACGGCGCGCCGCGGTGCAGGGACCCGACGGCCCGCACCCGCCGGCTGCGGGCGCGGGCCGTCGTCGGGACGTCCGGGGGTCGGGCCGGAGCCTCAGAGACCCTGGCCGGTCGGCGAGACGAGGATCTTCACGGCCGTCTCGTTGTGGTGGATGAGGGTCTCGAAGCCCCGGTCGACCAGGTCGTCGAGGCCGATCTTGCCGGTGATGAACGGCGCGAGGTCCACGGCACCGTCCTCGACCATGCGGATGGTGTCTGCGTGGTCGTTCGCGTACGCGATCGTGCCGCGCAGGTCGATCTCCTTGAGCACCAGCTTGTGCAGGGCCACGGCGGGCTCGTGACCCCAGATGGACTCGTTGACGATGACGCCGCCGGGACGCACCGCGTCCAGCAGCATGTCCAGCACCACATCCACCGAGGTGCACTCGAAGCCCACGTCCGCGCCCTGGCCGTCGTGCAGTTCGCGGATCTTGGCGGGCACGTCCACCTCGCGCGGGTCGAAGGCCTCGTCCACCACGCCGGCCTCGAGCACCTTCTGCCGCCGCAGCTCCGAGAGCTCGGAGACGTACACCGTCAGGCCCTTGCCCTTGAGCACGGCCGCGGTGAGCGCCCCGATGGGGCCGGCGCCGCCGATCACGGCCACGCCCGACGTCGGGGAGCCGGCCCGCACCCACGCGTGGTGGGCCACCGAGAGCGGCTCGATGAGCGCGGCCTGGTCGAGGGGCACGGAGTCGGCCACCGGGTGGACCCAGCGGCGCTGCACCGCGATCTGCTCGGCCAGTCCACCGCCGTCGCCGCCCAGACCGATGAAGTTCATGTCCGGCGCGAGGTTGTAGTCCGGTCGGTCCCGGTCCTCCTCGCGCACGATGTACGGCTCCACGACGACCTTCTGGCCGACCTCGAGGTCCGTGACGCCCTCGCCCAGGGCGGCGACGGTGCCGGACATCTCGTGGCCGAGCGTGACGGGGGCGGCGTCACCGGAGATCGGGTGCGGGTGCCCGGCCGGCGGGATGAAGATCGGGCCCTCGAGGTACTCGTGCAGGTCCGTGCCGCAGATGCCGCACCACGCGACGTCCACGAGGACCTGCCCCGGACCGGCCGAGGGCGAGTCGATCTCCTCGATGCGGATGTCCTTCTTGCCGTGCCAACGTGCGGCGCGCATGGTCATGCTGGTCGACCTCCTGAGTGGGGACGTAGTCGGGTGCCGGGCCGATGCGCGGGGGCGCCCGCCCCGGTGCTTCGAGCATCCCACCAGGCCGGTCTGCCGGGCCAGGCCCGCGGCCCCAGTGGGGCCTGAACGACGACGCCGGCCCGCGCCTCGCTGCGGAGGTGCGGGCCGGCGTCGTGGTGGCCCAGGCGACGGGGCCCCGCCGCGGAGCTCAGTCCTCCTGGGCGGCCTTGACCTGCTCGGCGCGCCAGCGGATCCCGGCGTCCACGAAATCGTCGATGTGGCCGTCGAACACGGAGGAGGGGTTGCCCTCCTCGTGGCCCGTGCGCAGGTCCTTGACCATCTGGTACGGGTTCAGCACGTAGGAGCGCATCTGGTCGCCCCAGGACGCCTTGACGTCGCCGGCCATCTCCTTCTTCTTCGCGTCCTCCTCGGCCTTGCGCAGCAGCAGCAGGCGGGACTGGAGCACACGCAGGGCGGCGGCACGGTTCTGGATCTGCGACTTCTCGTTCTGCATGGACACGACGATGCCGGTGGGCAGGTGCGTCATGCGGACGGCGGAGTCCGTGGTGTTCACGGACTGGCCGCCGGGGCCCGAGGAGCGGAACACGTCCACCTTGATCTCGGACTCGGGGATCTCGATGGAGTCGTCCGACTCGATCAGCGGCACCACCTCGACCGCCGCGAAGGACGTCTGGCGGCGGCCCTGGTTGTCGAAGGGGCTGATGCGCACGAGGCGGTGCGTGCCGGCCTCCACGGAGAGGGTGCCGAACGCGAAGGGCGCGTTGACCTCGAAGGTGACGGACTTCAGGCCGGCCTCCTCCGCGTAGGAGGTGTCCATGACCTTGGTGGACCAGCCGCGCTGCTCGGCCCAGCGCAGGTACATGCGCATGAGGGTCTCGGCGAAGTCGGCCGCGTCCACGCCGCCGGCGCCCGCGCGGATGGTCACGACGGCGTCGCGCTGGTCGTACTCGCCGCTGAGCAGCGTGACGACCTCGAGTTCCTCCAGGGCCTTGCGGATGGAGGTCAGCTCCTGGTTCGCGTCGTCGAGGAGGGAGGGCTCGTCCTCCTCCGCGGCGAGCTCGACCATGGTCTCCAGGTCCTCGATGCGGCTCTCCAGGGAGGTGATGCGCTTGAGATCCGTCTGACGGTGGGAGAGCTTGGAGGTGACCTTCTGGGCCTCCTCCGGGTCGTCCCAGAGGTCCGGTGCGGAGGCCTGCTGCTCCAGTTCGGCGATGTCCGCCTTGATGCGGTCGAGGTCCGAGACCTGCTCGATGGAGGCCAGGGTGTGGCGCAGGGAGTCGATCTCCGCGGAGAAGTCAGTGTCAGCCATGATTCGGCCAGCCTACCGCGTGGGGTGGACGCCGGTCGTGTGCCAGCGGCGGATCGCCGCCGCGACGGCCTCGGGCTCCGTGACGTGCGGCCAGTGGCCCGTGCTGACATCGACGACGGTGGCGTGCTGCGTGACCGCGTCCAGGTCCCGTTGGTGGACGTCCCGGGTGCTGCGCACGTATAGCGTCGGGACGGTGATGCCGGCCCAGAGGGCACGGGTGTCCGCGGCGAGGACGGCGGCCCAGAGCTCGCGCATCGGATGGTCCGGCGTGGCGTCCAGGTCGGTCAGGATCCGCTCGCGCCACGGCTCCGGGACGAGGAGGTCCCGCGCGAGCGAGGCGCGGAGCACGCTCCGCCAGTCCGGGCGGGCGGCGAGGCGGGCCTTGGCCGCCCGGGCGGCCAGGGCGGTGTCCGTCACCGGGACGTTCGAGTCGATGACCACGAGGGCGCGGGGCCGCACCAGCCCGTCGGCGACGGCGCGCAGCGCGATGACCCCGCCCGTGCTGTGGCCGATCAGCAGCCCCGGCACGGGGCCGGCCTGCGCCGCCCAGGTGCGGGCGGCGTCGAGGACGGGGTCCGCATCGGTCGCCGGCCGTGCGGCCCGGGGGCGGCCCTGACCGCCGGCGTCCGTGCCCGGGTGGCCGGGCAGGGCGGGCGAGGCGGCGAGGTCGGCCACGGCGCCGAGGGCGTCAGCAAGGGGCTCGAAGTGGGCGGGCCGGCCACCGATGCCGTGGAGGAAGCGGATCACCGGGCCAGGCTAGTGCGACTGCTGCCCGTCGCCTCGAGGGGGACCGACAGGGGCAGTGTCCCCGCGAACGGGCCGGTCATGGCGAACAGATCGGCCCGGGCGTCGAGGGTGACGACGACGGTGGTGCCGTCGTCGGCCACGCGGGCGTTCATCCCGCCGAGCCCGGGCACGGCCTCCTGGGCACCGACGGCCGCGAGGTGTGCGCTGGCGGAGGCGGCGACGTCGTCGTCGGAGAGCACGACGCCCGGGTCCTCCCCCAGCCGGAAGCCGAGCTCCTCTGCCCCGGCGATGGCGGCCGAGTCCGCGAGCGACTGCAGGCGGCGGTGCTGCAACTGCACGGTGGTGACCGCGAGCATGACCAGCATGAGGGCCACGAGCACGGCGCACAGGCCGACGGTGAGGACGGTGGTCTGCCCGTCGTCGTGACCCAGGCGAGCGGTGAGGCGGCGGCGCATCAGAACCTCGGCACAGTCTGCCGGGCGTCGGAACCCACCGTCACGGGGGTCAGCGACCACGCTGCCGGCGTGAGAGGGACGGGCACCCCCACGTCCACCCGCACGGCGACGACCTCGCCCGGTTCGAGCGTGCCACAGCCGCCCTGATCGCAGCCGACGGTCAGGTCGTACTGGCCGGCGCCCACGCCGTAGTCGGCCAGCGTGAGCTCGACGGTGGCGTGGGCGGCGCCTGCGCTGGGGTGATCAGCCTCGGCGACCACGGCCTTGACGGCCTGGTCAGCGGCGGCGACCGAGGCGAACGCCGCGGCCTGGACCTGGGAGACGTAGATCATCAGGTACACCACGGGGATCAACAGGACGAGGGTGAGGCCCAGGAATTCGACCGTGGCCGCTCCCCGCTCGTCGCGGACGTCATTGACGGAACGCATGACCGCTCACCTCCACGGGGATCGGGCCCGGCAGGAACCCCAGGCCGGGCAGCGAGCTCGAGACCGTGACGCGCAGGACCGGGACCCCGTCCTGGCTGGTGAGCTCCGCGGCGACGTCGGCCCCGGACTGGCCGGGCACGCCGGCCGAGAGCAGCTCCCGAGCCCGCTGGACGCCGTCCTCGGGGCTCCGGTCCGCGAGCGCCCCGTACCGGGCGCCGGCGGAGGCGGCGTCGATCATCACGTTGCGCGTGTGGATCACGACGCCGGCCTGGAGCAGCGCCGCGAAGAGCAGGACGACCAGGGTCATCACCATGGTGGACTCGGCCACCGCGGCGCCCCGGTCGTCCCGCCAGCGGACACCCGTGTGGCCGCCACGGGGCGCCTGCGCGCCGTGGGCAGCACCCCGGGGCATGCTCAGCCGCCCTGGGACACCTGGGAGATGGCCTGGTTGAACAGTCCCTGGAGCGCCGGCAGGGCGAGGGCCAGCAGGCCGGCCACGAGCACGGCGGACATGAGGGTGATCATCACCCAGCCGGGGACGTCGCCGCGCTCGTCGCGGACGTCGTCGTGGATGAGGGCGCGCAGGGCGGCCAGGACGGTGATGGCGTGGTGGTGGAGCATGGTCCCCTCCTCGGGTGGCCGGCCGCCCGTGCGGCCGGAGTGGATGGTGATCGTGGGTGGATGGATGGACTATTCAGTTGTGGGTCTTCAGAACCCCAGGCGCATCAGGGAGATGCCGGGGAAGACGGCGAAGATCACCGTGAGCGGGAGGATGCCGAACACGAGGGGCACCATCATCTGTATCTCCTTCCGGCCGGCGGCCTCCATGAGCTCGCGGCGACCCATCTCACGCACGTCCTGGGCCTGCGCGCGCAGGACGTCGGCGAGGGGCGTGCCGCGGTCGAGCGCGATGAGCACGCCCCCGATGAACCGTTCGACGGGGGCCAGCTGCACGCGCCGTCCCATGGCCTTGAGCGCCGCGGACAGCGACGCCCCGGCACGCATGTCGGCGAGCGTGGTGCGGAACTCGCCGGCCAGCTCCCCGCGCGCCGTCCCCGCGATGCGTTCGAGCGCTCCGGCGGCGCTCTCCCCCGCGCCCACCGAGAGCGCGAACAGCTCGGCCACGGACGGGAACTCGGAGAGGATGGCCTCGCGCCGCCGTCGCACCCGCAGGGAGAGCAGCTGCTCCCGGAGCAGGAACCCGGCCATGCCGCCGGCGATCACGAGGGCGACCCCCGTGATCACCGGCACGCGGCCCGTGACGGTGAGGCTGAGCGCGAGGACGGCCGCCACGGCGGCCCCCGCGGCTCCGCTCAGGACCTGCTGGGCACGGAAGTCCGTCGACGTGACCGCGAGCCCCGCGGCGGCCAGCTTGCGGTCGAGCGCCACCCCGCCCGGGGAGATGCGCTGGACCCAGCCGACTCCGGCCTGCACCACGGGATCGAGGATGCGTCCCCACGCTCCCCAGGGTGAGGCGCCCGCACGTTCCTCCTCGAGGAGGCGGGAGGCCGGGATGTGGTGGCGCAGCTGCGGTTCGACCCGTTGCTCGAGGCTGGGGCGCCAGCCCACCGGCTGGGTGACCAGGATGAGGAGCAGTCCCGCCCCGAGGGTGAGGCCCAGGAGCGCGGCCCAGATCAGCGCGGACGTCATGCGAACACCCGCTTCTCCCGGGGCAGCGCGCCGATGCGGAGCATGACGCGGTAGCAGACGACGGAGGCCACCATGCCGGCGAGGAGCACGGCCCCGCCGGCGGCGGACCGGTAGGCCGCGACCGCGGCGGGCTGGGTCCCCAGCAGCAGGAGCACGAGCCACGGGGCGCACACCGCCAACCGGGCCGCGTTCACGGTCCACGACTGCCGGGCCTCGAGCTCGGCGCGGATGCGGGCGTCCTGCCGGAGGAACTCGGAGAGGGTCTGCAGCAGACGGCCGATGTCGGCGCCGCCGACCTCGCGGGTCAGGCGCAGCGAGACCACCAGGCGGTCCGCGACGGGGTCGGCCATCCGGGCCTTGAGCCGGTCCAGTGCGTCCACGAAGCGGGCTCCGGCCCGGTAGTCCCGGGCGAACTGCTGGAACGGCTCGCGCAGCCCCTCCGGCCCGGTCTCCCCGAGCTGGATGAGCGCCTCCGGGAGAGTCAGGCCCGCGCGGATGGCCGACCGGGCGTGGTCGATCGCGTCCGGCCACAGCTCGCGCAGTGCCGTGGACCGCCGGCGGGCCTGCCAGGACAACAGCAGCCAGGGCACGGCCGCGCCGAAGACGGCGAAGCACGCGGCGATGGTCCACGTACTGGTCAGCGACAGGACGAGCAGCCCGACCACGAGACCGCCGACGGCCATGGCGGACACGACGCCGGCCGGGCTGAGACGCTGGATGCCGGACTGGGCGATCAGCACACGCAGGCGCGAGTCGGGGCGGGCGGCCCCGGGTTTCTCCGTGGGAGGGGACCAGAGGGACCACCACAGCAGGAACAGGCCGCAGCCGAGCGCGAGCCCCAGCAGCGCGGCCATCAGCGCAGCCCCACCAGCTCGTGGACGTCCACGCCGCGACGGGCGAGCGCCTCGAACTCCAGGTTCGCACCCTCGTTGAGGCGCAGGTCGCCCTCGGCGTCACGCTGGAAGAGCGCCGACGTCTCGATGACCCCGCCCTCCACCCGTGAGCCGACGGTGAGGATCTCCCGCACCCGCCGGCGGCCCTGACGGTCGCGCTCGCAGTGCACGACGACGTCGATGCACGTGGCGACCGTCGGGACGACGAAGTCCCGGGAGATGTTCTCCCCGGCCAGCAGCGGCAGCGTGCAGAGCTTCGTGAGCGCGTCCGCGGCCGAGTTCGCGTGGATCGTGCACATGCCGGCCAGGCCGGAGTTCAGAGCGACGAGCATGTCCAGCGCCTCGGCCTCGCGCACCTCGCCGACGATCAGGCGGTCCGGGCGCATCCGCAGCGCCTCCTTGACGAGGCGACGCAGCGGGATCTCGCCGTGGCCCTCCAGGTTCGGCTGGCGGCACTGCAGCCCGACGACGTCGCGCACCGGGATCTGCAGCTCGAAGATCTCCTCCACGGTGATCACCCGCTCCCGCGGGCCGATGGCCGAAGCCAGGCAGTTGAGCAGGGTGGTCTTGCCCGCCTGGGTGGCCCCGCTGACGAGGATGTTCATGCCCGCGTCCACGGCCGCGTCCAGGAAGCGGGCCGCCGTCGGAGTGAGGGAACCGCCCCGGACGAGGTCGTCCAGCCGGCGCGCCCGGGCGATGAACTTCCGGATGTTCACGGCCCAGTGCCGCCGCGTGATGTCGGGGATGGCCACGTGCAGGCGCGAACCGTCTGGCAGGGCCGCGTCGACGAACGGCATCGACAGGTCCAGCCGCCGGCCCGAGGACTTCAACATGACTTCGACGAGGTCCTGCACCTCCTCCTCGGTCAGGACGATGCCCGTCAGCTCGGAGCGGCCGGACCGCGCGCAGTAGACGGCGTCCGGCGCGTTCAGCCAGATCTCCTCCACGGAGGGATCGTCCATGAGCCGCTGGAGCGGCCCGAGGCCCGCGATGCGGTCGAACAGGTCCTGCCGCGCCGCCACGGGATCCTCCAGGTCCGGCAGCGAGCTGACCATCGCGCGGGACTCGTAGTCCGCGGCCGCGTCCTGGATGAGCGTCAGGACCCGGGCGTGCTCACGCTGCGGGTCGATGCCCTGCCGCCGGACGATCTCCCGGATCTCGTCCTCGAGAATGCGCACCGCATCCATGTGTCCCTCCTGTGCCCGATTCGGCGCCATCCCCAGCGCCGCACATGTCTCGATCAGGAAGATACCCCGTTCCGTCGATGCGTGTGGTCCAGGACACCATGACTGTGGACAACGTGGCGGCGGTCCCGTTCGACGGGGAGTTGTCCACAGGCCGCCCGAACCGCCATCAGGCCGTGGCAGGGTCGTCCCCAGGCGGCCGGACGGGCCGGTCGCCGGTCTCAGGAGGGAGGGGCGGGGATGGCCTGGAGGGACGAGGCATGGGTGGAGGCCGTCACGTCGCGGCGCACCGTGATGACGACGTCACCGCCGGAGTCGCGCGTCGTCGTGCTCGGGCCGCCGCGCGATGTGGCCGGGGCCTGCCGGTGGGCGGTGTTCCAGCTCCTGCGGCACGCGGTGGCCGCCGACGGCGCGTTCGTGGTGGAGGCCGGTGGAGTCCGCCGCACCTGGTGGTCGGGCGGGTCCGGCCCGCGGCTGCTGGTGTCGGCTCCTGAGGACGCGGCACTGGATCCGGCGTGGCGAGCGTGGCGGGCCGCCATCGGCGGCGACGCGGGGACGACGCCCACGGCCCGGGCGGATCTGCCCTGGACGCGGTACGACTTCACCGGGCCGTCGCCTGCGCCGGGGGACGCCGTCGTCGACCTGCGCGGGCGCACCGTCGTGGTCCCGGCCGAACAACAGCGCTTCGAGGACGTGACCGCCGACGGCCTCGCCGACGGCACCCTGGTCGCCTGGCTGACCGAGCTGGCCGACGACGTCGTGGACCTCGGCCTGCTGCCCACCGACGACGGCGACGGCACGCTCACACCACCGGGGCAGGTGGGCGCCCGCGATGCCGTCGACGGGCTCACCGTGACCCTCGCCCGTAGCGGCGACGAGACGGGCGTCGTCGAGATGGACCTGGCCGCCGACGGGCCGCACCTGCTCATCGCGGGCACCACGGGATCCGGGAAGTCGGATCTCCTGCTGTCCCTCCTGCTGGGGGCTGCGGCGCACCACCCGCCGGCCGAGGTCGCGTTCCTGCTGCTGGACTTCAAGGGCGGCGCGTCGTTCGGTCCGCTGGGCGCGCTCCCCCACACGATGAGCCTGGAGACCAACCACGTGGGAACGGCCTCGTTGCGGGCGCTGAGCGCCATCCGGGCGGAGCTGCATCGCCGCGAGGCCCTCTTCGCAGAGGCCGGGGTCAGCGACTATCCCGGTTTCCGTCGCCGCCATCCGGACGCGGCGCTGCCTCGGCTCGTCGTGGCGATCGACGAACTGCGCGTGCTCGTGGACGACCACCCGGACGCGGCCGCCGTCCTGCAGCGTCTGGCCGCCACGGGCCGTTCCCTGGGCTTCCACCTCATCCTGGCCACGCAGCGGGCCACGGGTGCGGTGGGCTCGGACCTGCGCTCGAACCTGGGCAGCACGATCGCCCTGCGCACCGCGACGGAGCAGGAGTCGTGGGATCTCGTGGGCACGGCCGCCGCGGCCCGGCTCGACCCGCGTCGCCCCGGCTCCGCGATCCTCTCGACGGCGGGGCGCCCGACGGTCCCGTTCCGCGCGTCCCAGTGGACGGTCGACGGCGGCACGCCCGTGTGGCGACGGCTGGGCGAGGCCGCGGCCGCCCCGGCCGTCGCCCCCTGGGAGGCCGTCGTCTCGGTCCTGGTGGAGAAGTACGCGGCGGGTGACTGGCCGACACCCCCGCCCGTGGTCACCCCCGCCCTGCCGGAGCGCTGGGTGCCGGACCGCGCTCGCCGGGCGGAGGCCACGGCCCTGGCCCTGCTCGACGACGCGGCCCACGGCCGGCACCGTCCCTGGCGGTGGCCGACCGGCGCGGAGGGACGCACCGCATGGATCGTCGAGGCCGCGGGCGGTCGCGCGGAGACGCTGGCCGCCGTCGTCGAAGTGGCGCTGCGCAGCGGCCGGCCGGTGGCCGTGCTGGACGGCACCGGGGAGGCCGCGGCGGCCGCGCGGTCCGGGACGCCGGTGCTGACCCCGGACGTCGAGGGGGCCGGGGAGGCCGCCCTGGCCCGCCTGCGCGAGCTCGCGGCCGCCGGCGGCACGGCGGTGATCACGGGCTGGAACGCGTGGTCCGGCCTGCGCGTCGGGGACACCTACCGCACGGTCGAGGAGGACGTGCACGACTGGCTCGGCCGTCCGACCGCCGCCGGCCTGCGGTTGGCGGTGTTCGGCGGCCGAGAGCTGGCGACGGGCCGGCTGCTGCTGCACCTGCCCCACCGCTTCTTCGTGCCGGCCGGGACGAACGCCGAGCACCGGCTCATCTGGCCACGGCTGACCGAGGTCGAGCCCCTGCCGGGGCGGGCCGTGCACATCAGTCCCGCCGTCCCCGAACCCGGCATGCCCTGCCAGCTCGCGTCTCCCGCCCCGGCGTGACCGCACTGACGGCGATTCCCGTGTGACCGCAGCGGAACGGTGGACTCAGCTCCGACGTCCACCCGGCGAGACGTTCTCCCGTCCTCCGTCGAACGTGGATGCCGTGGTCGAGGTCGCCAGGAGCAGTCGGACAGGGCGCCCCTTCGTCGCCGTCCGTCCAAAGGGGACGCCGCATCGTCCGGCGAAGACGTCCCGAAGGTCGCAAGACGGATGAAGCGAGGAGGCTGCTGTCCGGTCCTGCCTCGAGTAGCCCCGTGACCGTTCGCACGAGTGCCTCGGCACTCATGCAGAAGATTCCTCGCCGCTCGCTCGCGCAGTCTCCGGTGGGCAGGAGCCTCCTTTCCGCATCCGCACCGACAGCATGCGTCCCCGAGTCTCGCCCCCACCCAGCAGAGCACGCCCGGGGAGGAGCGCTGCAACGAGAACCCAGGGCACCGGTCGGAGAAACACTGCGCTTGCCCTCCACGCAATGAGCGGCAACTCACCCGTGGCGACAGACGCGAGCCACCTCACTTCTTCGCCCCGATCACCCACCCGCACTCTGGGGCAGCCGCTCACCGCGGTCTACGCTCTGACCCATGGCGCAGATCGTCCTCTTCCACCACGCCCTCGGTCTCACGGACGGCGTGCGCGCGCTCGCCGAACAGATCGCCAGCGGCGGTCACACGGTCCACACCCCTGACCTCTACGACGGCCGCACCTTCGCCACCGTGGACGAGGGTGTCGCCCACGCCCAACAGATCGGCTTCGAGGAGATCGGCCGGCGCGGGATGAGGGCGTGTGCCGAGCACCACGAGGCCTCCGTCGTCGCGGGCATCAGCATGGGCGTGATGCCCGCCTGGCGTGCCGCCCAGGTGGTGCCCGGCTTCCGCGCGTGCATCGCCATGGCCGGCGCCCTGGACCTCGACGCCTACGCCCCGCTCTGGCAGCCCCACACCGCCCTGCAGATCCACCTCGGCACCCGCGACCCCTGGGCCCTCGAGGGCGACCTCGAGACCGCCCGCTCCTACGCGGCCACCGCCGAGCACCCGGACCGCCCCGCCGACCTCTTCGAATACGACACGGACCGGCACCTGTTCATGGACTCCTCCACCGCCGACTTCGACGCGGACCTCACCGCCGTGCTGGTCCGCCGCATCCACGAGCTCCTGGCCTGAGCCGCGAAGCAGGCCCGGCTCAGGCGGAGCGCCGCCCGCGCGCCACCGTCGCCAGGGCGGCCAGCAGCACGAACACGAAGCCCGAGGCCGCCGCGAACACGTAGCCCGCGGACGGGGCGACGCCGTCGATGAACACGCCGGCCAGCGGGGCGCCCATCGCGGCGCCCGCGGTCATGGCCGAGCCGTAGAAGCCCATCGCCTCGCCGCGCCGCTCCTCCACCACGAGGTGCGACAGCCGCGACGAGGCCGAGGCCAGGGTCGGCGCCGTCAGCAGACCCGAGGGGATCGAGGCCAGCGCGAGCGCCCACACCCCGTCCACGAGCGCGAGCGGCACCGTCGCCACGGCGAACAGCGCCATCAGCAGGTACGGGTGCACCTGGCGACCCCAGGCCCCATAGAAGAGCCCGCCCACGGCGGAGGCGCCGCACCAGAACGCGTACACCAGACCCACCGACGCCGCGGCGCCCTGCGACTCCAGCTCGGCCACCATCGAGACCTCGGTGCCGACCATGACGATCCCGGCCGCCATCGACACCACGAGCACGCCGAGCACCTCCGACCCAACCCAGGAGAAGTGGCTCCGCCGCCACTGCCGCAGCCGCTCGGCCCGGGCCGGGCGCGGCGCCGTCGTCGGCCCGGAGCCGTCCGCGGCGATGACGGGCAGCGACCCGGTGACCAGGGGGATGGCCTCCGTGATGGCCGGCAGCGCACCGGTCGCCAGGCTGGGGGCGGCCATCTCCACGTGCATGGGCGCGGCGGTCACCGCCTGGGCGATCGCCTCCTGACGGTCCTGCTCCTCGGTGTAGGGATCCTCGGTCGCCGGTCCGACGACGGCCAGCTGACTCGACCGTGTCGGCGGGTTGAACCACATCAGCAGGATGCCGCCCAGCGCGCTGGAGAGGCCGACGATGGTCAGGCCGAGGGCACTCGACCACGTGGCCGCGACGACGGCGCCCAGCGCCGGGCCCATCATGAAGATCGTCTCCGTGACGATGGAGTCCAGGGCAAACGCCGTCTGCCGGTCCTTGCCGTGGGTGAGCACGCCGAGTCCCTGCCGGACGACGGAGAAGATCGGCAGTGAGAACACGCCGCCCAGGAACACGGCCAGGAGCATCGGCCAGAACGGCAGCCACGGGACGATCGGCCAGATCACGGCCTCCGCGATCACGGAGGGCAGCAGTGCACGGCGCAGCCCCTTCGCGTCCACCACGCGGCCCCGCCACGGCGAGCCCACCGCGATGCCCAGCGTCATCGCCGCCCCAGCCAGGCCGGCCTGGCCGTAGCCCAGGCCCAGCGTGAGCGCCACGTGCAGGGTGAGGATCACCCCGGCCGCGGTGTGCGGGAAGCGGGCGATGAACCCCACCGCCAGCAGATGGCGGATCCGAGGGTCCTGCAACAGCCGTCCGTACGCTCCGAAGTCCACCGTCGAATCCTACGGGAGGGGTCAAGGCACGCCCCGGAGGCGCCGTCGAGACGGCCGCGCGCTCGGCGGACTCAGCCGTTGCTGCGCCGGTCCTTGGCCCGGATCAGGTCGAGGGCGATGGCCGTGCCGAGCACGGCGCAGCGCACCACGGGCGGCATGCCGGGGTCCAGGCGCATCTCGTACCGCGAGCGCCCGGCCAGGGCGTTCATGACGCCTCCGAACCGCGCGGTCACGCGGGCGATCGGCTGCTGGCCCACGGTCATGGCGTAGTCGTGGTCCCACAGGTCGCCGGTCACCGCGAAGCACGTGCCGTCCACGACCTCGACGTTCACGGACGTCCGCAGGAACGCGATCTGGCGGACGAGGTTGGCGAAGGGCAGCCCGTCGGCGTCCAGGATCGCGAAGCGGTCGCGGCCGAACGTGGCCGGGTCGGCGAGGCGGAAGAGCACGCGGCCGTCGTCACCGTCGACCACGTCGAAGCTGCGGTTCCCCATCAGCATTCGGCCCAGGCCCCCGCCCGTGGTGACCACCGAGACGACGGTGCGCCCGTCCGGGTCCGTCACCTGGATGTCGTTGGACAGGAAGCTCGTCACCTGCTGCAGGATGAGGACGTCCGTGTGGGCGAGGCGACCGGCGTCGAAGGCGGGGCTCATGGGACCAGTCTGCCGTGTCGGGCCCTGCGGAATATTCAGGACGGGGCGGCTCGTTGTGCGGTATAGTTCATTTTTGAAGAACACGGCGACGGCGCGGCCGGCACCGTGAGACCCGCCCCCGGGCACACTGAGGAGCACACCATGCAGTTCGGCGTCTTCACGATCGGCGACATCACCGCCGATCCGACGAACGGGACCGCCCCCACCGAGCATCAGCGGATCAAGGACACCGTCAAGATCGCCCGCCACGCCGAGCAGGCGGGCTTCGAGGTGTTCGCGACCGGCCAGCACCACAACCCGCCCTTCGTGGCCCCGGGCAACCCGCCCACGCTGCTGGCCTACCTGGCCGCGCAGACCGAGACCCTCCAGCTCTCCACGGCGACGACCCTGATCACCACCATGGACCCGGTGCGTCTGGCCGAGGACTACGCGTACCTGCAGCACCTCGCCGACGGTCGCGTGGACCTGACGATGGGCCGCGGCAACACCGGCCCCGTGTACCCGTGGTTCGGCAAGGACATCCGCCAGGGCATCCAACTCGCCGTGGAGAACTACAACCTCCTCTACCGCCTGTGGCATGAGGAGACCGTGGACTGGAGCGGCAACCACCGCACCCCGCTGCAGGACTTCACCCTCACCCCGCAGCCCCTGGACGGCGTCGCCCCCTTCGTGTGGCACGGCTCCATCCGCTCCCCCGAGATCGCCGAGCAGGCCGCCTACTACGGCGACGGCTACTTCCACAACAACATCTTCTGGAACAAGGAGCACGTCATCCAGATGGTGCGCCTGTACCGCCAGCGCTACGAGTACTACGGCCACGGCAAGGCCCATCAGGCGTACGTGGCCCTGGGCGGCCAGGCCTACATGGCGAAGAACTCGCAGGACGCCGTGGCGGAGTTCCGCCCCTACTTCGACAACGCGCCGGTCTACGGCCACGGCCCGTCCCTCGAGGACTTCTCGAGGATGACGCCCCTGACGGTCGGCTCGCCGCAGCAGGTCATCGAGCGCACGCTCACGTTCCGCGACTGGGTGGGCGACTACCAGCGTCAGATGTTCCTCATCGACCACGCCGGCCTGCCCACGGACACCGTCCTGCGGCAGATCGACCTCTTCGGCGAGGAGGTCCTGCCCGTGCTGCGCAAGGAGTTCGACGCTCTGAAGCCGGACGACGTCCCGGCGGCCCCGACCCACGAGTTCCTCGTGGCACGCGCCCGCCGCGGCGAGGCTCCCGTGCCCGGCGGCAAGGAGGGATCGCAGGCCCAGCTCGACCGCGCGGCGGCCGCCGAGCAGCGCGCCACCGCCGATGCCGCGAAGGGCGGTGCCGCGCAGTGACCACCCCCGGCGCCCCCGATGCCTCCGCCCCGTTCACGCCGCAGGCCCGGCACCTCGCCGTGGTCTCCGGCGGGTCCGGGGACCCGTCCCAGACCCGCATGCTCGCCGAACGCATGGCGGAGTCCGCCTCGGCGGCGCTCTCCGAGCACGGCGTGGTCCCGCAGATCCACCTGATCACGCTGCGGGAGCTCGCCGTGGACATCGCGCAGGCCCTGGTGACCTTCGCCATCTCCCCGGCCCTGCGCGCCGCCCTGGACGAGGTCGCCCAGGCCGACGCCGTCATCGCGGTCTCGCCCACGTACAAGGCCTCCTACTCGGGCCTGTTCAAGTCCTTCTGGGACCTCGCGGAGCCCACGTCCGTCGTCGGGGTGCCCGTGCTCCTCGGCGCCACCGGCGGCACCGCCCGCCACTCGCTCATGATCGACACCGCCATGCGGCCGCTGTTCGCCTACCTCAAGGCCCGCATCGTGCCGACCGCGGTCTTCGCGGCCTCGGACGACTGGGGCGAGGCGGCCGGCGTGCAGGCCTCGATGCGGACCGACCCGCTGCAGTCCCGCATCCGGGCCGCCGGACGCGACCTGGCCGAGATCACCCTGAGCCGCCCCCCGCGGGCACGCGCCGCCGCGCCCGCGGACATCGACCTGGAGGTGACCCCCTTTGAGCAGCTCCTCAACCCCGGCCCCTGAGCCCGCCGCGCAGGACGCGGCGCCGGCGGAGCCCGACGGCGGCTGGTTCGGCTCCGCATCGGAGGCGCACCGCCCGGTGGACCCGCCCAAGCGCGCCTGGCGCGCCTACTTCGAGGCCACCCAGATGCTCACGGAGGTCCTGGAGCGCCGCCTGAAGCAGGACTGCGGCATGTCGCTGGCCGACTACAACCTGCTGCTGCTCCTCTACGAGTCCCCCGAGGGCCGGCTCCGGCTGGGAGAGCTGGCGTCCCGGATGGTCTTCTCCCCGTCGCGCATCACCTACCAGGTGAAGACGCTCGTGGCCCGCGGCCTGATCGACCGCCGCCCGGTGGCCTGTGACCGGCGGGGCTTCGAGGCCGTCCTCACCGACGAGGGCCGGTCCGCCTTCCGGCGCGCCGCGATCGAGCACGCCCGGCAGGTGGACGAGCTCTTCCTCGGCGACCTGGCGCCGGGCGAGGCGGAGTCCCTCACCCGGATCTTCTCCCGCCTGGGGCGGCGGCTCGAGGGGCTGTGCTGACCGCGTCCCCACCTGGCCGGGGCCGCCCCGGGACGTGACGAGGCCCGGTGATCCGTGCGGGATCACCGGGCCTCGTCGTGTCGTTCGGGGCGGAATCGATCAGCCGACCAGCTGACCGCCCAGGGTCACGGTGGCGTCCGTGGCGGCGCCGGCGGCGTCGACCACGGTGACCACCACGGAGCCGCCCGCGGGCACCTCGGCCGGCACGGGCAGCCAGGCGCGGTACTCGCCGGTGAGGTCCAGGCCGTCCTGGCCGAGGACCGTGCCGTCGGCGTCGTAGGCCGTGACGGTGACGGAGGCGAAGCCGCCCTGATCCGTCTGCGCGACCACCTGGGTGCCGTAGGCGACACCCTCGGCGGGCGCGGCCACGACGTCGGTCACGCCCGGCGCAGCGGCCTCGGCGACCGGGGCCTCAGCAGCGGGGGCCGCCTCGGCGGCCTCCTCCTCCGCGGCGGCCTCGGCGCGGGCCTTGAGCTCGGCCGCGATGGCCTCCTCCTCAGCCGGCGTGAACTCGGTCAGCTCGGACTCGTCCACGGCGGGCTCGCCGCCGGTGGGCAGGTCCTCGTCGGCCACGGGGCCCGCGACGTCGGCGATCGCCGGGGCGGTCTCGGCGGCCGGAGCGGTCTCCGCGGCCGCGGCGGTCTCGGCGGCGGGCGCCGCGGAGGCGTCCAGCGCGTCGAGGGACTCGACCGGGACCATGATCGAGGACATCGCCTGGGCGTCGCAGCCCACCACGTTGCCCTCGGCGTCGAAGGTCACCGGGGCGATGCCCGAGATGACCCCGACCACCCGCTGCTGGGCGTCATAGACGGCCCCGCCCGAGTCGCCGGCGTAGGTCGAGGCGGTGTCGAGGGCAACCTGATCCGCGTACGCGTCGTCGCAGACCGTGGCGGCCTCGAAGGTCTGCGTGTGGGACACGGTGTTCGGCGCGCCCAGCGGCACGGACGAGCCGTGGGTGTAGACGGTCTCGCCCACACCGATGGACGAGGCCGGCCGCGTGGACCAGTCGCCCACGACGTCGACGTCGTCGGCCAGGGCCACGCGGACCGCGTCCACGCCCGAATCGCCGGGCAGTGCCGAGACGGTGCCGATCGCGGTGCCGTCGACGTCGCGGACGGTCGAGCCGATCTGCCACTGGCCCGCACCACAGTGGGCCGCGGTGTAGGCGGTGGCGTCGTCGACGATGGTCAGACTGCACGCCCCGGCCGGCGCGGTGATCGCCGAGCCCTGGGTGAGCGTGGTCTGCGCGAGGGCGGGGCCGGCACCGGCCACCACCACCGCGCCCAGCGCCGCGGTGGCGACGCCGGTCAAGGTTCTGGTTCTCATGGGTACTCCTCGGAGGATGGGAGGCATGGGGCCGGCGCGCGGCGCACGGCCTCCAGGACGGGGTGGGGCCACCACGGGCCCTCCCCTCCCCCTCAACGGTACCGGACAGGCCGGGCGACCGATCAGGGTCGGCGGACCGTGATCTCCACGGAGTCGGCCCGCTCGGCCAGCAGCGGCAGGTCTGCCAGGAGGGTCTTGAGCGTGGCCGTCATCAGGCGCACCCCGGCCGCGTCGGCGTCCCGGGTGGGCATCGCGACGATCTGCAGCTCGGGCCCGGCCCCGCCTCCGTTCATCACCGCGCCGGAGCCCGTGTGCGTGGCCACCCCCGACCCGGGTGCGAGGCCCAGGTTGAGCAGGTTCGGGACCAGGTCGGCGACCTCGGCGATCTCGTCCGCGATCTCCTGGTCCCGATAGGCGGGGGTCCACTCCCTCTGCTGGGCGAGCGACCACACGGCCGGGCGTCGCACCACGTACGTGTGCTCGGCGCCGGCGTCGATGACGACGAGCTCACAGCCCTCGTCCACGGCGGACAGGCAGGCACGCGGCAGCCACACGGCCACGGGTCGGGCGACCGGGTTCCATGCCGTCAGCGCGGGCACGTTCGTGAACACCGGCAGCGCCTGCCGGCCGTCCGGCGCGCGCATGGTCACGAGGGCCACGTCCGCGGCCTTGTCCCCGTGCGCCGCGACGTCGTGCTCGTGACCGGTGTGGTCGGCGTGGTCGTGGACGTCGTCCTCGTCCACGGCAAGGGTGGGCACGACGGCGGCGAACACGCGGATGCGCGCGAGCACCTCCGTCACCTCCCGCTCACCGGCGGAGCCGTCCGTCAGGGCCGCCATGACGGCGGTCCACTCGGCCGGGCTGGTGCCGTCGTCCTCGTCGAACACGTGCAACGGGTTCGCGGAGCCGTCCACGCCGGGGCCGGAGAGGTCACGGCCCTGCCACGGGACGCCCGCGGTGTCCGCGGTGTTCTCGCCCGCGGTCTTCTCCCGCATGCGGTCGAGTGCGGCCCGGATGTGCCCCGGCAGCTCCCGGGCCGCCGGATGCGGCACCGCGACCGTCTCGTCGATCGGACCGAGCCCGTCGTCGCGGGCCAGGCCGCCGTCGTCGTGCGAGCCCGTCACGGGGCGACCGGGCCGGGCTGCTCGGAGCGCGCCTGCTCCACCGTGGCGCCGCCGGCGACGGCCAGCGCCTGCTCCAGGCTGAAGCGGCCGGCGTACAGCGCCTTGCCCATGATCGCGCCCTCGACGCCCTGGCCGGTCATGGCCGCGAGCGCGGCAACGTCCTCGAGGGAGGAGATGCCGCCCGAGGCGACGACCGGCTTCGCGGTCTTCGCGCAGACCTGGGCGAGCAGCTCCGTGTTCGGCCCCTTGAGCGTGCCGTCCTTCGTGACGTCGGTGACCACGTAGCGGGCGCAGCCGGCATCCTCGAGGCGGGCGAGCACCTCCCAGAGGTCGCCGCCCTCCTTGGTCCAGCCGCGGGCGGCGAGCGTGGTGCCGCGCACGTCGAGGCCCACGGCCACCCGGTCGCCGAAGCGCTCGATGACGCGCGCGGTCCAGTCCGGGTCCTCGAGGGCGGCGGTGCCCAGGTTCACGCGCGCCGCACCCATCTCGAGGGCGTTCTCGAGCGAGGCGTCGTCGCGGATGCCGCCGGACAGCTCGATCTTCACGCCGATCTCCTCCACCACACGGCGCATGACCTCGCGGTTGTCACCGCGACCGAAGGCCGCGTCCAGGTCCACGAGGTGGATCCACTCCGCGCCGGCGCGCTGCCAGTCCAGGGCGGCGGTGACCGGGTCGCCGTACGAGGTGGCGCTGCCGGCCTCGCCCTGGACGAGGCGGACGGCCTGGCCGTCCTGGACGTCGACGGCGGGCAGCAGCTCGAGGGCGGGGGCGTTCGGGGTCATGGGGTTCCTCTCGGGTGGGGCGGCCGGCGCGGTCAGGCGCCGACGGTCAGGAAGGAGGCGGCGATGGCCATGCCGGCCAGCACGAGGACGATCACGATGGCCCACAGCGGCGCCTTCTGCGTGCGCATGGACCAGGCGGCGCCGAGCAGCAGCCCGCCGAGGGCGAGGTAGAGGACGGACCAGTAGGGCATCAGAGGGTCTCCAGCCAGTTGCGCAGCAGCTGCAGCCCGGCGTCCCCGGACTTCTCGGGGTGGAACTGCGTGGCCGACAGGGGGCCGTTCTCCACGGCGGCGATGAAGTCCGCGCCGTGGTGCGCCCAGGTGACCTGGGGCGGACGCATGGCGGAGATCGTCTGGTCGAACTCCCATTCGAGCACGCCGTAGGAGTGGACGAAGTAGAACCGCTCGTCCTCGATGCCCGCGAAGAGGGCGCTGCCCTCGGGCGGCCGGACGGTGTTCCAGCCCATGTGGGGCAGGACCTCGGCGGGCAGCTCGGCGACGACACCCGGCCACTCCCCCATGCCTGCGGTGCGCTCGCCGTGCTCGACGCCGGCGTCGAAGAGGATCTGGTGGCCCACGCAGATGCCGAGGACGGGTCGGCCCCCGGCCACGCGGCGGCCGATCCAGCGGGTGCCGCCGACCTCGGTCAGTGCCCGCATCACGGACGCGTACGCCCCGACGCCGGGCACGAGCAGCCCGTCGGCCTCCTGCACGGCCTGCGGATCGCGCGTGAGCTCGACCTCCGCGCCGGCCCGCTCCACGGCACGCAGCGCCGAGTGCACGTTGCCCGAGCCGTAGTCCAGGACGGCGACGCGCGGCCGCACGCCGGGGACGGTGGTGGGGCGGGCCATCAGAGGGCGCCCTTGGTGGAGGGCACGCCGGTCATGCGGGGGTCGTCCTCGACGGCGGCGCGCAGGGCGCGGGCGAAGGCCTTGAACTGCGCCTCGACGATGTGGTGCGGATCCCGGCCTCGCACGACGTCCATGTGGAGGCAGATCGCCGCGTGGTACGTGATCGACTCGAACACATGGCGGGTCATGGAACCGGTGAAGTGCCCGCCGATGAGGTGGTACTGCTGGCCCTCGGGCTCGCCCTCGTGCACGAGGTACGGCCGGCCGGAGACGTCGACGACGGCGCGCGCCAGCGCCTCGTCCAGCGGCACGGACGCCTCGCCGAAGCGGCGGATGCCGGACTTGTCCCCGAGCGCGGTCTTGAGCACCTCGCCCAGGGTGATGGCGACGTCCTCGACCGTGTGGTGCACGTCGATGTGCGTGTCCCCGGTGGCACGGACCGTCAGGTCGATCTGGGAGTGCCGGGACAGCGCGGTGAGCATGTGGTCGTAGAACGGCACGGTGGTGGAGATCTCAGCGCGGCCGGTGCCGTCCAGATCCATCTCGACGTACACGTCCGACTCGCTCGTGGTGCGCGTCATGCGCGCACGGCGTCCGGAGATCAACTCGGCTGCCACGGGTCCTCCTCGGGCTGGGTCCGCACCGGTCCGGGACGGGTGCGGGGGGATGCGGGTGCGCGCGGCCGGTGCCGGCGGGCCGGGGCGCCGCGCGCGCTGTCCCCATCCTAGGGAGCCGGGCGGACGCCGAGACTCCGGTGACGCCTCAGGACCGGTCCCCGGTCTCGCCGAGGACCTCCGCGAGAGCGGTGAGGAACGCCGTCGTCTCCGCCTCGGTGCCGGCGGTGACGCGCAGGTGGTGCGGGATGCCGACGTCCCGCACGAGGACGCCGCGGTCGAGCAGGCGGCGCCACACGTCGGACGCGTCCTCGAGGTGACCGAAGAAGACGAAGTTCGAGTCGGACACCGAGGGCCTCAGTCCCAGGCCGCGCAGGGTGGAGACGATGCGGTCGCGCTGGGCCTTGATGTCCTCCACGGTGCGCAGCAGCGCGTCCACGTGATCGAGGGCGGCCTCCGCCGTGGCCTGCGTGACCGCGGAGAGGTGGTACGGCAGGCGCACCAGGCGCAGGGCGTCGGCGACGGCGGGGTCCGCGGCCAGGTAGCCCAGGCGCGCGCCGGCCAGGGCGAACGCCTTGGACATGGTGCGCGTGACGATCAGCCGCTCACGGCCGGGCAGGAGGGTGAGGGCGGAGCGGGTGCCGGCGAGGGCGAACTCCGCGTAGGCCTCGTCCACGACGACCATGGCGCCGGGCCCGCCGGCGGCCTCGTTCTGCGCCTGCGCGGCGTACACGGCCTCGATGGTCGCCAGGTCCAGGGCGGTGCCCGTCGGGTTGTTGGGCGAGGCCAGGAAGACGACGTGCGGACGGTGCTCCCGCACCATGGCCGCCGCGTGCTCGGCGCTGAGGGTGTGGTCTTCGGCACGGCCGCCGTCCACGAACACGGTGTCCGTGCCGCCGGCCAGCAGCGGGTACATGGAGTACGAGGGCAGGAAGCTCAGCAGTGTCCGCCCGGGGCCGCCGAAGGCCTGGAGGATCTGCTGCAGGATCTCGTTGGAGCCGTTGCCGGCCCACACGTGGTCCGCCGTGAGGCCGTGGCCGAGGTAGCCGGCGAGCGCACGTCGCAGCCCCGTGAACTCGCGGTCCGGGTAGCGGTTCAGCCCCCCGGCGACGGCCGCGACCCGCTCGGCGATGGCGGTGGCGACCTCCTCCGGCACCGGATGCGTGTTCTCGTTGGTGTTGAGCATGTACGGCACGTCCAGCTGGGGGGCGCCGTAGGGGCTCAGGCCGCGGAGGTTCTCACGCAGGGGCAGAGAGCTGAGGTCGGTCATGGCCGCCAGTCTAGGAAGCGTGGAGGGCGAGGCCCGCCGTGCGTCACCGCGTGGCCGGGACGAACAGCTCCTCGCCCGGCGCGGGGGCCCGGCCCTCGAGCCCGTTGAGCTCGTCGATCGTGGCGATCACCTCGTAGACGTCCGCCTCCGGAGCCACCGTGGTGGCGATGGTCCACAGGCTGTCCCCGGGCATGACCGTGACGGACTGGGTGGCGGGCCCCGCGGTGTCCGCGGACACCGCGGCGGGCGACAGCAGCACACCCAGGAAGAAGGCGGCCGCCAGCGTGGCGGCCACGGCCGCGGCGATCACGGGGATCCCCCGCAGCACGAGGCGGCCGCGGCGGGTCAGACGGATGGTGGCCGGACGCGGCCGCGCCGTCGCGGGCGAGCCGGCGAACTGGGCGGTGGTGAGCGTCATGGTGTCCTCCTCCGGGGCGGATGCCCTCCAGGTGATCGAACATGTGTTCGAATCCGTTCGAATGCCTTTCTAGCACAGGTGTTCGAGACATGCCACGACGAGATCGAACATATCTTTGAAGGAGAGGCGGCTCTCCTCTAGGCTCGAGGCCATGCACGGACGCCCCGGAACGCCCCGGGACCGCCAAGACACAGGCAACCAGCGGGGGCGGACACGGTAAGCGTCCGGACGGCAGCCGGACGCCGGAACACGAGTCCGGCCACCATCACCCCGGGAGAACGGACGGCAGCCATGAGCACCACCGACGATCAGCCGGCGGCGCGCGCGCCGCTCACCGACCGCCAGCGGCGGATCGTGCAGACCATCCGGGACGCGATCGCCGACCACGGCTACCCGCCCTCCATGCGCGAGATCGGCGACGCCGCGGGCCTGGCCTCGCTCTCCTCCGTCACGCACCAGCTGGGCCGTCTCGAGCGGCACGGCTACATCCGGCGCGACCCCGGACGCCCGCGTGCCCTCGAGGTGCTGCTCGACGTGGACGGCACCCCGCTGGGCGAGGCCGCCTCCCCCACCGCTGCGCCGTCGTCGCGGGTCTCCGCGATCCCCGCGTGGCACACCGGCGCAGACGAGGCGGACAGCGTGCCGGTCCCCTGGGTCGGCCGCATCGCGGCGGGCGGCCCGGTCCTGGCTGAGCAGCAGGTCGAGGACGTCATGGCGATCCCGCGACGCCTCACGGGCGAGGGCGAGCTGTTCATGCTGCGCGTCACGGGCGACTCGATGGTGGACGCCGCGATCTGCGACGGCGACTGGGTGGTGGTGCGCCGGCAGGACACGGCGGAGAATGGCGACATCGTCGCGGCCCTCCTCGACGACGAGGCCACCGTGAAGACCTTCCGCCGCCGCGACGGGCACACCTGGCTCCTCCCCCAGAACACGGCCTACGAGCCCATCCTCGGCGATCACGCCACCGTGATGGGGCGGGTCGTCACGGTCCTGCGTTCGCTCTGACCCGCTCCCTCCGGCCGGGCCGACGGCCCGAGGCCGAGCGAGGTCAATCGCCCGAGGCGAGCCGTGCCAGCACCCCGCGGACGACGTCGCGGTCCGTGGTGCGCCAGAAGTCCGGCAGGGCGCTCGTGATGTAGCCGCCGTACCGCTCGGTGGCCAGGCGGGGGTCCAGCACGGCCACCACGCCGCGGTCCGTCACGGAGCGCACGAGGCGCCCGGCGCCCTGGGCCATGCGCACGGCCGCATGCGTGGCGGAGATCCGCATGAACCCGTTGCCGCCGTGCCGGGCGACGTCCCGGGTGCGGGCCTGGGAGAGCGGGTCGTCCGGCCGCGGGAACGGGATGCGGTCGATCACCACGAGCCGCAGCGAGTTCCCCGGCACGTCCACGCCCTGCCACAGGCTCATGGTCCCGAACAGGGACGTGTCCGGCTCCTCGGAGAACTGGCGCACGAGGGCGGAGAGGGTCGCGTCCCCCTGGCACAGGATCGTGGTCTTCGGCCCGAGCCGACGGCGCATCTCGGCGGCGGCGTCCTCGGCCGCCCGGCGCGAGGAGAACAGGCCGAGGGCCCCGCCCCGCGACGCCCTCAGGAGCGCCTCGAGCTCATCCAGGGACTCGGGCGAGGCCGTCCGGCCGGGCCGGGGCAGGTGCCGGGCCACGTAGAGCACCCCCTGACGCGGGTAGTCGAAGGGGCTGCCGACGTCGAGGGCCTCGAACTTCGGGGCGTCCGGGCCGGCCAGGCCCACGTCGCCGGCCACCGAGTCGAACCGGCGCTCCCCCGAGCCCACGGTGAGCGTGGCGGAGGTGAGCACCGTCGTCGCCTTGCCGAACAGGCCCTCCCGCAGCTTGCCGGCCACCGAGAGCGGGGCCACGTAGAGCTGGGGCGGGTCGGTCTCGTCCCCCGGCTGCCAGCCCACGCCGGGCTCGAAGTGGCCGGGGCGGGTGGCCCACAGCACCTCGGGGAAGTCGGCCTCGGGCCGGGCCGCGAGCATGCGCTCCACCACCTCGAGGACCTCGAGGATCCGCGAGCGCGCCATCTGCCGTCCGCCGTCGGCGTCGGCCTCCTTGTCCTTGTCCTGGCCGAGGTCGGACAGGCACTGGCGCGCGGCCGTGAGGACGCCGGTGAGGGCCTGCTCCTGGACCTCGTCGGGGCCCGCGGCGATCAGACCGGACGGAGTGTCCGTGAACGCGCGGTCCAGGGCCGCCCCGGCCTCGATCAGGTCCTCCACGGCCACGGTGGTGTGGCGGCGCAGCGAGGTGGCCGCGCCGTGCACGATCGACCCGGACAGCTGCCCGGTGACCGCACCGGTCACCCGGTCCTGCAGCTCGTGGGCCTCGTCCACGACGACGGCCGAGTACGCCGGCAGCACCGCGAGGCCCTCGAAGGCGCTGATGGCGAGCATCGCGTGGTTGGTGACCACGACGTCCGCGTCCGCCGCGTCCGCGCGGGCACGCTCGGAGAAGCACTCCTCGGCCTGGGGGCAGCGGGACGCGCCGAGGCAGTCGACCGCGGTGACGGAGACCTGCCGCCACGCGCGGTCGGTGACGGGGACCTCGAGGTCGTCGCGGTCCCCGGTCTCGGTCTGGTCCGCCCACGCCCGCAGGTACATGACCTCCTTGCCCAACAGGGAGGAGGGCCCGGCGGCGCCGTCCGTGGCGGAGCCGATCACCCCGCCGTCGTCGGCGACCGTGAAGAGGGCCTCCTCGCCCTCATCCCCGGGGTAGCCGCCGTCCACCTTGTGGCGACAGAGGTAGTTGGAGCGGCCCTTGACCAGGGCGACGACGGGCTCGCGAGGCAGCTCGTCCTTGAGCGCCTCGACCAGCCGGGGGGCGTCCCGCTTCATGATCTGGGCCTGCAGGGCGAGCGTGGCCGTGGCGACGACGACGGGGTCCTCCTGCGTCATCGCGTGCTGGATCGCGGGGATCAGGTAGGCCAGGGACTTGCCGGTGCCGGTGCCGGCCTGCACGAGCAGGTGGCGGCGCGACTCGAGGGCGCGCGCCACCTGCAGCACCATCTCCCGCTGGCCCGCGCGGTGCTGGCCGCCGGTGGCCTGCACCGCGGCGTCCAGCAGGCGCAGTGCCTCGCGCTCGTGCTCCGTGCGGGGCTGCGCGCCGCCTGCCCCGACTTCCTCCGCCCCGCCGCTCACAACGCGTCCGCCTCCACGACGAACTCGGCGAAGTCCGGCGCGATGTCTTCACGGACCAGCACGGACAGGCGGGTGCCGCCCTCCTCGTAGCCCTCGGCCAGGATCTCCGCGTCCGCCGAGTGGAGGCGGGAGACCAGCTCACCCCGGGTGAACGGGATCAGCAGTTCGAGCCGCACGTCCGGCCGCGGGATGGTGGCCGCGATGGCGCGCTCGAGCTCGTCGATGCCCTCGCCGGTGCGCGCCGAGACCACCACGGCGTGGGGCTCCTTGGCCCGGATCCGGGCGATGACGGCCGGGTCCGCGGCGTCCGCCTTGTTCAGCACGATGATCTCGGGGATCCGGTGCGCGTGCACCTCCGCGAACACGGAGCGCACCGCGGCGATCTGGCCCTCGGGGTCCGGGTGCGAGCCGTCCACGACGTGCAGGATGACGTCCGCGTCCGCGACCTCCTCGAGGGTGGAGCGGAACGCCTCGACCAGCTGCGTGGGCAGGTTCCGCACGAAGCCGACCGTGTCCGAGAGGGTGTAGCCGATGCCGTCCGGCGTCATGGCCTTGCGCACGGTGGGGTCCAGCGTGGCGAACAGGGCGTTCTCCACGAGCACCCCGGCGTGGGTGAGGCGGTTGAGCAGGGACGACTTCCCGGCGTTGGTGTACCCGGCGATCGCCACGGACGGCACCCGGTTGCGACGACGGTTGGCGCGCTTGGCCTCCCGGGCCGGCTTCATCCCGGCGATGTCCCGGCGCAGCTTCGCCATGCGGGTGCGGATGCGGCGGCGGTCCAGCTCGATCTTGGTCTCACCGGGTCCACGGGAGCCGATGCCCTCGCCGGCGGCGGCACGGCCGCCGGCCTGCCGGGACATGGACTCGCCCCAGCCGCGCAGGCGCGGCAGCAGGTACTCGAGCTGCGCGAGCTCGACCTGGGCGCGGCCCTCACGCGAGCTCGCGTGCTGGGCGAAGATGTCCAGGATCAGCGCGGTCCGGTCGATCACCTTCACCCGCACCACGTCCTCCAGCGCGCGACGCTGAGACGGGGCGAGCTCGGAGTCCACCACCACGGTGTCCGCACCGGAGAGCGCCACGATCTCGGCGAGCTCCTGCGCCTTGCCCTTGCCGAGGAACGTGGCCGGGTCCGGGGTGGCGCGGCGCTGGATGACGCCGTCGAGCACCTCCGAGCCCGCGGTCTCGGCGAGCGCGGCGAGCTCCCGCAGGGAGTTCTCCGCATCCTCCGCGGAGCCCTCGGTCCAGACGCCCGCCAGCACCACGCGCTCCAGGCGCAGCTGGCGGTACTCGACCTCGGTCATGTCCTCGAGCTCGGTGGACAGACCCTGCACGCGCTTGAGGGAGTGGCGCGCGGCGAGCTCGTCCTGGTCACCGTCGGCGTCCGTGTGCCCGTCCTCGCCCTCGTCCAGGGCGAGTGCGCGGCCCGCGAGCGCGCCGGAGCGGTCCGGGGTGCCGGCGTCGGGGGCGTCCTCGTGGTCCGCGACCACACTGTCCGCGGAGCCGCGCCCGGTCGCCTCGCGGCCGGAGGCGCGGCGAGCGTCATCGGCGGCCAGGATGCGGTCGATCACGGCCTGGATCTCGTCCTCGGAGCCGTGGGCGCCCTGGGGGCCGGGGGTGTGCTGGTTCTTCTCAGTCATGGTCTCCTCTGGGCCGCCGCGGTCGGGCGACCCGATCGTCTCAGGGTAGAGGGGTCGGCGGACGCGTTAGGCGGCTGTCCGCAGGGGGCGGACGTGGCGGGTGACGCGCACGGCCGGTTAGGCGGGGTTCGGCGCCGCGCTGCGACGATCTCGCGGCGGCTCCGTCGGCATGGGGAAGGTGAGCACGCGGCACCGCAGCCACGAGGTCTCGTCGGCGGGCGTGCAGGGACGGACCACATCGTCCATGGTGGGATCTCCATCAGGTGCCGGGGCGCGCTCGACGGCCTCATCCGAGGCGGGCGCGCCCCGGCACCTGATGG
>NZ_JABFAY010000002.1:49119-66153 GCF_017168495.1 Micrococcus sp. KRD096 | reverse complement strand
GGGGCGGGCAGTGACGCGGGGGCGTCAGCGCAGGAAGATCCACATGGGCGTCGAGTGTACCGGGCGGCGCGTGTGGGCGACAGGGGCCCCGGCGCCCGGTCCGCTGACGACGCGCACGTATCCTGCGGGCATGACCGCGTCCCCCTCCCCCGCCCCGCCGCGGCCCGGCCGGACGGGCCGGGCGACCGTCGTCGTGATCGGCGCGGGCCAGGCGGGGCTGTCCGCCGCCTACCACCTGCGCCGCCGCGGTTTCGTGGGGCTGGGTCCGAACGACGACGGCGCCGCCGGCGTCCCCGACGACGCCCCCGGCACGTTCGTGGTGCTCGACGCGGAGACCGCCCCGGGCGGCGCGTGGCAGCACCGCTGGGACTCGCTCACGATGGCCACCGTCAACCACATCCACGAGCTGCCCGGCGACCCGGTGCCGCCGGCCGACCCGGCCGCGCACGCCAACACCCTGCTGCCGGCCTACTTCGCCGATTACGAGGCACGGTTCGCCCTGCCGATCCGGCGGCCCGTGCGTGTGAGGCGCGTCGAGCGGATCGGCGAGCCGGGACGTGCGCGCGGGTTCTTCGTCCGCACGGACGGGGCGCCGGGCACGTGGCGGGCGGACTTCGTGGTCAACGCGACCGGCACCTGGACGTCCCCACGGTGGCCCTCGGTGCCCGGGATGCGCTCGTTCCGCGGCCGGCAGCTGCACACCCGTGACTACGTGTCCAAGGACGAGTTCGCCGGGCAGCGGGTGGTGATCGTGGGCATGGGCGTCTCGGCGACGCAGCTGCTGGCCGAGATCTCCACGGTCGCGGACACCCTGTGGGTGACCCGCCGCGAACCGCGGTGGCAGGACTCGGCCGCGCCCGGCGCCCTGGCCGAGTCGGTGCGCGGGGTGGACGAACGGACCCGTGCGGGCCTGCCGCCGGGCTCCGTGGTCGGGGCGACCGGGATGCACCGCTCGTCCTGGGTGCGCGAGGCCGAGACGCGAGGCGTGCTGGTGCGCCACCCCATGTTCATGGCCGTCGAGCCGGACGGGGTGCGGATGCCCGACGGCTCGTTCGAACCGGCGGACGTGATCCTCTGGGCCACCGGCTTCCGGCCGGCGATCCGGCACCTCGCTCCGCTGCGGCTGCGCACGCCCGCCGGCGGCATCCGCGTGGCGGGCGGGCGCGCCCTGGACGAGCCGCGCCTGTTCCTCCTCGGCTACGGGCCCTCCCAGTCCACGGTCGGGGCCAACCGCGCCGGGCGCGACGCCGTGCGCGCGATCCTCGCGGACCTGGCCGGGCCGGCGTCGGGCTGAGGGCCGCGACGACCTGCTGGCTACCATGGTCGCCGTGAGCTCCGCATCCCACTACTTCGACGCCGACCCCTCCGCGCCCGAGCGGCGCCGCACCCTGCGGACCCGCCTGGCCGGCCGCGACGTCGAGGTCCAGACGGCCAACGGGATCTTCTCCCCGGACGGTCTGGACAAGGGCACCGCGGCCCTGTTCTCGGCCGTGCCCGCGCCGCCGGCGAGGGGCCGGTTCCTCGACGTCGGCGCGGGCTGGGGGCCGGTCGCCCTCACGCTGGCGCTGCGGTCGCCCGAGGCGGAGGTGACCGCCGTCGAGGTCAACGACCGCTCCCTGCAGCTGACCCGCGACAACGCCGCAGCGCTGGGCCTCGGCAACGTCGTGGCACTGCGGCCGGAGGACGTCCCCGAGGGCGCGGAGTTCGACCTCATCTGGTCCAACCCGCCCATCCGGATCGGCAAGCCGGCACTGCACGCCCTGCTGGAGCGGTGGCTGCCACGCCTGGCCCCCGGCGGCGAGGCCTGGCTGGTGGTGCAGAAGAACCTCGGCGCGGACTCGCTGCTGCCGTGGATCGACCGGATGCTCGAGGAGCGCGCGCCCGGCCGGTTCACCGCCGAGCGGGCGGACAGCATCAAGGGCTTCCGGATCCTGCGGGTGGCGCGGGCGCGCTGAGGCGCCGTTTCCCGAACGACAGCGGTTCGTGACCCGCCGTTTCCCGAACGAAAGCGGTCAGGCGGTGAGTTCGCCGTCGAAGACCAGCTCGGCCGGCCCCGAGAGGACCACGTGCTCGGCCCCCTCCGGGCCCGGCACGACATCCACGGCCAGCACGCCGCCGGGCACCTCGACGAGCCACGAGTCCGAGCCCTGGTCGCCCGACCATGCGCGCATCGCCACAGCCGCCGCGCACGCGCCCGTCCCGCAGGACTGGGTCTCGCCCACCCCGCGCTCGTGCACGCGCATCCGCACGCGGCCGACGCCCTCGCGCACGAGCGGCTCGTGCGCGGCCACGAACTCGACGTTCGTCCCGTGCGGCGGGGCGGGGTCCACCTCGGGGGCGCGGCCCAGGTCCAGCCCCTGCAGGTCGGCGAAGGAGGCCAGCGGGACCACGGTGTGGGGGTTGCCCATCGAGATGCTCAGCGCCGGACGCGGATCGGTGAGGCCGTGGGCGAGGACCATCGAGTCCGACGCCGCCTCCTCCGCCAGCTCGGGGTCGAGGTAGGACCAGGGGCCCATGTCGATCGCGTAGCCGTGCTCGAGCCGGGTCACGGCCTTCACGCCGGCGCGCGTGCCGATGGTGATCGCCCGGCCGGGGGCCAGGTCCACGAGGCCCTTCTCGACCAGGAAGTGCACGAAGACGCGCACCCCGTTGCCGCACATCTCGGCGATCGAGCCGTCGCCGTTGCGGTAGTCCATGAACCACTCGGCCTCGGGGTGCTCGGCGAGCAGCGCCTCACCCTCCGGCAGGCGTGCCGAGCGCACGGCGCGGATGACGCCGTCGGCGCCGATCCCCCGGTGCCGGTCAGCCAGCCGTGCGACGCGCTGGGCGTCGAGCTGCGTGTTGCCGTCCGGGTCGGCGATCAGCACGAAGTCGTTGCCCGTGCCATGGCCCTTCGTGAACGGCACGCGCGGCGCGCTCGCGTGGAGGGGGTCCTGGGCGGCGGGCGCCGCGGGCTGCTCGGTCATGGGCCCAGTCTAGGTGGCGTCCCCGGCGACGACGGCGAGCGCCTCCGCCACGATGTCCTCGCCCTGCGCGTCGAGCCAGACGACGCGCGGGTCGGCCCGGAACCAGGTCCCCTGACGGCGGGCGAACCGGCGCGTGGCCACGACGGTCTGCTCGGCCGCCTCCGCCTCGGTGAGCTCGCCGTCGAGGACGGCGAGCATCTGGGCGTAGCCGATCGCGCGGGACGCGGTCGGTCCCTGCCGCAGCCCGCCCGGCCCGGGGACGTCAAGGCGGCGGACCTCGTCCAGCAGGCCCTCGGCCAGCATGCGCTCCACCCGAGCCGCGATCCGCTGGTGCAGCTCGGCCCGGTCCAGGCGCAGGCCGAGCTGCACCACGGGGGCGACCTCCGGAGCGTACGTGCGCTCCGGCATGAACGCGGAGAACGGACGGCCCGTCAGCCGGCACACCTCCAGTGCGCGCACGATGCGGCGGGCGTCCTGCAGCCGCTCCGCCGAGACCGGGTCCAGGGCGGCCAGCTCGGCCCTCAGCCCGGCCAGGCCCTCCCGCTGCGCGCGCGCCTCCAGCTCGGCCCGCAGCGTCGGGTCCGTGGGCGGGAACTCGAGCACGTCCAGCGCCGCCCGCACGTACAGCCCGGAGCCGCCCACGAGGATCGGGGTCCGACCCCGCGCGCGGATCTGGTCGAACAGGTCGCGGGCCGCGGACTGGAAGGCCGCCACCGAGGCCTCCTGGCCGACGTCGAGCACGTCCAGCAGATGGTGCGGGACGCCCTCGCGTTCAGCCGGGGTGACCTTCGCCGTGCCCACGTCCATCCCCCGGTAGAACTGCAGGGCGTCCCCGTTGACCACCTCGCCGTCCAGCGCGTGCGCCAGGGCGACGGCGAGGGCGGACTTGCCCGTCGCCGTCGCCCCGACGACGGCGACGACGGGCGGCCGGGCCGCGGCGGCGGGCATCAGGACCGCGGGCGCAGGGTCGGCATGCCGAGGCTCGTGGCACCGGAGCCGCCCGCCGTGCCGGGGGCCGGCGCGCCGCACGATTCGGCCTGGGCGCGGTCCCACGCATCGCCGGCGCGGGAGCGGCGCAGGACGTAGTCCTGTGCGGTCGGGTCGGCGACGGCGAAGAACGGGTGGGCCTCGGTGACCGTCACGGTGACGAAGTCGCCGGGGCGGGGGGTCTCGGCGCCGGCGGGCACGGAGAAGTGCACGAGCCGGTTGTCGGCTGCGCGCCCGGACAGGCGGCCGCGCTCCGCGGCCTTGGAGCCGGAGTCGGCGGTGACGAGCAGCTCCTGGCGGGTGCCGACGAGCGTGGCCATCTCCTCGGCCGAGATCCGGTCCTGCAGGGCCACGAGGCGCTCGAAGCGCTCCTGGACGACGGCCTTGGGCACCTGGTGGTCCATCTCCCCGGCCGGGGTTCCCGGGCGGATGGAGTACTGGAAGGTGAACGCGGAGGAGAAGCGGGAGGCCTCGACCACGCGCATCGTCTCGGCGAAGTCCTCGTCGGTCTCCCCGGGGAAGCCGACGATGATGTCCGTGGTGATGGCGGCGTGCGGGATGCGCTCGCGCACCTTCTCCAGGATCCGCAGGAACTTCGCGGACCGGTAGGAGCGGCGCATGTCCTTGAGCACCTTGTCCGAGCCCGACTGCAGGGGCATGTGCAGCTGCGGCATGACGTTGGGGGTCTCGGCCATCGCGTCGATGACGTCGTCCGTGAACGCGGCCGGGTGGGGGCTGGTGAAGCGGACGCGTTCGAGGCCCTCGATCTCTCCGCACGCGCGCAGCAGCTTGGCGAACGCGCCGCGGTCGCCGAACTCGACGCCGTAGGTGTTCACGTTCTGGCCCAGCAGCGTGACCTCGACGGCGCCGGCGTCGACGAGCGCCTGCACCTCGGCGAGGATCTCCCCGGGGCGGCGGTCCTTCTCCTTGCCGCGCAGCGACGGGACGATGCAGAACGTGCACGTGTTGTTGCAGCCCACGGAGATGGACACCCAGCCGGAGTGGGTGGAGTCGCGCTTGGTGGGCAGGGTGGAGGGGAACACCTCGAGCGACTCGAGGATCTCGATCTCGGCCTCGGCGTTGTGGCGGGAGCGCTCCAGCAGCACAGGCAGGGAGCCGATGTTGTGGGTGCCGAAGACGACGTCCACCCACGGGGCCCTGCGCTGGATGGCGGCCTGGTCCTTCTGGGCGAGGCACCCGCCGACGGCGATCTGCATGCCCGGGTGCGCGTCCTTCACCGCGCGCAGGTTGCCGAGGTTGCCGTACAGGCGGTTGTCCGCGTTCTCGCGGACCGCGCACGTGTTGAAGACCACGAGGTCGGCCTGGGCGTCCTCGGCGACCGGGGCGTAGCCGGTGGACTCGAGCAGGCCGGAGATGCGCTCGGAGTCGTGCACGTTCATCTGGCAGCCGAAGGTGCGGACCTCATAGGTCAGGCCCTCGTGCGGGCGCGCGGCGGCGCCGTCCTGCGCGAGCGGGGTGGTGCGGGGGGTGGGGTCCGTCAGAGTCACCGCACCATTCTAGGAACTCCGGGCGCGGCCCGGATCCGCTCACTCCTCGTGCTCGGCGAGGACCTCCTTCACGACGGCGAACGCGAGGCCGCCGCCGTAGCCCTTGCGTCCCAGCATGCCGACGAGGCGGCGGGTCACCTTGTCCCGCTCAGCCCGGGCCTCCGGCGAGGCACCGCCGGGGACGGTGCGGCCCCGCAGCCGTCGGCGCACGAGGTCGAGGGCGGCGGCCCGTTCGTCCTCGCCGTCGATGGCCTCCAGCGCCTCGGCGGCGATCTCCCGGTCCACGCCCTTCTGCTGGAGCTCGTGCCCGAGGGCACGGCGCGCCAGGCCCTTGCTTCGATGACGGCTGCGGACCCAGACCTCGGCGAAGGCGGCGTCATCCACGAGGCGCACCTCCTCGAAGCGGTCGAGGACGCGCTCGATCAGCTCGGGCTCGGCCTGGCGCTCGGCGAGCTTGCGTTCGAGCTGGCCGCGGGAGCGCGGGCCCAGGGCGAGCTGGCGCAGGACGACCTCGCGCGCGGCCTCCTCACGCTCACGCGGTGCGGTCGGCAGGGGCTGTGGTCTGGGGGGCGGGCTCAGCCGGCGCGCGGCCGTCCTCGCGGGGCCGAGTGCGCCCCGACCGCTTGGCGGGCGCCCGCCTCCGTCCTCGGCGCTCGGTGTCCGCCCGGGTGTCCTCGCGCCCGGACCAGGGCAGCGATCGGGGCCCGGCGCCGGGCGCGGGACTGGGCAGGTCGCTCGCGCGAGTCAGCAGGGCCCCGAGATCCGGTGCCGCGCCGGGGGCGGGGTCCGGGACGTCCTCCGCAGGGGCTCCGGCGTCGCGCGCGGGCGCGGCGTCCCGCGCGGCATCCGAGGCGTCCGCGTCGGACGACGTCGGCTCCGGAGCGCCGGCCAGATCGAGCCACATCCGGCCCACGTCCGAGTCCCGAGCGTCGTCGAACGCGGACGCACCGGAGGCGGAGCCGCTCCGGCCGGTCGTCTCCGACCGGTGGGCGGCCCCGCCTCCGACGTTCCTGCGCGATCGGGTCATCCGGCCGCGGTGTCCCCCGGAACCGCGGTCAGGGCCGGGGCCTCGTCGTCCTCGGCCTCCGGGGCCACGCCGATGCCGAGCTTCGTGAGGATGCGCTCCTCGATCTCGTTGGCGAGGTCCGGGTTGTCCTTGAGGAAGCGACGGGCGTTCTCCTTGCCCTGCCCGAGCTGGTCCCCGTCATAGGTGAACCACGCGCCGGACTTCTTGACGATGCCCTCCTCGACACCCATGTCGATCAGGCCGCCCTCGCGGGAGATGCCGACCCCGTAGAGGATGTCGAACTCGGCCTGCTTGAAGGGCGGGGCCATCTTGTTCTTGACGATCTTCACGCGGGTGCGGTTGCCGACGGGGTTGCCGGCCTCCTTGAGGGTCTCGATGCGGCGGACGTCGATGCGCACGGACGCATAGAACTTGAGCGCCTTGCCGCCCGTGGTGGTCTCCGGGGAGCCGAAGAACACGCCGATCTTCTCGCGCAGCTGGTTGATGAAGATGGCCGTGGTCTTGGTCTGGTGCAGGCGGCCGGTCACCTTGCGCAGCGCCTGGGACATGAGGCGGGCCTGCAGGCCGACGTGGGAGTCGCCCATCTCGCCCTCGATCTCGGCGCGCGGGGTCAGCGCGGCCACGGAGTCGATGACGACGATGTCCAGGGTGCCCGAGGAGACGAGCATGTCCATGATCTCCAGGGCCTGCTCGCCGGTGTCCGGCTGGCTGACCAGCAGGGCGTCCGTGTCCACCCCGAGCTGGCGGGCGTAGACCGGGTCCAGGGCGTGCTCCGCGTCGATGAAGGCCGCGATGCCGCCGTTGCGCTGCGCGTTGGCCACCGCGTGCAGGGCCAGGGTGGTCTTGCCCGAGGACTCCGGGCCGTAGATCTCCACCACGCGGCCGCGCGGCAGGCCGCCGATGCCCAGGGCCACGTCCATGGCCACCGAGCCCGTGGGGATGACCTCGACGGGTGCCTGGGTCTGGTCCCCCAGCCGCATGACGGAACCCTTGCCGAACTGCTTGTCGATCTGGGCGAGAGCGGCCTCGAGGGCCTTCTCGCGATCCGTCACCTTGCTCATCCTTCACCCCTAGCTCTGGTGGTGCTGCCGCGGACGCTGGAGCGCCCGCCTCGGTCATGTCCGTCAATCTACGGGGGGCGGCGGACACGATAAGCGTGGCCCGCCCCGCCTGTGCACGAGATCACCCCGTCGCACTGCTGTGCAGGACTCTACGGCATTCTTCGAACACGTGTTCGAAAGGGGCAGTGCCCCGCCAGCGCGTCGCGGCGTCAGCGTTTCGGCGGCACGTCCCGACCGAGACGCCGCTCCTGCGGGATCTCATGCAGGTCGCAGACCGCCAGCCAGACCCGCCGCGGGTCCACGCCGGCGGCGAGCGCCGCCGTCGCGGTGGTGTCCAGGCCGGGCAGGTGCAGGGAGTCGGCCACGAGGCCGGCCCGGGCGGGGCCGAACTCCTCGTCCATCAGCCGGCGGAACTCGCTCTCGCGCACGGGCGGTCCTCTCTGTGATCGGTCGCGGGGTCAGGGACGGGGACGCAGACGGCGCGGGCGCCCCGAGACGGGGCGCCCGCGCCGTGGGTGTGGCGGGGTCAGCGGCCGGCCAGCGAGCCCAGGCTGGGGTCCGTGAGGTCGTCCGGCAGGGTGTCCGGGACGACCATGCCCTCCTGCTCCACGAGCCGGTCCGAGACCTCCCGCAGCAGGTAGGACAGCGGGATGTCCAGCGCCTGGCAGATCGAGGCCAGCAGCTCGGAGGAGGCCTCCTTCTGGCCGCGCTCCACCTCCGACAGGTAGCCGAGCGAGACACGGGCGTCGTGCGAGACCTCGCGCAGGGTGCGGCCCTGGAGCTGCCGGACGTCGCGCAGGACGTCGCCGATCTCGTGGCGGAGGAGGGGCATGCTGCGCTCCTTGATGTCGGGGGCGGCCGCGCGGGGACGGGGCTGGTCATCGACCCAGCGCGTGATTCCGTGGGAATGGACGGGATGTCGCATCATGTCTATCGCCTGCTCCTGGACTTTTCCTGAAGGGCGCCGGGCCGCGGGCCTGATCCCGCCGGGGCACTCTTCTTGACTCGTTACATTCAACGTCGGGCGGGGTCGCGTTCATTCCCGAGACATGGTCTCCTCCGCCGTCGGGCCCTCGGCGGCCCCGTCGCCCTCGTGCCGCTCCGAGCGCCGATGTCGTTCCCGCAGGGAGTACGTGGCGTTCCGGATGCGGTCGGAGTCGTCCAGGCTCGAGCCGACGGCCCCGGCCATCGTGCCCATCGACGCCGCGAGCCACACGAGCCGCACGTAGTCGCCCACGCCACCGGGCTGGTCGAGCTCCTCCTCCAGGTACTCCACGGGGATGATCATGAGCGCGACCAGCAGCAGCGTGACGAAGAGCAGGACGTAGACCACGGTGCAGGCCAGACCGACGGTGAGCACGGTGGAGAGGTTGTCCAGCCGCGAGCTGTGCCGGTGGGTCGCACCGTGCGTCCACAGGCCGTTCGTGGTGACCAGCCACGCCACCAGCAGCACCACGGACAGCACGCTGACCGCCGCGAGCCGCACCGGGGACATCACGCTGGAGAGCACCCAGATGGAGCCGAAGAACACGCCGTAGGCACCGGCCGCGCTGGCCGAGGCGATCGTGAACGTCATGTCCCGCGGCATGAGCAGCGGCCGGTTGGCCATCACCATCCCGGCCAGCAGACGCAGCGTGCCCGCCCAGCCCTTCACGTACACCGTGGACGTGCGCCGGGACCCGCCGCCCATCCGGGTGGTCGTGGTCACGTCCGCGTCGACGTCGACCAGCGGGGCGATGCCCCGCAGCGCGTCAGTGTCGGGCTCGGGGGGCTCGTCCGCCGGGGACGGGCCGCCGTCCTCCTCCACCTCGCCGGACTCGTCGGAGGACTGCACGTCCAGCTCCCCGTCCGGCGGGTTCACGTCCGGGGCGGTGTCGATGTGCTCGACGATCCGCAGCACCGTCTCCCGCAGCCGGCGGGCCGGGGTGATGACCCCCAGCGCCGGCACGCACACGACGCCGACCCGCAGCTGCGGCACGACGTCCGCCACCACGCCGCGCCGGTCGTCGAACCGGGGCAGGTCGACGACGGCGACCACCGTGTCCCATCCCCGCCCGTCCGCGAGTGAGCGGACCGGCTCCTCCAGGACCATGCCCCCGGTCGCACCGACCGGCAGCGACTCCTGCCGGGTCTCGACCCGCCAGCCGCCGGGCTGCGGCAGGCGGTCGTCGAGCCGGTCCTCGACATCCCCGGCGATGCGGCGCACGAGGGCCCACGGGGTGCCCGGGTCGGCCACGAGGCCGATGACGCGGCAACCCGGGGCGTCGTCGCCGTCCTGCGGCGCATGCTCGGGCGGGGTGGGAGGCGATGCGGTCTCCATCGCGCCGAACCTACGCGGCGGGGCGGGCCGGCACCAGGGACGGGGCGCCGAGGCGGGTCGGTCGGCGCCCCCGTGCCGCCTCAGTGGCCGCGGCCGGCGAGCAGGCGCGTCAGGGACTGCAGCGCCGCGGCGACGGTGGCCTCCCGGATCGCGGCCCGGTCGCCGTCGAGCCGGAGGAGGATCGCGGTGGCTGCGCCGTCGCGCTCGCCGCCGAGCACGTCCAGCGCGCTCGCGTCCGCGTCGGGCACGGCCAGGCCGAGCCACACGGTGCCCACCGGCTGGCCCTGGTGCGACTCGGGCCCGGCGACGCCCGTGGTGGCCACGCCGACGTCGGCGCCCAGGGCCGCCCGGGCGCCGAGGGCCATCCGTCGGGCCACGTCCGCGTCCACCGCCCCGACCCGCGCGAGCAGGTCCTCCGGCACACCCAGCAGGCCGGTCTTCACGGCGTTCTGGTAGGCCACCACGCCCCCGTGCAGCACGGCCGACGCCCCGGGGACGTCGGCCAGGCGCGCGGCCACCAGACCGGCGGTGAGGGACTCCCCCGTCGCCACCGTGAGGCCCGCGTCCGCGAGCGCGTGCACCACGTCCTGGGCGCCTGCCATGGTCATCGCCTCAGGCCCCCCGCTGGGCGGCGAGGGCGTCCCGCCGCAGGACCCACGCGTCCTTGACGTACTCCAGGCCGGTCAGCACCGTCAGCACGGTGGCGGCCCCGATGACCACCCAGCCGGCCCACGGCCACCAGCCGCCCACGACCGGGGCCAAGGGCAGGAGCAGCAGGCCGATGCCCACGGTCTGCAGCACGGTCTTGAGCTTGCCGCCGCGGCCGGCCGGCATCACGCCGTAGCGGATCACCACGAAGCGCATCAGGGTGATGCCCCATTCGCGCACCAGGATCACGATGGTCACCCACCACCACAGCTCCCCCAGCAGGGAGAACAGCACGAGGGCCGTGCCCGTGAGCAGCTTGTCCGCGATGGGGTCCGCGATCTTGCCGAAGTCGGTGATCAACCCGCGGGCGCGGGCGATGTCCCCGTCGAGCTTGTCGGTGTACATGGCCGCCGCGAACAGCGCCAGCGCGAGCCACCGGGCGACGAGCGAGTCGCCGCCCCACGGCCCGCCGACCCACAGCGCCCAGGCGAAGAAGGGCACCATCAGGATGCGCACCGAGGTCAGGATGTTCGGCAGGTTCCAGGCGGACACGCGCTGCGCCCCGCCAGCCGCGCTCATCTGCCCGTCAGCTGCCACGCGTCCTCCGATCCCTCGTCGTCGTCCTCGTCGTTCCAGTCCACGGCGGCCGGGCGCGAGTCCAGGTCCTCCTGCACCAGGTCGCGCGGAGCGGCCGACGCCGAGGCGTCGCCGTCGCCGGTTCCGGCCGAGGCGTCGCCGTCGCCGGAGGTGGCCGAGGGCGGGGTGTCTCCGGAGATGGTGGCGAGCACGTCCGCGAGGTCGTCGGGCTTGACCAGCACGTCGCGGGCCTTGGAGCCCTCGGAGGGGCCCACGACGCCGCGGGACTCCATGAGGTCCATGAGGCGGCCGGCCTTCGCGAAGCCCACCCGCAGCTTGCGCTGCAGCATGGACGTGGAGCCGAACTGCGTGGTGACCACGAGTTCGACGGCCTGCAGGAGCAGGTCCAGGTCGTCGCCGATGTCCTCGTCGATGACCTTCTCGGTCTTCTCGGGGATCACGTCCGCGCGGTACTGGACCTGCATCTGCGACTTCACGTGCTCCACGACGGCGTGGATCTCGGACTCGTTGACCCACGCCCCCTGCACGCGCATGGGCTTGGACTTGCCCATCGGCAGGAACAGGGCGTCGCCCTGGCCGAGCAGCTTCTCCGCGCCGGGCTGGTCCAGGACCACGCGGGAGTCCGTGACCGACGACGTCGCGAACGCCATGCGGGAGGGCACGTTGGCCTTGATCAGGCCCGTGACCACGTCCACGGACGGCCGCTGCGTGGCGAGAACAAGGTGGATGCCGGCCGCACGGGCCAGCTGGGTGATGCGCACGATCGCGTCCTCGACGTCGCGCGGGGCGACCATCATCAGGTCCGCGAGCTCATCCACGATGACCAACAGGTACGGGTATGGGCGCAGCACGCGCTTGGAGTCCGGCGGCAGCTTCACCTGGCCGGCCCGGACGGCCTTGTTGAAGTCGTCCACGTGCTTGTAGCCGAACGCCGCGAGGTCGTCGTAGCGGGTGTCCATCTCCTTGACGACCCACTGCAGCGCCTCGGCCGCCTTCTTCGGGCTCGTGATGATCGGGGTGACCAGGTGGGGCACTCCCTCGTACGCGGTGAGCTCGACGCGCTTGGGGTCCACCATCACCATGCGCACCTCGTCCGGGGTGGAGCGCATGAGGATCGAGGTGATCATCGAGTTCACGAACGAGGACTTGCCGGCGCCGGTGGCGCCCGCCACGAGCATGTGGGGCATCTTCGCCAGGTTGGCCACCACGTAGCCGCCCTCCACGTCCTTGCCGACGCCCATCACCATCGGGTGGTCGGTGCGCTGGGCGGCCTGCGAGCGCAGGACGTCGCCGAGGGCCACGACCTCCTTGTCCGTGTTGGGGATCTCGATGCCGATCGCGCGCTTGCCCGGGATGGGGCTGAGGATCCGGACGTCCGAGGAGGCCACCGCGTACGCGATGTTCTTCTCCAGCGCCGTCACCTTCTCCACCTTGGTGCCGGGGGCGACCTCGACCTCGTAGCGCGTCACCGTCGGCCCGCGGGAGAACCCGGTGACCTGGGCGTCCACCTTGAACTCGGTGAACGTGGTGGTCAGGGCGGCGACGACCCGGTCGTTGGCCTCGGAGCGCTCCTTCGGCTGGGGGCCGGCAGGGAGCAGGGCCGACTGCGGCAGCGTGTAGGATACGTCCCCGCCCAGCGGGGACTGGGTGCCGCGGGCCGGCTCGGCGGTCACCGGCGGCACCGGCGCGGGGGTGCTGGCGGGCACGGCGGAGGACGACGCGGCGGTCCCGGAGCCCTGACCTGGGGCGTCGTCCAGGGCGAACGGGGTGTCCTCCCCCGCGTCCTCCTCCAGGGATGCGGCGGCCGGGGCGGCGGCCTCACGCTGGGCGCGGGCGTGTTCGCGCACCTGCTCGAGGGCACGGTCCGCGGCCGTGGGCCGGCGCACTCCGGCGGGTGGCTGCGGCTCGGCGTCCGCGTCCTCGGGCGCGTCGTCCTCGTCCACCCACGGGTCGAAGTCGTCCGAGGCGTCCTGGTCCGCGTCCCGCGGGTCACGCGCGTCTGCGGCGGGCTGCTCGGCGTCGAACACGCCCTGCTCCCCGCGAGCGGCCCGCCGCGGGGCGGGTCGGGGCAGGACCCGGGTGGTCTCGGCCTCGGGGGCGGCGTGGGAGCCGGCCTCGGCCTCGTGGATCACCGGGGAGTCGTAGGCGGTGCTGGCGGTGCGCTCCGGGGCGGCGTCGGCGGCCTGATCCTCGCGTGCCCGGCGCCCGCCGAACAGGCGCGCGAACAGGCCGGGGCGGGAGGCCCCGGCGGCGTGGGAGCCGGCGGCCGGTCCGTCCAGGTAGGACTGGTCGTGGCCCGGGTGGGTGCGCCCGGTCTCCGCGTCCACGGAGAGCGGGGTGGCGAGGTCCTCGGCCTCGCGGCGCACCTCACGGGCCCGGCGCCGCTCGTCGCGGCGGGCGGCCCGCTGCTCGGAGGCGCCCTCGGGGTCCTGGCCCGTGAGCCAGTCGTAGCCTCCCGCGATCCGCTGCGGGATCGCACCGACGGGCGTCGCGGTGAGCACGAGCACCGAGAAGAAGGCCAGCAGGATCATGAGGGCCCAGACGGGCACGGGTGTCAGCAGGGAGGCCAGCGGCGCCGTCGCCAGGTAGCCGACCATGCCCCCGGCGCCGAGCATGTCCTCGAAGGCCTCGGCGGCCGAGGGCACACCGCCCACGAGGTGGGCGATGCCGGAGCCGGCGACGGTCGCCGTGAGCAGGCCGATGATGATGCGCCCGTTGGCGCGATGGTCCGTGGCGTGGCGGAAGCAGCGCACGGCCACGACGAGCAGGGCGATCGGCACCAGGAGGGCGAACCACCCGACGGTGCCGCCCACCACCCCGTGCACCACGCGGCCGACGGCGGTGCCGCGCAGGCCCCACCACTCCACGGCCGCGATCAGCGCGGCGAGCAGCAGCAGGAGCAGGCCGGTGCCGTCACGGCGTTCCTCGCGGTCGATGCGCACGTCCGGGCCGAGCTTGCGGAAGCCGGCGCCGACCGGCGTGGCCAGCCCCATCCACAGGGTGTGCAGGGCGCGCAGGGGCGCGGCGGGCCGGTCGGCCTCGGGGACGGTCGCGGTCGACCCCTTCCGTCCGGAGCCTCGGCGTCCGGCGGAGCCGGAGCGGGACGTGGCGGAGGAGGAGGACGAACGCGTGGGGGAAGTACGGGTCGCCATGCCCACCAAACTACCGCGAACCGCGGACACGGCAGGCATGGCGACCCGGAGGGGTCAGGCCTCCAGGACCACCGGGATGATCATCGGGCGGCGGCGCAGCTTGCGGTTGACCCACGTGCCGACGGTCCGGCGGACCACCTGCTGGAGCTGGTGGGCGGTGTGGTCCTTGCTGGACTGCACGGCCTCCTCGAGCGCCCGGACGATCTTCGGCTTGATCTCCTCGAACACCTTCTCGTCCTCGGCGATGCCGCGGGCGTGGACGTCCGGGCCGGACACGATCGCGCCGGTCTGCCGGTTGACCACGGTGATGATCGAGAGGAAGCCCTCCTCGCCCAGGACACGGCGGTCCTTGAGGTCGGAGTCGGAGATCTCGCCCACGGAGGAGCCGTCCACGTACACGTAGCCGCACTCCACCTCGCCGACGACCTTCACGAGGCCGTCGGTCATGTCCACCACCGTGCCGTTGCCGGCCAGGATGACGTTCTCGGCCGGCACGCCGGTCTTCTCCGCGATCCGGCCGTTGGCGATCAGGTGGCGGGTCTCGCCGTGCACCGGCATCACGAACTCGGGCTCGACGATGTTGTAGCAGTACAGCAGCTCGCCCTCGGAGGCGTGGCCGGAGACGTGCACCTTGGCCATGCCCTTGTGCACCACGGTCGCGCCGAGCTTCATGAGCCCGTTGATCACGCGGAACACGGAGTTCTCGTTGCCCGGGATCAGCGAGGAGGCCAGCACGACGAGGTCGCCCTCCTCCAGCTGCACCTGGTGGTCGCCGTTGGCCATCCGGGACAGGGCCGCCATCGGCTCGCCCTGGGAGCCGGTGACCATCAGCACGATCTCGTCGTCGCGGTACTTGTCCACCTTGCGGATGTCCACGAGGATCCCGTTCGGCACGTTGAGGTAGCCGAGCTTCGCCGCGATGGTCATGTTGCGGATCATGGAGCGCCCGCCGAAGGCCACCTTGCGACCGTGCTTGTGGGCGGCGTCGAGGACCTGCTGCACGCGGTGCACGTGGGAGGAGAACGAGGCCACCACGATGCGGCGCTTCGCCGTGGCGAAGTAGCGCTCGAGGGTGGGGCCGATCTCCGCCTCCGTGGTGGTGAACCCCGGGACCTCGGCGTTCGTGGAGTCGGTCATGAACAGGTCCACGCCCTCCTCGCCGAGACGGGCGAAGGCGCGCAGGTCCGTGATGCGGCCGTCGAGCGGCAGCTGGTCCATCTTGAAGTCGCCGGTGTGCAGGATGGTGCCGGCGTCCGTGTGGATGGCGACGGCGAGCGCGTCCGGGATCGAGTGGTTCACGGCCACGAACTCGCACTCGAACGGGCCGAACTCGACGATGTCGTCTTCCTTGACCACGCGGGTGCGCGGCTTGATCCGGTGCTCCTCGAGCTTGGCCTCGATCAGGGCGAGCGTCAGCTTGGAGCCGATCACGGGGATGTCGTCACGCAGGCGCAGCAGGTACGGCACGGCGCCGATGTGGTCCTCGTGGCCGTGGGTCAGGACGATGCCGACGACGTCGTCCACGCGGTCCCGGATGTAGTCGAAGTCCGGCAGGATGAGGTCGACGCCGGGCTGGTGCTCCTCGGGGAAGAGGACGCCGCAGTCGACGATGAGGATCTTGCCGTCGATCTCGAAGGTGACCATGTTGCGGCCGACCTCCTCGAGGCCGCCCAGCTGGACGATGCGGCAGGTGCCCCGCTTGAGCTTGGGCGGGGTGGACAGGCGGGTGCCTGCGGTCATGGAACGGGTCCCTTCTAGAAGGTGATGCCGGCCTCCGCGAGGTCGGCTCGGATGACGGAGAGCTCGTCCGGCGTGGCCTGGACGAGGGGCAGCCGCACGGCTGCGGACGGGATGACGCCCTGGGCGGCGAGGACGGCCTTCGCGGCCACCGCGCCCTGGACATGGGTCATGATGCCGCGCTGGACGGGGTCCAGCGCGAAGTGGTGATCACGGGCACCGGCCAGGTCGCCGGCGTGGACGGCGTCCACGAGCTGGCGGTACAGCTCGGGGGCCGCGTGCGCGGCCACCGAGACGACCCCCACGGCGCCGAGCGCCATGAGCGGCAGGGTCGCGCCGTCGTCGCCGGAGTAGAGGTCGAGGTCCGTGTGCGCCAGGACGGTGGTGGTGGACTGCAGGTCCCCCTTCGCGTCCTTGAGCGCACGGATGTTGGGATGCTGCGCGAGCGCGATGACCGTCTCGGGCTCGATCGGCATCACGGAGCGGCCCGGGATGTCGTAGAGCATGATCGGCAGGTCCACCCCGTCGGCCACGGTCTCGAAGTGCGCGCGGATGCCGGCCTGGTTGGGCTTGTTGTAGTACGGGGTGACGAGCAGCAGCCCGTCCACGCCCGTCTCGGCCGCGCGGCGCGACAGCTCGAGGGTGTGCGCCGTGTCGTTGGTGCCGGTGCCGGCCACGACCCTGGCGCGGTCCCCCACGGCCTCGACGACGGTGCGGAACATCGCCACGTTCTCGTCGTCCGTGAGCGTGGAGGTCTCGCCGGTGGTGCCGGTGACCACGAGGCCGTCGGCCCCGCGGTCCACCAGGTGCTCGGCCAGCGCGGCGGCCGCCTCGAGGTCCACGGCGCCCTCGTCCGTCATGGGGGTGACCATGGCGGGCACGACCGTGCCGAAGAGCAGCTCGGAGGGGATGACGGCGGAACGGACGGCACTCATGGGCCCCACCCTACCTGCGAGACTGGGGGCCCGCGCCGTCCGTGGCCCCTCCGCGACGCGCGGCGACCCGAGAGGAGCCCGCCCTGCGTCCCGCAC
>NZ_JABFAY010000002.1:42042-49019 GCF_017168495.1 Micrococcus sp. KRD096 | reverse complement strand
GCCGCCGTCCGCCCGGACCGGCCCGCGCGTCGCCGACTGCCCGGCGTCGACGCGGCCCGCGGGATCGCCCTGCTCGGCATGATCACCGTCCACGTCGTCGACCCGGTGACGGCGGACGGAGCACCCCACCCGGCGTTCCTGTGGTTCGCCGGCCGCGCCTCGGTGCTGTTCGTCCTGTTGGCCGGGGTCGGGCTGGCCCTGTCCACGGGGGGCGCGACGCCGGCCACGGGGATCCGGCGCGCGGCGCTGCGCCGCCGGATCGCCCGCCGCGCGGGTCTGCTGTTCGTGCTCGGGCTCGCGTGCGGGACGCTCGGGGTCCCCGTGGCCGTGATCCTGTGCCACTACGCCCTGCTCTTCCTGCTCGCGCTGCCCCTGCTGGGCCTGCGCGCCCGCACCCTGGGGGTGATCGCGGGGACGTGGCTCGTGCTCGGGCCTGTGCTGGTGTTCGCGGTGGTCGCGGCCGCACAGGCCGCCCTGGGCCGTCAGGAGTTCTTCGTGGGCGGGCGGCTCTGGCTCTCCCCCGGCCCCGCGGACCTGCTGCGTCCCGGGCTGCTGCTGGCCGATCTGACGGTCACGGGCTACTACCCCGTCCTGTCCTGGGGCGCGTTCCTCGTGCTGGGGCTGGCCCTGGGGCGGCTGCCGCTGGACCAGCCCCGCGTGGCCGCCGGGATCCTCGGCGGCGGGGCCGCGGCGTGGGCGGCGGCCGGCGTCGTCGGCGCGGCGGTGCTGCGGGCCCCGGGCACGGTCGGGCGGGTCGCCGCGGCGATCGGCACGGACCCGGCCGAGACGGCGCTCACGCTGCGCACGGGCGAGCCGCGGCTCGCGCTGCTGATCCCGGATCCGCTGTGGCTCGCCCTGCCGACCCCGCACTCCGGGTCCGTGGTGGCCGCCGTGTTTGCGGCGGGCTGGGCCTGCGCCGTGCTGGGCGCCTGCCTGCTGGCCCGGCCGCTGGTCGGGCACGCCGCGCTGCGCCCGCTCGTGGGTGCGGGGCGCATCCCGCTCACGCTCTACGTGGGGCACCTCGTGGTGCTCGCGCTCGTGGACGCGACCGGACTCGACCCGGCCGACGGGGCACTGCTCGCCGCCCTCGTCGTGCTGAGCCTCGCGGCCGGGCTGGCCGCCGAGCTCAGCGGCCGACGGGGTCCGCTCGAAGCCGTGATGGCCCGGCTCTCCCGGGCGGGTGGGGAACGGGCCGTCGCAGGGCGTTGAGCGAGGCGTGGGCCGCGTCAGCCGGCGCGGTGCAGGCGGACGGCCTCCCGGGCCGCCTCGCGGGCGCGGCGGCGGTCGCCCGAGGCGTCGTAGGCCAGGGCGAGGCGGTAGCGGGCGCGCCAGTCGCGCGGTGCGGCCTCGGCCTCCACGCGGTACAGGTCGAACTGGGCGTCGGCGGCCTCCCGGTCGATCCGGCCGCCGGGCGAGCGCGGCAGGTCGTCCTCCGGCAGCCCGCCCTCGGCCTCGAGCTGGTCGGCCAGGCGTTCGGTCTGGCGCCCGAACCACACCTCGCGGGCCAGGACGGCCACGGTCACCAGCACCACGAGGATGACGCCCACGCCGATCGCCTTGGCCAGCGGCTGCGGGGCGCGCACCAGCGCGACGGACGCGTTGAGGGCGAACCCGGCGAACAGCAGCACGAGCAGGGACACGAAGCCGACCCACACCTTGCTCATCACGGTCGAGCGGCGGGCACGGGCGGCGTGCTCGGTCGGGCCCACGGCGCCGTCGTCGGGGATGCGGGAGGGCTCAGCCAAGGTCCAGGTATCCATCCAGTCCGTAGGTCAGACCCGGGCGGGAGGCCACGGTCCGCAGGCCGAGGACGACGCCGGGCATGTAGGCGCCGCGGTCGAATGCGTCGTGCCGGACCACGAGCTGCTCACCCGGCCCGCCCAGCAGCACCTCCTGGTGCGCCTCCAGGCCACGCAGGCGCACCGCGTGCACGTGCACGCCGTGGACGACGGCGCCGCGCGCGCCGTCCGGGTCATGCTCGGTGGCGTCCGGGGAGATGGGCACGCCGGCCGCGTCCCGGGCCGCGCCGATGAGCTCGGCGGTCCGCACGGCCGTGCCCGACGGGGCGTCCACCTTGTCCGGGTGGTGCAGCTCGACGAGCTCGACGGACTCGAAGTACCGCGCCGCCTGCGCGGCGAACGCCGAGGCCAGCACCGAGCCGACCGAGAAGTTCGGGGCGATCAGCACGCCCACCCCCGGGTGCTCAGCCAGCTGCGCCTCGAGGCGCTCGCGGCGCTCGGGCACCCAGCCCGACGTGCCGACCACGGTGTGCAGCCCGTGCTCCACGGCGAAGGCCACGTTCTCAGGCGAGGCGTCCGGCACCGTGAGGTCCAGGACGTGCGTGGCGCCGGCGTCGAGCACCGCGTCCAGGCGGTCCTGCGAGCCGAGCTCGGCCACGAGCTTCAGCCCCTCGGCCGCTCGCACCGCGGGCACCGCGTGGCGGCCCATGCGGCCACGGGCGCCCAGGATCGCGACGCGCGGGACGTCGTCGGGAGCGGACACGGCGGAGGGGGTGCGGGTCTCGGTCATGGCCTCCAGCCTACGCGGCCCGCCCCGGCGGCCGTGGCCGAGGTCAGGCCGGGGCGACGACGACGCGCGCCCGGTCCCCCGCGGCCAGGCGCGCGGCCACGGCCCGGACCTGGCCGGCGTCGACCTCGCGGACCCGGGCGAGGGAGGCCGCCAGGTCCACGTACTCCCCCGTGACCAGCTCGGCCCGTCCCAGCCGGGACATGCGGGCGCCCGTGGACTCCATGCCCAGCACGGTGCCGCCGCAGATCTGCCCGTGGGCGCGCGCGAGCTCCTCCCCGGTGACGTCGGCCTCGGCCATCCGGTCCAGCTCGGCCTCCATCAGCGCGGCCACCTCGTCCACCCGGTCCGGCTGGCAGCCCGCGTACAGGCCCCAGTAGCCGGCGTCGGAGTACCCGGCGGAGAACGAGTAGGTGTTGTAGGCCAGGCCGCGGCGCTCGCGGATCTCCTGGAACAGCCGCGAGGACATGCCCCCGCCCAGGACGGACTGCATGACGCCCAGGGCGAAGCGGTCCGGGTCCGTGGTGGACAGCGAGCGGCCGCCGACGAGGACGTTGGCCTGCTCGACCGCCTTGGTGACGGTGTGCGTGCCGGTCCGCACCCGCGAGGCCGCGGCCCCGGCGGTGTCCACGGCACGGCGCGGGGCGGGCAGGGCTCCCGGGGTGAGCTCCCAGCCCGAGGCGCGCAGGGCGGCGAGGACGAGGCGGCAGACCTCGTCGTGGTCGAGGTGGCCGGCGGCGGTGACGACGAGCTCGTCCGGGCGGTACCAGTGCGTGTAGTGCCCGACCACATGGTCGGGGGTGACGGCCCGGATCGTCTCGGGCGTGCCGCCGATCGGCCGGCCGAGGGGGTGGCCGTCCAGCATGACCTCGGCGAGCTTCTCGTGGGCCACGTCCACGGGGTCGTCCGCGTCCATGGCGAGCTCCTCGAGGATCACGCCGCGCTCGGTCTCGAGCTCGTCCGGGTCGATCAGGGAGGAGGTGAGCATGTCCGTGAGGACCTCCACGGCCATCGGCAGGTCCTCGTCCAGCACGCGGGCGTGGTAGACGGTGGACTCCTTGGCCGTGCCGGCGTTGGACTCCCCGCCCACGCGGTCGAAGGCGGCCGCGATGTCCATCGCGGTGCGCGTGGGCGTGCCCTTGAAGAGCAGGTGCTCGAGGAAGTGCGTGGCGCCGTAGCCCTCGGGCGACTCGTCACGGGACCCCACGGCCACCCAGTAGCCGATGGTCACCGAGCGCTGGTCCGGCATGGCCTCGGTGAGCACGCGGACGCCGCCGGGCAGCACGGAGCGGCGCACCACGGAACCGTTGCCCTCGTCCGCCAGCACGCCGTCGAAGTCCAGGGGGATCTCACGGTGAACACTCATGACGGCCATTCTCGCCCATGCGCGACGACGGCGCCGCACCACTCGCGGGGAGGGTGCGGCGCCGTCGTGGTCACCGGGCCGGGCGTGCCCGGCCGGGGCGGATCACGCCTCGGTCTGCGAGGACTCGATCGCGTCCGCGGTCTCGGCCACGGCGTCGGACTCCGCCACCACCGGGGAGAGGGAGAGCTTGCCGCGGTCGTCGATCTTGGTGATCTCGACCTGGACCTTCTGGCCCACGCCGAGCACGTCCTCGACGTCGTCCACGCGCTTGCCCTCGTTGAGCTTGCGCAGCTCGGAGATGTGCAGCAGGCCGTCCTTGCCCGGGGTGAGCGAGACGAACCCGCCGAACGTGGTCAGCTTCACCACGGTGCCGAGGTAGCGCTCACCGACCTCGGGGACCTGCGGGTTGGCGATCGCGTTCACCGCGGAGCGCGCGGCCTCGGCCGAGGCGCCGTCGGTGGCGCCGATCAGCACGGTGCCGTCGTCCTCGATGGTGATGTCCGCGCCCGTGTCGTCCTGGATCTGGTTGATCATGGCGCCCTTGGGGCCGATGACCGCGCCGATCTTGTCCACCGGGATGCGCACGGAGATGATCCGCGGGGCGGTGGGGGCCATCTCGTCCGGGGCGTCGATGGCGGCGTTCAGCACGGACAGGATGTGCAGGCGCGCCTCGCGGGCCTGCGTCAGGGCGGCGGCCAGCACGGAGGCCGGGATGCCGTCCAGCTTGGTGTCCAGCTGGATCGCGGTGACGAACTCCGCGGTGCCGGCCACCTTGAAGTCCATGTCGCCGAACGCGTCCTCGGCGCCGAGGATGTCGGTCAGGGCCGCGTACTGGGTCTGGCCGTCCACCTCGGCGGAGACCAGGCCCATGGCGATGCCGGCCACGGGCGCACGCAGCGGCACGCCCGCGTTCAGCAGGGACAGGGTGGAGGCGCAGACGGAGCCCATCGACGTCGAGCCGTTGGAGCCGAGGGCCTCGGAGACCTGGCGGATCGCGTAGGGGAACTCCTCGCGGGCCGGCAGCACGGGCACGAGGGCGCGCTCGGCGAGGGCGCCGTGGCCGATCTCGCGGCGCTTCGGGGAGCCCACGCGGCCGGTCTCGCCGGTGGAGTACGGCGGGAAGTTGTAGTGGTGCATGTACCGCTTGGCCGTCTCCGGCGCCAACGAGTCGATCTGCTGCTCCATCTTGAGCATGTTCAGCGTGGTGACGCCCATGATCTGGGTCTCGCCGCGCTCGAAGATGGCGGAGCCGTGCACGCGGGGCAGGACCTCCACCTCCGCGGTCAGCTTGCGGATGTCCGTCAGGCCGCGGCCGTCGATGCGCACCTGGTCGGTGAGGATGCGGCGGCGCACGATCTGCTTGGTGAGGGAGCCGTAGGCCTTGGCGATCTCGCCCTTGCGCTCGGCGAAGTCCTTGCCCTCGCCGGCGAGCTCCTCGAGCACCTCGAGCAGGTAGGCGTCCGAGGCCGACTCGCGCTCCTGCTTGTCGCCGATGGAGAAGATCTCGGTCAGGCGGTCCGTGGCGAGCTTCTCGACGGCGGCGTAGGCGTCGTCCTGGTAGTCCTGGAACACGGGGACGTCCACCGGGTCCTTGCCGGCGCGCTTGACCAGGTCGGCCTGGGCCTCGCACAGGGCGCGGATGAAGGGCTTGGCGGCCTCGAGGCCCTCGGCCACGATCTCCTCGGTGGGCGCCTGCGCGCCGCGCTCCTTGACCAGGGTCCAGGAGTCCGGGGTCGCCTCGGCCTCGACCATCATGATGGCGACGTCGTCGCCCACCACACGGCCGGCCACGGCCATGTTGAACACGGCGCCCTCGAGCTGGGAGTGCTTCGGGAACGCGACCCACTGGCGCGTGCCGGAGCCGTCGTCCATGAGGGCCATGCGCACGCCGCCGATGGGACCGGAGAACGGCAGGCCGGACAGCTGCGTGGACAGGGAGGCGGCGTTGATGGCCACCGTGTCGTAGATCTCGTCCGGGGCGATCGAGGTGACGGTCACGACGACCTGGACCTCGTTGCGGATGCCCTTGACGAACGCCGGGCGCAGCGGGCGGTCGATCAGGCGGCAGGTGAGGATCGCGTCCGTGGACGGGCGGCCCTCGCGGCGGAAGAACGAGCCGGGGATGCGGCCCGCGGCGTACATGCGCTCCTCGACGTCCACGGTCAGCGGGAAGAAGTCGAAGCCCTCGCGGGGCGACTTGCCGACGGTGGTGGCGGACAGCATCGACGTCTCCTCGTCGATGTAGACCATGGCGGCGCCGGCGGCCTGCTGGGCGAGGCGCCCGGTCTCGAAGCGGACGGTGCGCTTGCCGTACGAGCCGTTGTCGATGACGGCCTCGGCGAAGGTGATCTCAGGACCCTCCATGAGGGCCTCCTTTCAGGTGGACGGCGCCGCAGGCGTCCCTGTCCCCCTGGTCTTCGATCGAGGCCCTCGGCATCCCGCCGTGCGGCGGGGTCCGGGAGCCACTGTCGAGGACCGCGAGCGATGGGCGCGGAGCCGTCGGGTGTGTCGATGATGCGGGGATGCGCGCCATGGCGCGCCGGAGTGCCGCAGGCTGCGGCGATCTCTCCCCCGGGACACACTACGTGCGTCCGGGGGCAGACGAAAGGCGGCGCCGGCGCTCGCGGGTCTCCCGCGGGCTCCGGCGCCGCCTCCTCAGGTCACTTGCGCAGGCCGAGGCGCTCGATCAGCGCGCGGTAGCGCTCGATGTCGACCTTCTGCAGGTAGCCGAGCATGCGACGACGGCGACCGACCAGGGCCATCAGGCCGCGACGGGTGTGGTGGTCGTGCTTGTGCTCCTTGAGGTGCTCGGTCAGGTCCTTGATGCGGCGGGACAGGACCGCGATCTGCACCTCGGGGGAACCGGTGTCGCCCTCGTGGGTGGCGTACTCCTTGATGATCTGCTGCTTGACAGCGGGATCCAGGGCCATGGTGGGCCTCCTTCACTTCGGTACCGCGAACACGGGCCGCGCCCCGCCGGGGCGGACGACGCGGGGCCCACCCCACCGCGGACTGCAGGGAGGCCGAGGGTCGAGTCTACCGCATCGCCTACCCTGGCCCGGTGAGCACCCCACCGGTCCCCCAC
>NZ_JABFAY010000002.1:0-41942 GCF_017168495.1 Micrococcus sp. KRD096 | reverse complement strand
CCCGTCGTCGTTCCCCCTCCGGCCGCCCGCGCCGCCCCTGGATCTGCCGCTGATCGGCCACGGCTACCCCGCGCTGCTGCGCACGCCGCGGGCCCGATGGTGGAACCCGCTCGCGTCCTTCGGCCTCGTGCTGGCCGGCCTGGTGGGCCTCCTCGTGCTCGGGGGCGTGCTGGGCGCTCTCGCCCTGATCGCCACGTCCGGGCCCGCGCTGCTCGGCGCGGCCGACCCGACGGACGTGACCGACCTCGACCTGTACTCCGCGCCCATGGTGCTGCTGAACAACCTCCTGCTCGCCGCGCTGATCGGGGTCGCGCTGCTGGCCGTGGCGCTGGGCCACCCCGTCGCCGCCCGCTTCGTCCACTCGGTCGAGGGCCGCGTGCGCTGGCGCTGGCTGGCGCGCTGCGTCGTCGTGCTGACGCCGCTGTTCCTCGCCTACGTGCTGGGCGCGTGGGCCCTCGACGGCGCCCCCACGGCCCCGCGCGCGCAGGACTGGGTCTGGCTGCTCGTCATGGCGTTCGTGCTCACCCCGTTCCAGGCCGCGGGCGAGGAGTACCTGTTCCGCGGGTGGCTGCTGCTGGCCGTCGGCACGTGGATCCGCCGGCCGGTCGTGGCCGCCGCGGTCACCGCGGTGCTCTCGGCGGCGACCTTCTCGCTCGCCCACGGCTCGCTCGACCCGTGGATCCTGCTGGACCTCGCCGCGTTCGCCGTCGCCGCCGTCCTGCTCACGTGGCGCACGGGCGGGCTCGAGGCCGCCGTCGCCCTGCACGTGGTCAACAACGTGGTGATCATCGCCGTGGGCACGCTCGTGGGCACCGTCGAGGACAGCTACGTGGGCGCGGAGACCGCCGGCTCCCCGGCGGCCACGCTGCTCTCGGTGGCGGTGGTCGCGGTGGCCACGGCGCTGCTGCTCTGGCAGGCGCGGCGGGCCGGGATCGCCCGGACGGTCCCGGTCACCGTGGGCGCCCGCCCCTGACCGGCGCCGCCCACCAGGCCACCGTCACGTAGGGCACCTGCAGGACCGCGTCCGCCGCATGGCCCAGGTGCTCGTGCAGGTACCAGTCGAGGTTGGCCGTCATCCGGGACCGGATCCGCTCGTCCGCGCGCAGCCAGTACGAGCGCGAGGCCATGAGCCCGTGCAGCCCCGCCGCGGTCATCGGCTGCGTCCACGCCCAGCGTGCGTGCTCCTCCGCCCCGAACGGGGCGGCGAACCGGCGCTGCTCCGGCCGGGCGGCGTGCACGTCCCCGGCGTGCATGATCCGGGTGAGACGGTGCACCCACGGCACCGCCGTGTCGAGCTGGTTCCACACCGCGGCCAGGCGCCCGCCCGGGCGCAGCACCCGTGCGGCCTCCGCGCTCGCCGCGGCCGGGTCCATCCAGTGCCACGCCTGGGCCGCCACCACGACGTCGGCGCTCGCCGCCGGCAGGCCCGTGGCCTCGCCCGTGCCCGGCACGGCGCGCACCCGCCCGCCCGTGCCGGCCGCGACCTCGCGTTCCAGGACGGCGCGCATCGACGCCGACGGCTCGAGGGCCGTCACCGTCCGCACCCGGTCCGCCGGGCGGGCCGCGAGCAGCCGGGTGAACAGTCCCGTGCCGGCCCCGAGCTCCACCACGTCCGCGCCGTCGGCGGTGCCCGCCAGGACGCGGTCCACCGCGGCGGCCGGGTAGGAGGGGCGGACGGCGTCGTAGTGCTCACCGCCGGTCTCGAAGGGGTTGGGCCCGGCCCGACGGGCCCGGGCCGGGCGCCCCGGCAGGTTCGGCACGGCGGGGAGAGCGCCCGGCTCCGGGGCGCTCACCGATCGGAGGGGGTCGTGGCCAGGATCGCCCGGGCCTCATCCACGTCCTGCGTGATCTGCGCCACGAGCTTCTCGACGCCCTCGTAGGCCACCATCCCGCGCAGCCGGGCCACGAACTCGACCTCGATGTGCTGGCCGTACAGGTCGAAGTCCTCCACGCGCTCGTCGTGGCGGTCGATCACGTGCGCCTCCACCACACGGGAGACGTCCTCGAAGGTGGGGTTCGAGCCGATGGAGATCGCGGCCGGCCACACCCCGCCGTGCGCGTCGTGCACCCAGCCGGCGTAGACGCCGTCGGCCGGGATCATGCCCTGCACATCCGTCTCGAGGTTCGCCGTGGGGAAGCCGAGCTCGCGGCCGCGGGCGAACCCGTGCACCACCTCGCCGGCGAGCACGTGGTGCCGGCCGAGCACGGCCGCGGCCTGAGCGACGTCGCCCGCGGCCAGCGCCTCGCGCACCCACGTCGAGGAGCAGCGGCGCTCCGGTTCGGCCCCGTGCTCGGCGGGGAACTCCTCGACGGCCTCGACCTCGAAGCCGTAGCGGGCGCCCAGGCGCACCATCTCCGCGACGTCGCCGGTGTTGCCCCGGCCGAAGCGCACGTCGTGCCCCACGACCACGACGGCGGCATGCAGCCCGTGCACGAGCATGCCGCGGACGAACTCCTCCGGGGACTGGTCCGCGAACTCGAGGGTGTAGCGCTGCAGGAGCACCGCGTCCAGACCCGCCTCGTCCAGGAGGACGACCCGCTGCTCGGGGCTGATGATGTCCACGTGGGGCGCCTCGGGCTGGTGCACGGCGCGCGGGTGCGGGGTGAAGGTCACGGCCACGGCCAGGGCGCCGCGGGCCCGCGCCCGCTCGACGACCCGGCGCAGCACCTCGCGGTGGCCGCGGTGCACGCCGTCGAAGTTGCCCAGGGTGACCACGGTGCGCGGCAGGTCCGTGGGGACCTCGTCCAGGCTGTTCCAGACCCGCATCAGAGCGCCCCCGCCTCGGCCGGGCGGGCGGGGCGGTGCGTCAGCAGCCAGATCAGGCCGACCACCGGCAGCACGAGCGGCACGTAGCCGTAGCCCGCGCCGAATCGGGACCACACGGTGTCGTGGGCGAACATCCCCGGATCCAGGGCGGTCCACAGGCCCACGCCGACCACGCCGGCCAGCTCCACGAGCACGGCGCCCAGCGCCACCGCCCAGGTGCGCGGGCCGGAGCGGGCGAGCGCGAACGTCGCCACGATGTACACGACCGCCGCGACCGCGGAGAGCGTGTACGCCACGGGGGCGGCGTCGAACTGCGTGAGGATCTGGAAGAGGCTGCGCGCGCTCGCCGAGAGGGCGAACACCGCGTAGACCATGACGATGATCCGGCCGAGACCCTGGTTGCGCGCGGGGGCGCCGTCGCTGGGTGCCATGTCCATCCTCCTCACCACTGCCCGAACCAGATGACCTGCATGCGGTGCAGCATCACGACGATCGTGGGCCCGACCACGGCCAGCACGAGGTTGGACCACCGGGTCTTGTCCGTGACGGCCCAGCCCACGGCGATCACCGGCACGATCAGGGCGGTGAGGATGTAGCCCCAGAACTCCCAGCCGGGGCCGTTCAGGGTGTCCCCGCCGAGCTGGCGGACGGCGGCGGCCGCCGCATAGACGAGCGTGAACAGCTCGACGGCGGCCACCGAGAGGATCGAGGCGTCCGCGGGGTGGCGGCGGATCGCCGTCATCACCACGCAGACCACGAACGAGACGGCACCGATCACCAGTCCCGTCCAGAACCAGGCGTCGAGGATCATGCGGTCCTTCCCTGTCCCGGCCCCTCGGCCGGGGCGAACACGAGCTGGGGCTTGGCGACGTCGGCGCCGCGGCGACGCACGTCGGAGACGAGGGCGATGACGCGGCCGTCCGGCGCGCGCCCGGCGACGAGCGTCTCACCCGTGCCGGTGGGCGCCACGACCCGCCCGAAGGCGAGCTCGTGGGCCTCGTCCTCCGTCAGCTCGCGCACCGGGAAGAGCCCGGCGGCGGCCTCGGAGAGCTCGGTCATCGCGAAGCGCTCCGCGAGGGCCTCGAGCGTGAGCGCGTCGGCCACGTCGAACGGGCCGACGGCGGTGCGGCGCAGCGCCGTGAGGTGCCCGCCGGTCTCGAGGGCCTCGCCCAGGTCGCGGGCGAGCGCCCGGATGTAGGTCCCGGAGGAGCAGCGCACGGTGACGTCGAGGTCGACCAGCCGGCCGCCGTCGAGCCGGCGCAGCTCGTGCACCGTGAACTCTTGCACGGTGACGGGGCGGGCGTCGAGGGTGACGTCCTCTCCCGCGCGGACGCGATCGTAGGCGCGCCGGCCCGCCACCTTGACGGCGGAGACGGCCGAGGGCGCCTGCAGGATCTCGCCCGTCAGGGCGGCGACCTGCTCGGCCACGCGCTCGGGCGTGACGGCATTGGCCAGCCGGGTCTGCACGACCTCGCCCTCCGCGTCGTCCGTGACGGTCGACTGCCCGAGCCGGATCGTGGCCCTGTACGTCTTGTCCGTGCCCGTGATGGCGGTCAGCAGGCGCGTGGCCTTGTTGACGCCGACCACGAGCAGGCCCGTGGCCATGGGGTCCAGGGTGCCGGCGTGGCCCACCTTGCGGGTGCCCGCCAGCCGGCGGACCCGCCCGACGACGTCGTGCGAGGTCCACCCCTGCGGCTTGTCCACGAGGACGACCCCCGACGCCTCCGTTCCCGGCGCGTCGGGGGCCTGTCCCCCGGTGCTGCGTGCGCTCACCGTGCCGCGGGCCTCAGGCGCGCGGGGCGTCGTCGGCGTCCGGCTCCGCGGCGCGGTACGGGTCCGCGTCACCGGCGTACGACGCGCCCTCGCGCGCCTTCGCCAGCTCGGCATCCCGCTCCTTGGCCACGCGGAGGACGTCCTCCAGGTGTGCGGCCGCCTCGGGGACGGTGTCCGCCACGAACTCGAGCGTGGGCACCAGGCGGATGGTGAGCCCGCGGCCCACCTCGCGGCGCAGGATGCCGCGGTTGTCCTGGATCCCCTCGTGGGCGGCGGCCACCGTGGCCTCGTCGCCCAGGACGGTGTAGTAGACGGTGGCGTGCTGCAGGTCGTTGGTCACGCGGACCTCCGTCACGGTGACGGGCTCCACGCGGTCGTCCTTGACGCCGCGGCGCAGCGCCTCGGCCACGAGGACCTTGATGCGCTGGGCCAGGCGGCCGGCGCGTGCCGGATCGGCCATGGTGCGGTTCCTTCCGGTGGTGATGGTTCAGAGGGTGGGACGCGGAGGGCGGGGGCCCGTGCGGGCCCCCGCCCCGGCCGTCAGACGCGCGGCTTCTCCTGCATCTCGAAGGTCTCGATCACGTCGCCCTCCTTGATGTCGTTGAAGCTGCCCAGGCCGATGCCGCACTCGTAGCCCTCGCGGACCTCCGTGGCGTCGTCCTTGAAGCGGCGCAGCGACTCGATCTTGAGGTGCTCGGAGACCACCACGCCGTCGCGCACCAGGCGGGCCTGGGCGTTGCGGCGGATGAGGCCCGAGCGCACGAGCGTACCGGCGATGTTGCCCCACTTGGAGGAGCGGAACACCTCGCGGACCTCGGCCGAGCCGAGCTCGACCTCCTCGTACTCCGGCTTCAGCATGCCCTTGAGCGCGTTCTCGATGTCGTCGATCGCGTCGTAGATCACGCTGTAGAAGCGCATGTCCACGCCCTCGCGGTCGGCCAGATCGGCGACCCGCTCGGCGGGGCGCACGTTGAAGCCGATGATGATGGCGTTGTCCACGGTCGCCAGGTTCACGTCGTTCTGCGTGATGGCGCCGACGCCGCGGTGGATGACGCGCAGCTGCACCTCGTCCTCGCCGACCTCGATCTTGAGCAGCGAGTCCTCCAGCGCCTCGACGGCACCGGACGCGTCGCCCTTGATGATGAGGTTGAGCGTGTCCAGCTTGCCCTCGGCCACAGCCTGGTCGAAGTCCTCCAGGGTGATGCGCTTGCGGCGCTTGGCCAGCTGGGCGTTGCGGTCCGCGGCCTCGCGCCTCTCGGCGATCTGGCGGGCGGTGCGCTCGTCGTCGGTGACGAGGAACGAGTCGCCGGCGCGCGGCACCGAGGACAGGCCGAGCACCTGGACGGGACGCGACGGATCGGCCGCCTCCACGGCGTTGCCGTTCTCATCGAACATGGCGCGCACACGGCCGTGGGCGGAGCCCACCACCATGGTGTCGCCCACGCGCAGCGTGCCGGTCTGCACCAGCACGGTGACGACGGCGCCGCGGCCCTTGTCGAGGTTGGCCTCGATGGCCACGCCTCGGGCGGCCTTGTGCGGGTTCGCCCTGAGCTCGAGGGCGGCGTCCGCGGTGAGCAGGATCGCCTCGAGCAGCTGGTCGATGTTGATGTTGCTGCGCGCGGAGACGTCCACGAACATCGTGTCGCCGCCGTACTCCTCGGGCACGAGGCCGTATTCGGTGAGCTGACCGCGGATCTTGTCTGGGGCGGCGGTGTCCTTGTCGATCTTGTTGACCGCCACCACGATCGGCACGCCGGCCGACTGGGCGTGGTTGAGCGCCTCGACGGTCTGCGGCATGACGCCGTCGTCGGCCGCCACCACCAGCACGGCGATGTCGGTGACCTTCGCACCGCGGGCACGCATGGCGGTGAACGCCTCGTGACCCGGGGTGTCGATGAAGGTGAGGCGACGCTGCTCGCCCTCGTGCTCCACGGGCACCTGATAGGCGCCGATGTGCTGGGTGATGCCGCCGGCCTCGCCCTCGATGACGTTCGAGGAGCGGATGGCGTCCAGCAGACGCGTCTTGCCGTGGTCCACGTGACCCATGACGGTGACGACCGCGGGGCGCGGCTCGAGGTCGGCCTCGTCCTCGTTGGCCTCCTCGGCCTCGAGGTCGATGTCGAAGGCCTCCAGCAGCTCCTTGTCCTCGTCCTCCGGGGACACGATCTGGACCTTGTAGCCCAGCTCGTCGCCGAGCAGCTGGAAGGTCTCCTCGTCGAGGGACTGGTTGGCCGAGGCCATCTCGCCGAGGGTGAAGAGCACCTTCACCAGGTCGGCGACGTCGGCGCGGATCTTCTCGGCGAAGTCGGCCAGGGACGCACCGCGGCGCAGGCGCAGGACGGTGGTGCCGTCGCCCTTGGGGACCTTGACGCCGCCGATCTCACGCGTGTGCTGCTGCTCGAACTCCTGGCGCTTCGCGCGCTTCGACTTGCGTCCCTTGCGCGGGCCGCCGCCGCGCCCGAAGGCGCCCTGGGCGTTGCCGCGACCGCCACGGCCGCCCGGGCCGCCGGGACGACCCGGGCCGCCGCCGGGGCCGCCGCCCGGACGGCCACGGCCGCGGGCCGGCTGCGGGGCCGGGGTGATCTGCTTGGGCATCATGCCCGGGTTCGGACGCGGCCCACCGGGGCGGGGGCCGCCGGCACCGGCCTGCGGACGGGGCCCGCCCGGACGAGGCGCGCGGTCCTCACGACCGGAGCGCATGCCCTGCGAGGGGGCGAACGGGTTGTTGCCCGGGCGCGGCGCACCGCCACGGCCGCCCGGGCGGGCGCCCGGACGAGACCCGGCGGAACCGCCCTTGGGGCTGAACGGGTTGTTTCCGGGACGCGGGGCGCCCGGCTTGGGCGCGGAGGCACCCGGCTTGGGCGCAGCGGCGCCCGGCTTCGGCGCGGCGGAACGGCCCGCGGCCGGGGCGGCGGGCGTGGACCCGGGCTTGGCGGCGGACTTGCCGGCACCCGGGTAGGCGTTGCGCAGCTTCTTGACCACCGGGGGCTCGATGGTGGACGAAGCCGAGCTGACGAACTCGCCGAGGTCCTTGAGCGTGCTCAAGGCCTCCTTCGAGGTGATGCCGAGCTCCTTGGCGAGCTCATGGACGCGGACCTTGGCCACGGTTCTCCTGTTCTGGCCCCACGGGCCGGAACGGAGCCGCTCGGGCTGTCCGTCTCAGCGCGTCCTGGGACCGTTGACGTTGCTCCAGGCCGTCGCGCGCGCCACCAGGGCACGCGCACCACGGCCTGCCTGATAGCAGGGGGTGAAGTTCATCGCTGGGCACTCATGCTTCAGTGCTCATCGGGTACGCATCAGATCTCTGACCCGCCTTCATCTGTCGGTCTGTCAGCCGGTGCCTCCGCAGTGCGGCCCAGCGCGTCGGCGTCGACGGCGGACCGGAAGGCCCGCCCGAACGCGCGGCGGCGCAGGGCGAGGTGGAGGCAGTCCTCACCGGGGTGCAGCCACGCACCCCGGCCTGGACGGCGTCGTTCCGGGTCCCAGACGACGGATGGGGGTTCCGTCGAGGAGTCCAGAGCGACGCGCACCAGCTCTTGCTGGTCCGCCCTCGATCGGCATCCGATGCAGGTGCGCACGACCGTCCGAGACGTCATGCGTTCACCCCTCACGGGCGTCGGATCGAGAAAGGACCTCATTCATCCTAGCGCGTCCGGGCCCGGATCTGTTCCCGGGGACGGTCAGCGGCCCGGGGCAGAGGTGGTGACCCCGTCGCCGACGATGTCGATCCGCCAGCCCGTGAGCTTGGCCGCGAGGCGGGCGTTCTGGCCCTCCTTGCCGATGGCCAGGGACAGCTGGTACTGCGGCACCACGGCGCGGGCCGAGTGCTGGTCCGCGTCGAGGATCTCCACCGAGACGGTCGTGGCGGGCGAGAGGGCGTTGGCGATCATCGCGGCGGGGTCGTCCACGTGGTCGACGATGTCGATCTTCTCGTCGTTGAGCTCCGTCATGACGGCGCGCACGCGGCTGCCCATCTCCCCGATGGAGGCGCCCTTGGCGTTCACCCCGGGGCGGGTGGCGCGCACGGCCATCTTGGTGCGGTGGCCGGCCTCGCGGGCCAGCGCCGTGATCTCGACCGAGCCGTCCGCGATCTCCGGGACCTCGAGCTCGAAGAGCTTGCGCACGAGGCCGGGGTGCGAGCGGGACACCGTGACGGACGGGCCCTTGGCGCCGCGCGTCGCGGAGACCACGTAGGCGCGGATCCGGCGGCCGTGGGCGTAGTCCTCGCCGGGCACCTGCTCGGGCGGCGGGAGGACGGCCTCGAGGGTGCCGAGGTTCACCTGGACCATGTGGCGGTTCAGGCCCTGCTGGATGACGCCGGAGACGAGCTCGCCCTCCTTGTCCTTGAACTCGCCGAGGACCTTGTCGTCGTCCTCCTCGCGCATGCGCTGGATCATCACCTGGCGCGCCGTGGAGGCGGCCACCCGCCCGAAGCCGTTCGGGGTGTCGTCGAACTCGCCGATGGGTGTGTCGTCCTCGTCCAGCTCCGTGGCCCACACGGTGACGTGGCCGGTCGCGCGGTCGATCTCCACGCGGGCGCGCTTCAGGGCCCCCGGGGTGCGGTGGTACGCCATGAGCAGGGCCTGCTCGATGGTGGGGATGAGGCGGTCCATCGGGATCTCCCGCTCCGCCTCCAGCATGCGCAGCGCGCTCATGTCGATGTCCAACTCATGCCTCCGTGTGCTCGGCCGTGTCCTCGCCCGCGGCGGCGTCGGCGTCGCCGGCCTGCTGAGCGGGGCTCCACTCTACCTGCACGATCGCCGGACCGAGGCGGTCGAGGGCGACCCGCTCGGCGGGCAGCTCCTTGGCCTTCATGCCCTTCTTCGCGGGCGGGCGCACCACGGCCAGCTCGACGTCGTCGTCCGTCACGTCCTTCAGGCGGGCGGTCACGGGCGCGGCGCCGTCGACCGAGACCTCGACGAGACGGCCGACGTTGCGGGCGAAGTGGCGGGGCTCGGTGAGCGGGCGGTCCACGCCCGCGGTGGTGACCTCCAGCAGGTACTCCCCCGCACCGACGCCGGGCACGTGGTCGCCCAGGGCATCGAGGGCGGCGGAGACCCGGCCGGAGAGGCGGGCGACGTCGTCCAGGCTCAGGCCCTGGGTGCCCGAGGCGCGGTCGAGGACCACCTCGACGGTGCGGTGCTCGGCGGTGCCCGTGGCGCGCACCTGCTCCACCACCACGTCGTCGGCCGCCAGGGCCTCCTCGACGCGGGTGCGCAGCTCGGCGAGGTCGTCGCGGCGGTCGGTGCTGTCCATGGGGTGCCTCACTCGTCGGGTCGGGGCCGCCGCGCCACGCGGGCGGAGGCCGGGGTCGGGATCCGGGGCCGAGCCTACCGGCGGCCCACGGCGGGGCCGAGTGCTCCCGACCGGGTCGGACGGGGCGGGCTCAGCGCAGCAGCGGGGCGAGGGTGTCCGCGCCGACCTTGACGATGAGCGCGGCCACCACCACGAGGTACACCACGCGGATGAAGCCGGTGCCGCGGGCGATCGCCATGCGGGCCCCCACGTAGCCGCCCACGAGGTTGGCCGCGCCGAGCAGCAGCCCCAGGCCCAGCACCGCGTGCCCCGAGGGCACGAAGTACGCGAGGGCGCCGAGGTTGGTCGCGAGGTTGACCACCTTCGCCTGTGCCGAGGCGTGCAGGAAGTCGAACTTGAGCAGCAGGACCAGCCCCAGGATGAGGAACGTGCCCGTGCCGGGGCCGAGGACGCCGTCGTAGAAGCCCACCGCCGCGCCGAGCGCCACGGCCCGGGCCAGCGCGGTGCTCCGCCGCGGTCCCACGCCGGCGACCTGCCCGAGGCCCGGGCGCACGGCCGTGAACACGGCGACGGCGATCAGCGCCACCAGGATCACGGGCCGGATCACGCCGGCCGGCAGATGCGCGGCCACCACGGCCCCGCCCAGGGCCGCCGCGAAGGCGACGGCGGCCATCGGCAGTGCGGTGGACAGGTCCTGCCGCAGGCGCCGCCGGTAGGTGAGCGCCGACGTCGCCGTGCCGAACACCGAGCCGAGCTTGTTGGTGGCCAACGCCTGGATCGGGCTCAGCCCGGGCACGAGCAGCAGGGCCGGCAGCTGCAGGAGCCCGCCCCCGCCCACGACGGCGTCGATCCAGCCCGCCGCGAAGCCCGCGGCGAGCACGAGGACGAGCAGTCCGGCGGTCAGCTCGACGGCGCCGAACCACTCAGCGCCCGTGGCGCACCTCCGCGAGCACCGCCGCGACGGCCCCGTCCACGGGCACGGGGCGCGCCTCGCCGGTGGCCCGGTCCTTGAGCTCGAGCTCACCGTCGGCCAGGCCGCGGCCGATCACCACGGTGGTGGGCACGCCGATGAGCTCGGCGTCCTTGAACTTCACGCCGGGGCTGACCTTCGGACGGTCGTCCACGAGCACGGTCAGGCCCTCGGCCTCGAGGCCCGCCGCGAGGGTCTCGGCGGCGGCGAAGCCGTCCTCGCCCTTCGTGGCGACGACGACGTGCACGTCCGCCGGGGCCACCGCGCGCGGCCACGCCAGGCCCTTGTCGTCGTGGTAGCGCTCGGCGATCGCGGCGACGGCGCGCGTGATGCCGATGCCGTAGGAGCCCATGGTCACCACGACCTGCTTGCCGTGGACGTCGAGGACCTTCAGGTCGAGGGCCTCGGCGTACTTGCGGCCGAGCTGGAAGATGTGGCCCATCTCCATGCCGCGGCGGGTGTGCAGCGGGCCGGAGCCGTCCGGGGCCTCGTCGCCCTCACGCACCGCGGTGGCCTCGAGCACGCCGTCCCACGTGAAGTCGCGGCCGGCCACGAGGCCGAACACGTGGCGCTGGTCCGCGTTCGCGCCGGTGATCCACGCGGTGCCGGGGGCGATGCGCGGGTCCACGAAGAAGGGCAGGCCCGAGACGGAGCCCTCCGCGCCGAGCACCGGGGTGCCCTCGACCGCATCGGCGGCCGCGGGGCCGATGTAGCCCTTGACCAGGGCGGGGTGCGCGGCCAGGTCCGCGGCGGTCGCGGCCTCGAGCGTGGGCTCGCCGACCACGCCGAGCGCCGGGCCCACGGACGCCTCGAGGCGCTTGAGGTCCACCTCACGGTCGCCGGGCACGCCCACGACGAACGAGCGGCGCTCGCCGCCGTCCACCACCGCGGTGACCACGACGCACTTGAGCGTGTCCGCGGCGGTCCACGGCTCGCCCTCGCGCGGGGCCAGCCGGTTGGCGACGTCCACGAGCGCGGCGATGGTGGTGGAGACCGGGGTGTCCTTGACCTCGGCGGCGGGCAGGGCCGCCATGGCCGCCTCGTCCAGCGGGGCGGGGGCCACCGTGGTGACGGCCTCGACGTTGGCGCGGTAGCCGCCGTCGGACTCGACGAAGGTGTCCTCGCCCACCTCGGTGGGGTGCAGGAACTCCTCGGAGCGGGAGCCGCCCATCGCACCGGAGGTGGCCCGCACCGGCACGACCTCGAGGCCGAGACGGTCGAAGATCCGCAGGTAGGCGGCCCGATGGGCCTCGTACGCGGCGTCCAGGCCGGCGTCGTCCACCGTGAAGGAGTAGGAGTCCTTCATGATGAACTCGCGCCCGCGCAGCAGGCCGGCGCGCGGGCGGGCCTCGTCCCGGTACTTGGTCTGGATCTGGTACAGGTACGCGGGCAGGTCCTTGTACGAGGAGTACAGGTCCTTCACCAGGAGCGTGAACATCTCCTCGTGCGTGGGGGCCAGGAGGTAGTCGTTGCCCCTGCGGTCCTGCAGGCGGAACAGCCCGTCGCCGTACTCCTCCCAGCGCCCCGTGGCCTCGTAGGGCTCCCGCGGCAGCAGCGCCGGGAAGTGCACCTCCTGGGCGCCGATCGCGTCCATCTCCTCGCGCACGATCCGCTCCACCTTGGCCAGCACCTTCAGGCCCAGCGGCAGCCACGAGTAGATGCCCGGGGCCGCGCGACGGATGTAGCCGGCACGGACGAGGAGCCTGTGGCTCGCCACCTCGGCCTCCGCCGGGTCGTCGCGCAGGGTGCGCAGGAACAGGGTGGACATGCGCAGGGGCATGACGGGGCCTCCTCGGACGGGCTCGCGCGGTCGGGGGCGGCGCGCGGGACGGGACGACGCCGGCACGGGGTGCCCGGCGTCCTGACCGCCGATCCTATCGCCCGCGCAGGGTCCGCCGGGTCAGTACAGGACGGTCGCGAACGTGCCGCGCCGCTCGAACCCCACGCGCTCGTACGTGCGCAGCGCGGGGGTGTTGTACGCGTTGACGTAGAGGCTGACCACGGGCGCCTGGAGGCGCACGTAGTCCACGACGGCGGCCATCGCCGACGCCGCCAGCCCTCGGCCCCGCGCGGCGGGGGCCATCCACACGCCTTGGATCTGGGCGCACCGGGAGGAGAGCAGACCGATGTCCGCCTTGAAGCGCAGCGGGCCGCCCGCGTCGCGCGGGCCCGGGTCGATGAACACGCGCCCCGCATGGATCAGCCGCTCGACGCGGTCACGGTACTGGGCCGCGCCGCCCGCGAACGGGGAGAAGCCCAGCTCCTCCTCGAACATCGCCGCGCTGGCCGGCAGGACGCGCGCGAAGTCCTGGCGCTGCGCCTGCACCACGTACGGGTTCGGGTCGATCACCCCGGAGTCGCCCAGCACGAGCAGCGGCTGGTCGGGGCGCACGGACCGGGACCGGTGGCCCGCGGCGGCGAGGGCCTCGCCGGCGGCCAGGACGGGACCGGAGGGGCCGTAGATCGACCCGTACCGGCGGCGCAGCGCGGCGGCCGCCGCGCCGAGCGCCTCCGCGTCGCCCGGCGCCCAGCCCGCGTCCGGGGCCTCGGACGCGGCGACCGGCACCACGTTCGAGCCGATCCAGACGGCCGCGCGCAGCCTCCCGGCGCCCGGGGCGTCGTCGTCGATCCCGAGGAACAGGGTGCCCGCCGCTCCCCCGCGCGGGCCGGCCAGGCGGCCCGCCTCGAGCAGGGAGTCCACGAACACGTTGGACACGGGGGCACGGGCGGACAGGGCCGCGAGCGCGGCGGTGTCCGCGTCGGTCAGCAGGCGGACGCGGTCAGCCGTGGCAGCCCGGACCTCCCGGTCAGTGGACGGAGACCACCGGGGCACCGGCGGCAGCCTGGTCACCGCCGTCCTCCCCCAGGTCCATCTCGCCGGCGATCCGGTTGGCCTCCTCGATGAGGGTCTCCACGATCTGGTCCTCGGGCACGGTGCGGATGACCTCGCCCTTGACGAAGATCTGGCCCTTGCCGTTGCCGGAGGCGACGCCGAGGTCGGCCTCGCGGGCCTCGCCCGGCCCGTTGACGACGCAGCCCATGACGGCCACCCGCAGCGGGACCTCGAGGTCCTGGAGGCCCTCGGTGACCTGCTCGGCCAGCGTGTACACGTCCACCTGGGCGCGGCCGCACGAGGGGCAGGAGACGATCTCGAGCTTGCGCTCGCGCAGGTTCAGGGACTGCAGGATCTGCAGGCCCACCTTGACCTCCTCGACCGGCGGCGCGGAGAGGGAGACGCGGATGGTGTCGCCGATGCCCTGGCCGAGCAGGTAGCCGAAGGCGGTGGCGGACTTGATGGTGCCCTGGAAGGCCGGGCCGGCCTCGGTGACGCCGAGGTGCAGCGGCCAGTCGCCCTGCTCGGCGAGCAGCTCGTAGGCGCGGGCCATGATCACCGGGTCGTTGTGCTTGACGGAGATCTTGAAGTCCTTGAAGCCGTGCTCCTCGAAGAGGGAGGCCTCCCAGACGGCGGACTCGACGAGGGCCTCCGGGGTGGCCTTGCCGTACTTCTGCAGCAGGCGCGGGTCCAGGGAGCCGGCGTTGACGCCGATGCGGATGGAGGTGCCGTGGTCCGAGGCGGCCTGCGCGATCTCCTTGACCTTGTCGTCGAACTTCTTGATGTTGCCCGGGTTCACGCGCACGGCGCCGCAGCCGGCCTCGATCGCCGCGAACACGTACTTCGGCTGGAAGTGGATGTCCGCGATCACGGGGATGGTGGACTGCTGGGCGATGACCTTGAGGGCCTCGGCGTCCTTGTCCGTGGGGCAGGCCACGCGGACGATGTCGCAGCCGGCGGCCGTGAGCTCGGCGATCTGCTGCAGGGTCGCGCCGATGTCGTGCGTCTTGGTGGTGGTCATCGACTGCACCGAGACGGGGTGCTGCGAGCCGACGCCCACCGAGCCCACCTGGATCTGCCGGGTGGTGCGGCGCGGGGCCAGCACGGGCGGCGGGGCGGACGGCATTCCAAGGCTGACGGGCACGGGGGCGCTCCTCATGGGTTCTCGGGGTCGACGGCGCGGGGCCGCCGGGTTCTCCGGTCCATCCTAGGCGCGCGGGCGCCCCGGGGCTCGGGGCGACCGCCCACGGCGAACGGGCCGGGCTCAGAACAGCCGGACCGGCTCCACGATGTCCGCCACGATCAGGATGACGCCCATGAGCAGCATCGCCGCGCCCACCGCGTAGGTCAGCGGCAGCATGCGGGCCAGGTCGAACGGCCCCGGGTCCGGGCGGCCCGTGATCCGGGCCCAGCCGCGGCGCACCGCCTCCCACAGGGCGCCGGCCACGTGGCCGCCGTCGAGCGGGAGCAGCGGGATGAGGTTGAACACCATGAGCGCCACGTTCACGCCCGCCAGCAGGGACAGCAGCAGGGCGGCCTTGTCCGTCAGCGTGGCCTCCTCGAGCGCCGCCGCCTCCCCGGCGATCCGGCCGACTCCCACCACGGACATCGGGCCGTCCGGGTCGCGCTCGGCCGGGGTCACCACGGCGACGGCGGTGTCCCACAGCCGCTGCGGCAGCACGAGGACGACGTCGACGACGCCCCGCACCTGCTGGGTGACGAGCGGGCCGGCGTCGAGCGGGGTGCCGCGGACCGTCTCGAGCTGCGCGCCCATGCCGATGAACCCGACCTCGTGGGTCGCCACGGTCCCGTCCGGGGCCCGCTCGGGCCGGCCCAGCGCGTCCGTCACGGGCCGTTCCGTCAGGCGCGGGGTCAGGGTGGCGCTCATCCGCTCGCCGTCGCGCTCCCACTCGATCCGGGTGGGCTGTCCGGCGCGGTCCCGGATCGCGGCGGAGAGGGCGTCCCAGTCGGAGACCGGCCGCCCGTCGAAGGCGAGCACGGTGTCCCCGGGGCGCAGTCCCGCCTCGTGGGCGGGCCCGTCGGGATCGCCCGGGCGGCAGTCCTCTGTCCCGCCGGAGGCGGCGCGGGCCTGCTGCTCCTGGGTCGTGACCACGCACCGGTAGACCTCGGCGACGGTGGTGCTGGGCTGCGAGGTGCCCACCGTGGTGACCAGCAGGGCGGTGACGCCCAGCGCGATGAGCAGGTTCATGAACGGCCCGCCGAGCATGATCACCACGCGCTTCCACACCGGCAGGGCGAGGAAGCGGCGGTGCGCGTCGCCGGGGCGGACCTCCTCGGCGGCCTGGGCCCGCGCGTCGTCGGCCATGCGGCCCAGCTGCCGGACGAAGCCCGTGGACGCCGTGCGGGGCGTCTGCCCGGGCCGCGGCGGGGGCAGCATCCCGATCATCGCGACGTACCCGCCCAGCGGGACGGCCTTGAACCCGTACTCCGTCTCGCCGCGGCGCCATGAGAAGAGCGTCGGGCCGAAGCCGATCATGTACTGCGTGACGCGCACGCCGAAGAGCTTGGCCGGGACGAGGTGGCCGACCTCGTGCAGGGCGATCGAGACCGCCAGGCCCAGTGCGACCGCGAGGACGCCCGCGATGTACCAGAGGATCTCCACGGCGGTCACCAGCGGGCCCGCGCCGCACGGCGCGCCCAGGTCTCGGCGGCGAGCACGGCGTCCACGGTGAGCCCCGTCGGCGCGGGGTCGTGGCCGGCCGCGGCGAGCACGTCCTCGGGGGCGTAGTCGGCGACGACGGCGCGGACCGTGTCCACGATCCCGTCGAAGGGCAGGACGCCGGCGTGGAAGGCGTCCACCGCCTCCTCGTTGGCGGCGTTGAACACGGCCATGTGGGTGGGTGAGGCGGCTGCCGCCTCCTTCGCGGCCCGCACGGCGGGGAAGGCCTCCTCGTCGAGGGGCTCGAAGGTCCAGGTGGCCGCCCGCGTCCAGTCGCAGGCCGGGGCCGCGCCCGGGAGCCGGCGCGGCCAGCACAGCCCGAGGGCGATGGGCAGGCGCATGTCCGGCGGGGAGGCCTGGGCGAGCGTGGACCCGTCGACGAACTCGACCATCGAGTGCACCACGGACTGCGGGTGGACCACGACGTCGATCCGGTCCAGGGGCACGTCGAACAGCAGGTGGGCCTCGATCACCTCGAGGGCCTTGTTCACGAGGGAGGCGGAGTTGGTGGTGACGACGCGGCCCATGTCCCACGTGGGATGGGCGAGGGCCTGGGCGGGGGTGACGGCGTGCAGGGCGGCGCGGTCCAGGCCGCGGAACGGCCCGCCCGAGGCCGTGAGCACGAGGCGGCGGACCTCGTCCGCCGTGCCGCCGCGCAGCGCCTGCGCGAGCGCGGAGTGCTCGGAGTCCACCGGCACGAGCTGGCCCGGGCGGGCGGCCGCCTTCACGAGGGCCCCGCCGACGATGAGCGACTCCTTGTTGGCCAGGGCCAGGCGGTGACCGGCGTGCAGCGCGGCGAGGGTGGGTCGCAGGCCGATCGAGCCCGTGATCCCGTTGAGGACGGTGTCGGCGCCGGGCCACGCGGCGATCTGCTCGGCGGCGCGCGGCCCGGTGAACAGCACGGGTCGGGGGGCCGGGCGCCCGAGGCGGGCGGCGGCGTCGGCGAGGGCGGCACGCAGCTCCTCCTCCCCCGCCGCGGCGGAGCCCACCGCCTCGACCTCGAAGCGCACGGCCTGCTCGGCCAGCAGGGTCGTGTTCGCCCCGCCCGCGAGCGCGACGGCCCGGAGCCGGGCGGGGTCCTGGGCGATCACGTCGAGGCCCTGGGTGCCGATCGAGCCCGTGGAGCCGATCAGGGCGACGGCGCGCGGGGCGCCGTCGTCGTCCGCCGGGGCGGGGGCGGGCAGCGTGTAGTCGGTGAGGGATCCGTGCGTCACCCCGCCATGATGCCAGCCGGGCCTGGACACGGACGGGGGGCCGGCCGGACGGACGCCGCACCGCGACGTCCCGCCCCGCCGACCCCCGTGGGGCCGGGTCAGCCGCGGATCAGTGCTGCACCGGCTTCTCGGCGCCGATGCCGGTGAGGGAGCGGACCTCCATCTCGGCCTGCTTGTCGGGGTCCTCGGCGCGCGACGAGGTCACCGAGCCGAGCCAGCCGAGGAAGAAGGCCAGCGGGATGGAGACGATGCCCGGGTTCTTCAGCGGGAACACCGCGAAGTCCGCGCCCGGGATCATCGAGGTCGGCGTCCCGGACATCACCGGGGACAGGACGATCAGGATGATCGCGGAGAGCAGTCCGCCGTACATCGACCACACCGCGCCGCGGGTGGTGAAGCGCCGCCAGAACAGGGAGTAGAGGATGGTCGGCAGGTTCGCCGAGGCCGCCACCGCGAAGGCGAGCGCCACGAGGAACGCCACGTTCTGGCCCTGGGCGGCGATGCCGCCGACGATCGCCAGGACGCCGATCACCACCACGGTGATCTTGCCGATCCGCACCTCCTCCTGCGGGGTGAGCGGGTGCTTGGCGATCACGGAGCCGTACACGTCGTGGGCGAAGGACGCCGCCGCCGTGATGGCCAGGCCCGCGACCACCGCGAGGATGGTGGCGAACGCGACCGCCGAGATCAGGCCCAGCAGGATGGAGCCGCCGAGCTCGAACGCCAGCAGCGGGGCCGCGGAGTTCTGCCCGCCGGGCGCGGCCAGGATGCGCTCGGGGCCGATCAGCGCGCCGGCGCCGTAGCCCAGCACGAGGGTGAACAGGTAGAACGCGCCGATGAGGACGATGGCCCACACCACGGACTTGCGCGCCTCCTTGGCGGTGGGCACCGTGTAGAACCGCATGAGCACGTGCGGCAGGCCGGCGGTGCCGAGCACGAGCGCGATGCCCAGGGACACGAAGTCGAGGCGGGTCAGCGCGCTGGCGCCGTACTGCAGGCCCGGCTCGAGGATCGCCTCGCCCTTCGGGTTCATCTCGACGGCGGCCCCCAGCATGGCGTTGAAGTCGAAGCCGAACAGGGCCAGCGACCACACGGTCATGATCCCCGCGCCGGCGATCAGCAGGATCGCCTTGATGATCTGCACGTAGGTGGTGCCCTTCATGCCGCCGATCAGCACGTAGACGATCATCAGCACGCCCACGATCACGATCACGAGGGCCTGGCCGGCCCGGTCGTTGATGTTCAGCAGCAGGGACACCAGGCCGCCGGCGCCGGCCATCTGGGCCAGGAGGTAGAAGAGGCAGACGGCCATGGTGCCGAAGGCGGCGGCGATGCGCACGGGACGCTGCTGCAGGCGGAAGGACAGCACGTCCGCCATGGTGAACTTGCCGGTGTTGCGCAGCAGCTCGGCCACCAGCAGCAGGGCCACGAGCCACGCCACGAGGAAGCCGATCGAGTAGAGGAAGCCGTCGTAGCCGTAGAGGGCGATCGCGCCCACGATGCCCAGGAACGAGGCCGCGGAGAGGTAGTCACCCGCGATGGCCGTGCCGTTCTGGGTGCCGGAGAAGCCGCGGCCGCCGGCGTAGTAGTCGGCCGAGGACGCGTTCGTCTTGGACGCGCGGATCACGATCACGAGGGTGACCACCACGAAGGCGACGAAGATGCCGATGTTCACGGCGGGGTTGCCGACCGTCTGCGGGGCGGCCTGGAGCAGGGGGGTGAGCGCGCTCATCGCGTGGCCTCCGGGTTCTCGTGGGTGCCGGCGGCCTCGCGCTCGAGGCGCTCACGCAGCGCGGTGGCGCGGGGGTCCAGGGTCCGGTTGGAGAAACGGACGTAGGCGAAGGTGATCAGGAACGTGGTGACGAACTGGAGCAGGCCGAGGATCAGGCCGAGGGTGATGTTGCCGCCGAGGCGGATCGCCATGAACTCGGGGAAGAACGCGCCGACGATCACGAACACCAGGTACCAGACGAAGAACGCCACGGTCATGGGGAAGGCGAAGGATCGGTGGGTGCGCCGGAGCTCGATGAACTCCTCGGACTGCTGCGCGGCGCGGAACTGCGCGGCCGTGGGGACCGGCGCCGTGGGCTCGCTGGATGACATGGGCCCTCCGGGGGTGCGTAGGACGGATCAGTGTGAGACAGATCACTGTGATGACAACCACACTCTGGCGGGCGGAGGGGTGCGCCGTCAAGCGCACCCCTGGGCCGTGCGCCCCTGTGACAGCCCCGGTGCGCAGCCGTGCGGACACGGCCGCGCCCCGACGGCACGGAGCCGCCGGGGCACGGGGCCGCAGAGGAGCCGGTCAGGGACTCGCGGGCCGGGCCGCGTCCGCGCGGCGCAGGACCGCGCGGGCCTGGGCGAGGACCACCTCGTCGACCATCGTCCCGTCCAGCTCGAAGGCCCCGTGTCGGCCCTCGGCCGCGGCGAGGACGCGCCGGGCGCGCTCGACGGCCTCCGGGGCGGGCGTGTAGGCGGAGCGCACGACGGGCACCTGGCGCGGGTGCAGGCACACGGTCGCGGTGCAGCCCAGGGCGACGGCGTCCTCGGCCTCGGCGGCCAGCCCGGCCTCGTCGCCGAGGTCCAGGTGGACGGCGTCCCATGCGGCCGCGCCGTGGGCGGCCGCCGCCAGCAGCACCGTCGCGCGGGCGTGCTGGACCACGGAGCGGTAGGCGCCCCCGGGGGTGCGGGAGGAGCTGCCGCCCATCGACGCCACGAGGTCCTCGGCGCCCCACATCAGCGCCCCCACGTGCGGGTGGGCGGCCAGGTCGGCGGCGGCGAGGATCCCGGCCGCGGTCTCGCACAGGGCGACGACGCGGGTCTGCGGGCCGAGGGCGGCGACGACCCCGTCCACCTGCACGGCGGACTCGGCCTTGGCGAGCATGAGCGTGCGCCAGCCCGTCCCGGCGAGCATGGCCAGGTCGGCGTCGTGGTCCGCGGTGCCCGCGGGGTTCACGCGCACCACCACGCGGCCCTCGTCCAGCGGGCCGCCGTCGACCCCGCCCGTCACCCGCCCCGCCCAGGCCGCCGCGACGGCGTTCCGCGCGGCGGGCCGGGCGTCCGGGGTGACGGCGTCCTCGAGGTCGAGGATCACCGCGTCGGCGCGCTCGAGCGCCGTGGCGTACCGCTCGGGGCGGTCCGCCGGGGTGAACATGACGGCCGGTCCGAGGCTCAGCGCGCTCATGCCCGCTCCCCCGTGCCTGCGGCGTCGGCGGCCTTCGCCTTGGCCTCCGCGTGCGCCTGCGCGGTCCACATCAGACAGGTGCGCTGGGCGCGGACGACGACGTCGCCGTGCTGGTTCTCCCCCGTCATCGCGAACGTGACGACCCGCTGCCCCGGTCGCGAGGAGGACTCGCGGATCGCGGTGACCTCGGAGCGCCCGTAGAGCGTGTCCCCGTGGAAGACCGGCTTCGGGAACGCGATCTCCCCCAGGCCGAGCTGGGCCACGAGCGTGCCCTGCGTGGTCTGACCGACGGCGAGGCCCACCAGGGTGGACAGCGTCAGCATCGAGTTGACCAGTGGCCGGCCGAACGGCTGGGCCGCCGCGTACGCGTGGTCCAGGTGCAGGGCCTGCGGGTTCATGGTGAGGGTGGTGAACAGGACGTTGTCCGCCTCGGTGAGCGTGCGGCCGGGCCGGTGCAGGTAGACCTGGCCGACCGCCAGCTCGTCCGCGTAGCGGCCCCGCTGCTCGATCTCGACGCGCTCCGTCACGTCAGAGGCCCAGCTCGCGGGCGATCAGCATGAGCTGCACCTCGGTGGTGCCCTCGCCGACCTCGAGGATCTTGGAGTCGCGGTAGTGACGGGCCACGAGGGTCTCGTTCATGAAGCCGTAGCCGCCGAACACCTGGGTGGCGTCCCGGGCGTTGTCCATGGCGGCCTCGCCGGCGATCAGCTTGGCCATGGCGGCCTCGGTCTTGAACGGCTTGCCGGCCAGCATCTTCTGGGCGGCCTCGTAGTAGGCCAGGCGGGCGGCGTGCGCGCGGGCCTGCATGCGGGCGATCTTGAAGGACACGGCCTGGAACTGCCCGATCTTCTGGCCGAACGAGGTCCGCTGCTTGGCGTAGGCGACCGACTCGTCCACGCAGCCCTGGGCCGCTCCGGTGGCCAGGGCCGCGATGGCGATGCGGCCCTCGTCGAGGATCTCGAGGAAGTGGGCGAAGCCGCGGCCGCGGGCGCCCAGCAGGTTCTCCTCCGGCACGCGCGCGTCCGTGAAGTGCAGGGCGTGGGTGTCCGAGGAGTTCCAGCCGACCTTGTCGTAGGCCTTGGCCACGGAGAAGCCCTCGGTGCCGGCGGGCACGAGGATCGTGGAGATCTCCTTGGCGGGGCGGCCGTCGTGGCCGGTCCTGCCCTCCACGGTGCCGGTCACGGCGGTGACGGTGACGAGCGAGGTGATGTCCGTGCCGGAGTTGGTGATGAACTCCTTGGCGCCGTTGATGCGCCACTGGCCGTCCTCGAGCGCGGCGGTGGTCTGGGTGCCGCCGGCGTCGGAGCCCGCGCCCGGCTCGGTGAGGCCGAAGCCGGCCAGGTGCGTGCCGGCCACGAGGTCCGGCAGCCAGCGCTGCTTCTGCTCCTCGGTGCCGAACTTCAGCAGCGGCATGGCGCCCAGGGAGACGCCGGCCTCGAGGGTGATGGCCACGGACTGGTTGACGCGGCCGAGCTGCTCGAGCGCCAGGGCCAGGGCGAAGTAGTCGCCGCCCATGCCGCCGTACTCCTCGGGGAACGGGAGGCCGAACAGGCCCATCTCGCCCATCTGGGCCACGATCTCGTACGGGAACTCGTGCTGGGCGTCCAGCTCGGCGGAGACCGGGGCCACGACCTCGTCGGCGAACTCGCGGACGGTGTCGGAGAGGACCTGGTAGTCCTCCTCGAGGGCGGGCAGGGTGCGGTGCTTGGTGCTCATGGTCCTCTCCTGTTCTCAGGTGTTCTCTGCGGGTGCTGCGTGCTCGGCGGGCTCGACGACGGCGATCAACGCCTGCGCGGCCACGGCGTCGCCCTCGGCGACGTGGACGGTTACGACGCCGGCGACGGCGGCCGTGACGGGGTGCTCCATCTTCATGGCCTCGACCACCGCCAGCTCCTGGCCCGCGGCCACGGTGTCCCCGGTGGCCACGGACACGGCGACGACGGTGCCCGGCATGGGCGTGCGGGCCTCGGGGGACGCTGCGCCGGCCGGGGCACGACGCGCGGCCGCGGCCGCGCGGGCAGCCTCGACCACCTCGGCCCGGGTGAGGCGGCGGACCTGCCACGCGGCGCCGTCGCGGTGCAGCCACGCTGAGCGTGGGTCCCGCGGGTCACCGGCCAGGAGGTTGACGCCCGCCAGGGCTCCGGCGTCCTCGTCCACCTCGGCGTCGGCGGCGGGGGCGGTGAGGATGCGGTCCTCGTCCCCGACCCGCACGCGCATCCCGGGCTGCGGGGCGCCCGCGCCGCGCCAGCCGTCCGCCCGGGCCCACGCGGTGCCGGCCGCGCGCTGCTCGGCGGCGGCCGCGTCCTCGGACACGTCGGCCAGGGCATCGGCCGCGAGGGCGGCGAGGTCCTCGGGCAGCGCGGGGGCGGTCCACGCCTCGAGGCCGTCGATCAGCTCGGTGGTGAGCCGGCCGGTCCGCACATCCGTGCGGGCAGCGAGCTCGCGCAGCCAGCCCAGGTTGGAGCGGACGCCGAACAGCACGGTGTCCGCGAGCGCGGCGTCGAGCCGGTCCAGGGCCTCGGCGCGGTCGGCGCCGCGGGTGATGAGCTTGGCGATCATCGGGTCGTAGAAGCCGGTGATCTCGGGCTGTGCGCCGTCGACGTCCACGGGGTCCACGGCGCCGGCGGCGGGGCCAGTCTGCGGTCCGGAGCCGAACGCGCGCTCCTCGGCCGGCCGGGAGGGCAGCAGGAGGGTGTCGACGCGGACGCCCTCGCCGGCGGGCTCGCGCCAGCGCAGCACCGGCCCGGTGGAGGGCAGGAAGCCGTTCGCGGGGTCCTCCGCGTAGACGCGGGCCTCGACGGCGGCGCCGTCGAGGGTCACGTCCTCCTGGGCGAAGCCGAGCGGCCCCCCCGCGGCGATGCGCAGCTGCAGCTCCACGAAGTCCAGGCGCTGTCCGCGCACCCGGACGACCTCCTCGGAGACCGGGTGCTCCACCTGCAGGCGGGTGTTCATCTCCATGAAGAAGAACTCGTCCGGGTTCTCGTCCGAGACGAGGAACTCGACGGTGCCGGCACCGCGGTAGCCCACGGACACGGCCGCGTCCACGGCGGCCCGGCCCAGGCGCTCGCGGAGCTCGGCCCCGTGCGCCAGCCCGGTCAGCAGGGGCGCGGGGGCCTCCTCGATCACCTTCTGGTGGCGGCGCTGCAGGGAGCACTCGCGCTCGCCCAGGTGCACGGTGGCGCCGTGGGCGTCCGCGAACACCTGCACCTCGATGTGCCGGGGCGCGGTGATGAGCCGCTCGAGCAGCAGGGTGTCGTCGCCGAACGCGGAGCGCGCCGTGCGCCGGGCCGAGGCGAGGGCGCCGGGCAGCTCCTCGGCGGCGCGCACGGCCACCATGCCCTTGCCGCCGCCGCCCGCGGAGGGCTTGATCAGCAGCGGGAAGCCGACGCGCTCGGCCTCGGCCGTGATCTGCTCGTCGGTGAGCGCGGGGTCCTGGATGCCGGGGACCACCGGCACGTCGTACGCGGCCACGGTCTCCTTGGCGCGGATCTTGTCCGCCATCGCGTCGAGCGAGGCCACGGGCGGGCCCACGAACACGATGCCGGCCGCGTCCAGCGCGCGGGCGAAGTCGGCGTTCTCGGACAGGAAGCCGTAGCCGGGGTGCACGGCCTGGGCGCCGGTGCGGCGCGCGGCGTCGACGACGGCGTCGATGTCCAGGTAGGACTCGCGGGCCGGAGCCGGGCCGAGGCGGACCGCCGTGTCCGCCTCGCGGACGTGCCGCGCGTCGGCGTCGGCGTCGGAGTGCACGGCCACCGAGCGGATGCCGAGGCGGCGCAGGGTGCGGATGACGCGCACGGCGATCTCGCCGCGGTTGGCCACCAGCACGGTGTCGAACAGGGGCGTCCCCTGGGCGTGGTTCTCGGTCACGGGTGCCTCACATGCGGAACAGGCCGAACCGGGAGTCCGGCAGCGGGGAACGGGAGATGACGTCGAGGGCCAGGGAGAGCACCCGGCGGGTCTGGCCGGGGGTGATCACTCCGTCGTCCCAGAGGCGGGCGGTGGAGTACAGGGGGCTGCCCTGGTCCTCGTACTGCCGGCGGACCGGCGCCTGGAAGGCCTCGACCTCCTCGGGGGACATCGGCTCCTCCCCCGCGGCGGCCCGCTGGTCCTGCTTGATCTGCGTGAGCACGGAGGAGGCCTGCGGGCCGCCCATCACGGAGATGCGCGCGTTCGGCCACATCCACAGGAAGCGGGGTGAGTAGGCGCGGCCGCACATCGCGTAGTTGCCGGCGCCGAACGAGCCGCCGATCACCACGGTCAGCTTGGGCACGCGGGCGGTCGCGACGGCGGTGACCATCTTGGCGCCGTCGCGCGTGATGCCGCCGGCCTCCGCGTCCCGACCCACCATGAAGCCGGAGATGTTCTGCAGGAACAGCAGCGGGATGCCGCGCTGGTCGCACAGTTCGATGAAGTGCGCGCCCTTGCGGGCGGAGTCTCCGAACAGGATGCCGTTGTTGGCGAGGACGCCCACGGGGTGGCCGTCGATCCGCGCGAACGCGGTGACCAGGGTGGTGCCGTAGAGGGGCTTGAACTCGTGGACGGAGCCGCCGTCCACGAGGCGGTCGATCACCTCGCGCACGTCGTAGGGGGTGTTCACGTCCACGGGCACGACGCTGGTCAGTTCGGCCGGGTCCTTGGCGGGCTCCGCGGCGGGGGCGACCTCCCAGGCCGGCGCCTCGGCCGGGGGCAGGGTGGCCACGATGTCCCGGAGGATCTGCATGGCGTGCAGGTCGTCGTCCGCCAGGTGGTCCGCGACGCCGGAGCGCTCGGCGTGCAGCCGGCCGCCGCCGAGGTCCTCGGGCGAGACGTCCTCCCCGATCGCGGCCTTCACGAGCGGGGGGCCGCCGAGGAAGATGGTGCCCTGCTCGCGCACGATCACGGTCTCGTCCGACATGGCCGGCACGTACGCGCCGCCCGCCGTGGAGGAGCCGCACACCGCGGCCAGCTGCGGGATGCGCTGCGAGGAGAGCAGCGCCTGGTTCCGGAAGATGCGGCCGAAGTGCTCGCGGTCCGGGAAGACCTCGTCCTGGCGGGGCAGGAACGCGCCGCCGGAGTCCACGAGGTAGATGCACGGCAGGCGGTTCTCCAGGGCGATCTCCTGGGCCCGCAGGTGCTTCTTCACCGTCATGGGGTAGTAGGTGCCGCCCTTCACGGTGGCGTCGTTGCCGACCACCATCACGAGGCGGCCGTGGACCAGGCCGATGCCCGCCACGACGCCCGCGGCGGGGCTGTCCCCGTCGTACAGGCCGTGCGCGGCCAGCGCGCCGACCTCGAGGAAGGGCGAGCCCTCGTCGAGCAGCGCGTCGATGCGGTCCCGCACCAGCAGCTTGCCGCGGCCGGTGTGGCGCTCGCGGGAGCGCTCGGGCCCGCCGAGCGACGCGCGGGCGACGAGGTCGGCGAGCTCCTGCTCGAGCCGGGCGTGGCCGGCCGCGTTGCGCTCGGCCACGGTGGGCGCGGACTGCGCGGCCGGGGCCGGGGTGCTGGCGGTCATGAGACCCCCTTCAGTGAATGACGACTAACTGAACCGAGCCTCAGTGTAGTGACGATCGTCACTGACGTCGACCGGGCGCCCGGCGCGCCTCGTCCCGTCCTACAGTGGATCCCATGCCCGCCGTCGATCCCGCGTCCCCCGCCGCCCCGGCGTCGGGCGGTCCACCCGGCGACCCCGCCGACCGCCCGGGAGGCCGCCAAGGCCCGACGCCGGGTGGACCTGCTCGCGGCCGCGGCGCGACTGTTCGCGGCCCGGGGCTTCGACGCGGTCCGCCTCGAGGACATCGGCGCCGCCGTCGGGATCAGCGGCCCCGCCATCTACCGCCACTTCGCCGGCAAGGCCGCCGTGCTCACGGCGATCCTCGACACGGCCTCACAGGACCTGCTGGACGGCGGGCTGGCCGCCGAGGCGCAGCACGCGCCGGGGGCGGAGACCCTGCGGGCCCTCATCGGCTTCCAGGCGGACTTCGCCCTCGCCCAGCGCGACGTGATCCGTGTGCAGGACCGCGACATGTCCGCCCTGCCCGACGGCGCGCGCACGGCCATCACGCGCACCCAGCGCGCCTACATCGACGTGTGGGCGCGCCAGCTGCAGGTCGTCCACCCCCACGAGGACCAGGCCACCGCCGTGTTCCGCGCCCAGGCCGTGCTGGGCCTGCTCAACTCCACCCCCCGCTCGGTGCGGCGCACCGCGGCCGACCGCGCGGCCCGCCGTGCGACCCTCGTGGCCATGGCCTGGGCCGCGGCCACGGCCCCCGGACCGCTGTCCGGCGAGGACTGAGCGGACGGCACCGGCCCGGCGGGCCGACGTCTTGCCCGGTGGTACGGTGGCCGGTACCGTGACGGCGGACGCCGTCGAACCCCGCCCCGAGAGGTCCACCGCCGTGCTTCTTCGTGACGTCCGACCCGAGGATCTGGACGAGTTCTTCCTCCACCAGCAGGACGAGCAGGCCAACCTGATGTCCGCCTTCGCCCCCCGCAACCCCCGGGACCGCGGCGTCTTCGACTACCACTGGGCCCACCTGCTCGGGGACGAGGACACCATCGTGCGGACCATCGAGCACGAGGGCCGCGCCGTGGGCGCCCTCGTGTGCATCCAGCAGGACGGCGTGGGCGAGCTGTCCTTCTGGACCGCGCAGGACTACTGGGGCCTGGGCCTGACGACCGCGGCCGTGGACCGGTTCCTCGAGGAGCACACCGCCCGCCCGCTGCGGGCGCACGTCCCCGAGGACAACGTGGGCTCCGTGAAGGTGCTCTCCCGCCGCGGCTTCGAGACCGTCGGCGAGGAGAAGGTCTTCTCCAACGCCCGCGCCGAGGTCATCACCGAGCTCGTGATGGAGCTGCCCGCCGCCGACTGAGCGCGCCCCGTGGCCCCCGCCGTGCCCGCGGCCGCGCCGGCCTGCCACGACGACGGCCCCGCCTCCCCCCGGTGCCCGGGCGGCGGGGCCGCGACGCGTCCGGGGCCGTCAGACCATGGTCAGGGTCAGACCCGGGCGGCGCAGGATCGCGCCGACGTCCGCGAGGAAGCGCGAGCCCTGCTCGCCGTCCACGAAGCGGTGGTCGAACGAGAGGGACAGCGTCATGACGTCCCGCAGGGCGATCTCGCCGCGGTGCTCCCACGGCATCCTCCGGACCTGGCCGATCGCGATGATCGCCCCCTCGCCCGGGTTGATGATCGGGGTGCCCGCGTCCACGCCGAACACCCCGACGTTCGTGAGCGTGAAGGTGCCGCCGGCCAGGTCCGCCGGGGACAGCCGCCCCTCGCGGGCGAGGCCCGTGAGATCGCGGATGGCGTCGGCCAGCTCCCTCAGGCTCATCGCCTGGGCGTCCTTGACGTTCGGCACCATCAGCCCGCGGGGGGTGGCGGCGGCGAAGCCGAGGTTCACGAAGTTCTGCTGGACGATCGTCCCGGCGGCCTCGTCCCACCGGGCGTTGACGTCCGGGGTGCGCTCCATCGCCACGAGGCACGCCTTGGCGGCGAGCGTCATGGGCGTGAGCTTGACGTCCCGGAACTCGCGGGAGGCCTTGAGCTCGGCGAGCACCTCCATGGTCTCGGTGACGTCCACCTGCAGGAACTCGGTCACGTGCGGGGCGGTGAACGCGGACTGCACCATGGCCGCCGCGGTCGCCTTGCGCACGCCCTTGACCGGCACGGCCTCGGTGCGCGGGCGGCCGCCCAGGGTGCGGACGCCCCCGGTCGAGCCCGACTCGGCGTCGGACTGCGGCGGCGTCGCCGCGGCCGCGGGCTGCCCGCCCCCGGCCAGGGACGCCTCGACGTCTGCGCGGGTGATGACCCCGCCCGCACCGGTGCCGGTGACCTGTTCCAGATCCACGCCCGCGCGGCGCGCGTACAGGCGCACGGGCGGAGTGCACCGGGGCCGCTCGCCCGACGCCGCGCCCCGCACCGCCTTGGGCGCCGCGTCCGCGCGGGCGGGCTCGGCGGCCTCGGGCTGCGGGCGCCCGGCGCCGGCCGGGGCCACCTCCGACGTGGACGGCGCCTGTCCGCGGGCGGGCTCGCCCACCGGGGCGGCCGACGTCGCCGGGGCCGCGGAGCCGCGCCGCGCACGGCGGCCGGGCTTGCCGGTGTCCGGCGCAGCGCCGTAGCCGACGAGGGTGGGCACGCGGCCGTCGCCCTCGGCGGGCCCGCCGACGTCGGGCTCGGTGCCCTCGAGGGTGAAGGTCACCAGGGGCGCACCGACCTCGAGGGTCTCGCCCTCGGCGCCGTGCAGGGCCGCGACGACGCCCGCGAACGGGCTCGAGACCTCGACCACGGCCTTGGCCGTCTCGACGTCGGCGAGCACCTGGTTCACGGTCACCGCGTCGCCCTCGGCCACGCGCCACGTCACGATCTCGGACTCGGTCAGGCCCTCGCCGAGGTCGGGCAGGCGGAAGGTCTTCTGGCTCATCGGGTCTCCTCCCCGGCGTTCTGGGCGGCGAGGAACTGCTCGGCGGTCTCGGGGGCGGCGAACGCGTCCACGGAGTCCAGCGAATTCGGTCGGCCCAGAGCACGGTCCAGGCCGTCGAGGATGCGGTCGAGGTCCGGCAGGTGCAGGTGCTCGAGCTTGGACGGCGGGTAGGGCACGTCCATGCCGGTGACGCGCACCGGCGGGGCCTCGAGCCAGTGGAACGCGCGCTCGGCCACCGTGGCCACGAGCTCGGCGCCGAGGCCGCCGGTGCGGGACGCCTCGTGCGCCACGACGAGCCGGCCGGTGCGCCGCACCGAGGACTCGACGAGGCCGGTGTCCAGCGGGGACAGGCTGCGCAGGTCAACCACCTCGACCTCGACGCCCTCCTCGGCCGCCACCTCGGCGGCCTGCAGGGCGGTCTTCACGAGCGGGCCGTAGGCCACGAGCGTGGCGTCCCGGCCCTCGCGCAGGATGCGGGCGGGGCTCATCGGGGGGATCGCGACGTCCAGGTCCACGTCGCCCTTGTCGTGGTAGCGCCGCTTGGGCTCGAGGTAGACCACCGGGTCCTCCGAGGCGATCGCGGCGCGGATGAGGTCGTACCCCTCCTGCGGGGAGGACGGGGAGACCACCCGCAGGCCCGCGGTGTGCAGGAAGTAGGCCTCGGGCGACTCGGAGTGGTGCTCCGGGGAGCCGATGCCGCCGCCGAAGGGGATGCGGATGGTCACCGGCATCGGCACGGCGCCGCGGGTGCGGGCGCGCAGCTTGGCCAGATTCGCCACGATCTGGTCGAACGCCGGGTACACGAAGCCGTCGAACTGGATCTCGACGACGGGCCGGTAGCCGCGCATGGCCAGGCCGATGGCCGTGCCCACGATGCCGGACTCGGCCAGCGGGGTGTCGAGCACCCGGTCCTCGCCGAACTCGGCCTGCAGGCCGTCGGTGATGCGGAAGACGCCGCCGAGGGCGCCGATGTCCTCGCCCATGAGCAGGACCTTGGGGTCGTCGGCCAGGGCACGCTGCAGGCCGCGGTTGATCGCCCGGCCGAAGGTCATGCGCTCGCTCACGCGCCCGCCTCCTCGTCGTCGAACTGCTGCAGGTAGAGGGCGTGCTCGCGGCGCTGCCGCTCGAGCTCCTGGTGGGGCTCGGCGTAGATCTCGTCGAAGAGCCTGTCCGCGCCGTCCTCCTCGAGCGCCTCGAGGGCGCGGCGGACCTCTGCCGCCAGCTCGTCGGCCTCGGCCTGGGCCTGCGCGAGCACGGCGTCCACGTCCACGTCGAGGGTGCGCAGGTGCGCCTCCACGCGGGTCAGCGGGTCACGGGCCTTCCAGGCCTCGAGCTCGGCGTCGTCCCGATAGCGGGTGGGGTCGTCCGCGGTGGTGTGCGGACCCATGCGGTAGGTGACGGCCTCGATGAAGGTGGGGCCGCCCCCGTCGGCCGCGCGCTCGACGGCGGCGCGGGTCGCGGCGAGCACGGCCAGGACGTCGTTGCCGTCCACGCGCATCGACGGGATGCCGAAGCCCCACGGGCGGTCCGCGATGCTGCGGCGGGTCTGCAGGCGCACGGGCTCGGAGATGGCCCAGTGGTTGTTCTGGCAGAAGAACACCACGGGCGACTGGTACGAGGCGCTGAAGACCATGGCCTCGTTGACGTCCCCCTGGCTCGTGGCGCCGTCGCCGAAGTAGACGATCGTGGCCACGTCCGCCTGGTCCCGCTGGACGCCCATCGCGTAGCCGACGGCGTGCAGGGCCTGCGCGCCGATGATGATCTGCTGGGTGGCCACCCGCGTCTCGTTCGGGTCCCAGCTCGAGAACGTGGAGCCGCGCCACACCCGCAGCAGGTCCAGCGCGGGGACGCCGCGGAGCAGTGCCACGCCGTTCTCACGGTAGGACGGGAAGACGAAGTCGTCCGGGCGCAGCGCGACCGCGGAGCCCACCTGGGCGGCCTCCTGGCCCAGCAGCGGGGGCCACAGGGCGAGCTCGCCCTGACGCTGCAGGTGCGTGGCTTCGACGTCGAGGCGCCGGACCACGGCCATCTGACGGTACAGCGCGGCGAGGGCGTCGGCGTCGACGTCCTCGATCCACGGGTCGAGCTCCGGCTGCGGACGGCGGCGGCCCTCCGTGTCGAGCACCTGGAGCATCACGGCCTCGGCCGGGCCCGCCGGGGGCGGAGAGCCGGCGGACTGTCCGCCGGTGGGACGGGTGTGGTCCACGAGGGTCACTGGACTGCCTTCCGATCGACGCCCACGGTGCGGGGCGAGGGAGTTGTACGCATGCGCGAGCAGGGGTGGAGCGCGCGGCGTCTCGGTGGTGTGATTGTAATCACTTCAGTGTGATCTGCGCCACTCTCCCGGGCCGCCGCGCGAGGGCAGAGTGTCAGGCGCGGCGCAGCAGCACGTCGACGGCGGCGTCGAGGTAGGCGTCGACCTGGCCCTCCTCGTAGCCGGCGGCACCCTCCGCCTCGCCGAACGACGCGCGGCGCACGTCGTCCGCGGTCAGCCCGCCCTCGGCGTCGGGATCCGTCGAGCCCTCCGCGCCGGCCAGGGTGACGCGCAGGCGGTCCACGAGTGCGTCCACCTGGTCCACGTCGTAGCTCACGGCGTCCGCGCGGGAGGGGCGGCGGAAGCGCTCCGCCGGGGCCCGATCGGCGCGGGCCACGAGTTCGGCCACGCGCTCCTCGAGGTCCGCGGCCCAGTCCTCGTCCCCGCGCTCGGCGACGAAGGCCTGACGCTCGGCGGCGGCCAGCTCCTCCTCCAGACGGTCCAGCTCGTCGTCCACCTCGTCGGTGGCGTAGCCGCCGTTGACGGTCGCGAAGCGGGCCTGGCGCACCTCCTCCGCAGTGAGCGGGGCACCGCCGTCGCGCGCCTCACGGGCACGCGCCATGAAGGCGTCCACGTGGGTGGTCTCGTAGCCGATCTCGTCCTGCTCGACGAGCTCGAAGACCGGCTCGGTGTCCGGGGTGGTGCGGGGGGTCATGGGCGTCTCCTGCGGTGCGGGTCCCGGCCGTGCCGGGTCGAGGGGTGGATCAGGTCAGGGGCAGCGCCAGCACGGTGTAGGCCACCGGCGCGGCGAACACGAGGGAGTCCAGGCGGTCCATCACGCCGCCGTGGCCGGGCAGGGCGGAGGACATGTCCTTGATGCCGAGCTCACGCTTGACCATGGACTCGGAGAAGTCCCCCGAGGTGGCGGCGGCGACGGTGGTCACGCCGAGGACGGCGCCGACCCACCACGGCTGGCCGACCAGCAGGGGGACGGCGACGACGCCCACCAGCACCGAGCCCGCCAGGGAGCCGGCCAGGCCCTCCCAGGACTTCTTGGGGCTGATGCGCGGGGCGATCGGGGTGCGGCCGAAGCGGTAGCCCACGATGTAGCCGAACGTGTCGTTGGAGACCACCATCAGCAGCAGGACCGCCACCATGCGGTGCCCCAGCGGCTCGTCCAGGAGCGCCGCGGCGAAGGAGAGCAGGAACGGCGCCCACAGCACGATGAACACGCCCGCGAGCATGAACTGGCCCGCCGGACGCCGCCGCGTCAGCGCCGTCCACACGGCCACCAGCGCCAGGCATGCCACCAGGGCGATGAACAGCGCGGGCACCCCCCACCGCCACGCGGTGAGCGGCAGGACCGCCGCGGCCACCCAGAGCGGGGGCCGCGGCACGTCCAGGCCGATGCCGCGCACCGCCGTCGCGATCTCGGACACCGCGCCGACCAGCAGGGCGACCACGAGGAGGACCAGCAGCCAGTCGAGCCAGAAGAGGCCGACCAGGGCCGTCGCCAGCAGCCCCACCCCCACGAGGACGGCGGACTTGAGGTCGCGGCCGCCGCGCGGGGGTGCGGGCGAGGTGGACACGGCGGAGGTCATGGGGCGAGCGCGGACGGCGGGAGGCTCAGACCTCCAGCAGCTCCTGCTCCTTGTTCTTGGCCATCTCGTCGATGAGCTCGACGTGGCGTTTGGTGAGCGCGTCCAGCTCCTTCTCGCCGCGGGCACCCTCGTCCTCGCCGACCTCGCCGTCCTTGACGGCCTTGTCCATGGCCTCCTTGGCCTTGCGGCGGGCATTGCGCACGGAGATCTTGTGCTCCTCCGCCTTGGACTTGACCAGCTTCACGTACTCCTTGCGGCGCTCCTCGGTCAGCTCCGGCATCACGATGCGGATGACCTTGCCGTCGTTGGACGGGTTCGCGCCGACCTCGGACTCGGACAGCGCCTTCTCGATGTTGCGCAGGGCCGACTGGTCGAACGGGGTGATGAGCAGCGTGCGGGCGTCCGTGGTGGTGAAGGACGCCAGCTGCTGCAGCGGGGTGAACGAGCCGTAGTAGTCGACCATCACCTTGGAGTAGAGGCCCGGGTTGGCGCGGCCCGTGCGCACGGAGGCGAAGTCCTCACGCGTGGCCTCGATGGTGCGGTCCATCTGCTCTTCGGCGGACTGCAGGGTCTCCTGGATCACGGTGTCTCCTCGGTGTGGTGGAACAGGTCTGCCGCCATCCTACGCGGCGCGCCTCAGACGGTGACGGTGGTGCCGATCGGCTCGCCGAGCAGGGCGCGGGTCACGTTGCCCGGGCCCTCCATGCCGAACACGCGCATGTCCAGGTCGTTGTCCTTGCACATGGTCATGGCGGTCAGGTCCATCACGCGGATGTTCCGCAGCAGCGCCTCGTCGTAGGTCAGGTGCGTGAGACGCTCGGCGGTGGGGTCCTTCTTGGGGTCCGCGGTGTAGACGCCGTCCACGCCGGACTTGGCCATCAGGACCTCGTCCGCCCCGACCTCGAGGGCACGCTGGGCCGCCACGGTGTCCGTGGAGAAGTAGGGCAGGCCGGTGCCTGCGCCGAAGATCACGACGCGGCCCTTCTGCATGTGGCGGATGGCGCGCAGCGGGATGTAGGACTCCGCCACCTGCTCCATGTGGATGGCGGACTGCACGCGCGTGGTGACCCCGGCCTGGATGAGGAAGTCCTGCAGGGCCAGGCAGTTCATCACGGTGCCGAGCATGCCCATGTAGTCGGCCCGACGGCGGTCCATCCCGTTCTCGGACAGCTCGGCGCCACGGAAGAAGTTGCCGCCGCCGACGACGATCGCGATCTCCACCTGGTCCGCCGCGGCGGCGATCTGCTCGGCGATGCCGCGGACGGTCTCCGGGTCCACGCCGATCTTGCCGCCGCCGAACACCTCGCCCGAGAGCTTGAGGAGCACGCGACGGCGGCCGGTGTCGTCCGAGGTCTGCGGGGCGTGGGCGGTGGTCGGGTCCTCGGGGGCGCGGTTCGTCTCCATGGGAAGCATCTCCTGGTCGGTGGGGGGTGCCGTCCCGGGGGCGGACACGCGGACGGGGTGGCCGCCCGGTCGGGGCGGCCACCCCGTCATGCGATGGTCGTCGGCGCCATCCGGCGCCGGAGTGGACCTCGGGTCGCTCCCGATCCTACGCCCCCGCGGGGCGTGGACCGGGAGCGGCCGGTCCGGGTGCGGCGGTCAGTTGCCGACGCGGAAGCGGGCGAACCCGGTGACGTTGGTGCCGGCGTCGGAGGCGACCTTGCCGACGGTCTGCTTCGGGTCCTTCGCGAACGGCTGGTCCACGAGCACGATCTCCTTGAAGAAGCCGGTCAGGCGGCCCTCCACGATCTTCGGCAGGGCCTGCTCCGGCTTGCCCTCGGCACGGGCGGTCTCATCGGCGATGCGACGCTCGTTCTCGACGGTCTCGGCCGGCACGTCCTCACGGGTGAGGTACGTGGGCGAGTAGGCCGCGACGTGCACGGCGATGTCGTGCGCGGCGGTCTTGGCCTCGGCGGAGTCGGCGTCCACGGCGAGGAGCACGCCCACCTGGGCCGGCAGGTCCTTGGAGGTCTTGTGCAGGTAGGCGTCCACGTAGGCGCCCTCCACGCGGGCCAGGCGGCGCACGGCCACCTTCTCGCCCAGCAGGGCGCCCTCCTCGGTCACGTAGTCGCCCAGGGTGCGGCCCTCGTAGTCGGAGGCCAGCAGGCCGTCGACGTCCGTGGCGCCGGAGGCGACGGCGGCGCGCAGCACCACGTCGCCCAGGGCGATGAACTTGTCGGCCTTGGCCACGAAGTCGGTCTCGCAGTTGAGCTCGATCATGACACCGACGCCGTTCTCGACGGTCGCGGCCACGAGGCCCTCGGCGGCCGAGCGGCCCTCGCGCTTGGTGGCGCCCTTGAGGCCCTTCACGCGGATGATCTCGATGGCCTTCTCGGCGTCGCCGTCGGCCTCGTCCAGAGCCTTCTTCACGTCCATCATGCCGGCGCCGGTGCGCTCGCGCAGGGCCTTGATGTCAGCAGCGGTGTAGTTCGCCATGCTCGTTCGGTCCTTCCCGTGGTGTGGGTTGTGCGGGATGTTCGGGGTCTGATCCGGTCCGTCGGCCCGGCCGGGTGAGGCCGGGCCGACGGACCGGCCGGGATCACTCGCCCTGCGGGGCGGCCTCGGCGGCGGGGGCCTCGGCCCGCTCGGCCGGCGCCTCGGCAGCGGGGGCCTCGGCCTGCTCGGCCGGTGCCTCGGCGGCGGGGGCCTCGGCCTGCTCGGCCTGCTGGGCGTTGTGCTGCTCGAGCAGCTCGCGCTCCCACTCGGCCATCGGCTCGGCGGCCGCCTGGCCGGACTTGCCGCCCTGGCGGGCGATCAGGCCCTCGGCGACCGCGTCCGCGACCACGCGGGTCAGCAGGTTCACGGAGCGGATGGCGTCGTCGTTGCCCGGGATCGGGTAGGCGACCTCGTCCGGATCGCAGTTGGTGTCCAGGATGGCGACGACCGGGATGCCGAGCTTCTGGGCCTCGTCGACGGCCAGGTGCTCCTTCTTGGTGTCCACGACCCACACGGCGGAGGGGGTCTTGGCCATGTTGCGGATGCCGCCGAGGTTGGCCTGCAGCTTCTCGAGCTCACGGTTGAGCAGCAGCAGCTCCTTCTTGGTGAACTGCGAGCCGGCCACGTCCTCGAAGTCGATCTCCTCGAGCTCCTTCATGCGCTGCACGCGCTTGGAGACGGTGGAGAAGTTGGTCAGCATGCCGCCGAGCCAGCGGTGGTTCACGTAGGGCATGCCCACGCGGCCGGCCTGCTCCGCGATGGCCTCCTGGGCCTGCTTCTTGGTGCCGACGAACAGGATGGTGCCGCCGTGGGCGACGGTCTCCTTGACGAACTCGTAGGCGCGGTCGATGTAGGACAGCGACTGCTGGAGGTCGATGATGTAGATGCCGTTGCGCTCGGTGAAGATGAAGCGCTTCATCTTGGGGTTCCAGCGGCGGGTCTGGTGGCCGAAGTGGACACCGGAGTCGAGGAGCTGGCGCATGGTCACGACGGGCATGACGTTCCCTTCTGTGGCAGCCGTGACACCCCGCGCTTCACGCGCGGGCGGTCTGCCGGTCGATTTCTTGACGGTTGGCGGCCGGCCCGGTCGGGCGGCCCCTGGCATCACGACGGCGGGCTGCCGGGCCCCACGAGCACCCGCGCCGACGCCCTCTCCAGGAGGACGGCGGGGACGGGACCGAGCGTGGGGGCTGGGCCGCTGGAGCGACCCACCGCGATGCGCGGAGTCGGTGTCCGGGGCATAGCACTGGGCCGGCCACAGGACACCGCTGAGGTGAATCCTACCCCAGGTGGGCGACCGCTCCCATCGCCGACTCCTGCACAGGGACCGGTGCGGCGGGCGCTCTCCACGATCGCACTGCGGGCCCGCCACGCGGCCGCCCGGGACGCCAGGCTGTCGCCATGACCCCACGCACCCACCTCCCCCGTCCGCTCCCGCGCCCGCACATCGCGGGGTGCGTCGCGGCGGCCCTGCTCGCCTGGCTCGTCCTCGCCTCGGGGGTGGGCGGCCTCGACGCCGTGCCGCGGGCCACGTCCGCACCGTCGGGGCGCGACGCGCTGCTGCTCGTCGCGGCGTCCCCGGCAGGTCCGGGATCGACGGCCGCGCCGGTCGCGTGGCACGCGCCCGTGGCCGGCGCCGCCCCGGATGACGTGCTCCGCGCGTTCGTCGCGCCCGAGCGACCGTGGGGTCGGGGGCACCGGGGCGTGGACCTCGCCGTGCCGTCCGGCGCAGCGATCCGGGCACCGGCGGCGGGCCGGGTCGTGTTCGCCGGGGTCGTGGTCGACCGCCCCGTGCTGACCCTCGAGCACGAGGACGGGACCCGCAGCTCGCTCGAGCCGGTGGAGGCGGATGTCGCCGTGGGGGCCGTCGTCGCCGCAGGCGACCCGGTGGGGCGACTGGCCGGGGCGCCACCCCACTGCACGCGGGCGTGCGTGCACTGGGGCGTGCGGGAGCCCGACGGCTGGCGGGTGGGGGACGCGGCCTTCGATCGCTACCTCGACCCGCTGGTGCTCATCGGCTGGAGCGGTCCGTCCGTGCTCTGGCCGCACGCCGCGCCGCACCCAGCGCGGCCGTGAGGTCCAGGAGTCGGCGAGCGGACTCGTCCCAGCTGAACCGGGCCGCCTGAGCGACGCTCGCCCGGGAGGCCGCGGCGAACTCGGCGGGGTCCTCGAGCTCCCGCACACGGGCCGCGAGCGCGGCCGCCCGGTCCCCCTCGAGCGGGACACCCCGGAAGGACGGGGTGCCCGCGCCGGCGATCTCGCGGAAGATCGGCAGGTCCGAGCACACCACCGGCGTGCCATGGGCCATCGCCTCGGCCACGGGCAGGCCGAAGCCCTCGGCGCGGGAGAGGGTGACGGCCGCGGTGGCCCGGCGGAGCAGGCGCACGTACTCGGCCTCGTCGGTGCCGTCGTGGAAGACCACGTCCGCGCCGGCGGCCCCCGCGGCGGCGCGGCGCGCGGCCAGCCGGGCCTCGAGCTGCCCGCGGCGCTCCGGGCTGATGCGGGAGAGCAGGTGCAGCGCGTAGCCCGGCAGCAGGGGCGCGGCCGCCACGAGGGACTCGATGTCCTTGTAGTCCATGAACGAGCCCATGTAGAGCAGCGTGCGGTCCGGGGTCTCGTCCGGGTCACGCGGCTCCGGTACCGTCTGCGCCGCATTGGCGATGACGTGGACCGGACGCCGGGTGAGGCGGTGCCGGTCGATGAGCTCCGCCGTCGTCCGGGAGACCGTGGCGACCGCGTCCGCGCGGTCGAGCAGGAGCCGCTGCGGGGTCTTGGTCAGGTGGTAGGCCCGCCACAGCCAGCGGATCGGCTCGGGCAGGTTCCGCGGCGGGGTGCGGTGCTCGTAGTAGATGAGGTCGTGGAGCGTGAGGATCAGCGCGTAGTCCCGCCCCCATGAACCCATGGTCTGCATGGGCGAGAAGACGACGTCCGGTCGCAGGCGCGCGACCTGACGGGCCACGAACGGCTCGCGTGGGGAGGTGGGGCCGGAGACGAGGTGCCACGGCACGCCGTCCGGGAGCAGGGCCAGCTGTCGTTCGTCCGAGATCAGCATCGCGACTTCGACCTCGACGTCGGCCCCCTCCGGGCCCGGCGCGTCGGTCCGGCGGGCGACCGCCTCGAGGAGGCTCGCGCCGTAGCGGGAGATGCCGTCGTGGAAGTCGGTGCGGGTGTAGCGGGCGTCCATCAGCAGGCGCAGGGGGCGGGAGGGGCTCACCCGCACCACGCTAGCGCCGCGCCGGAGAGGGGCGGGGACAGCCGCGCACGGTAGGTGCCGACCGGGGCGCGTCGAGCGCCGATCGGCCACCTGGACGTCATCCGAATTTCTGATTGCGTTTCGATAACGATCGTGTATCTTGATCACGGATCGGTTACAGCCGATCCGCCACACCGGGGCTTCCTCCGCGTCCTCGCGTACCCGGTCATCCGCACTGCTCGTCAACTCGCACCCGCGGTCCGGCCTCGTTCCGGGCATCGCCCGGAGGCACCGCCCTCATGGGCCGCAGGTCCTGTCCGGGAAGAAGATCTGATGTCTGTGACCTCCCCGCACGCCGCCGCGCGTCGCGCCCCCCGCACCGCCGCCGCCTCCGTGGCGCTCGCCCTGGGCGCCGCCGCCCTGACCGGCGTCGGCACCGTGTCCGTCGCCGAGACCGCCCAGGCCGCCGAGACCACCTACACCGTCCGCTCCGGCGACGGCTGGTGGATCATCGCCCAGCGCACCGGCGTCTCCATGTCCACGCTGCAGTCGCTCAACGGCATGACCGCCGCGACCGTGCTGCACCCCGGCATGGTCCTCAAGACCTCCGGCACCGCCACCCCGGCCCCGGCCCCGGCGCCGTCCACCTCGGGCTCGACCTACACCGTGCTGGCCGGCGACGGCTGGTGGATCATCTCCTACCGCACGGGCGTGTCCGCCTCGGTCCTGCAGTCCATCAACGGCATGACCTCCTCGACCATGCTCCACCCGGGAATGGTCCTGAAGACCACCTCGGTCTCCACCTCCACCGCCCCCGCCGTCGCCCCTGCGCCGGCGCCCGCGTCCAAGCAGGCCGCCGTCGACTATGTGCGCGCCGCCGTCCGGAACCCGTCCTCCTATTACGTGTGGGGCGGCAACGGCCCCTCCGGCTTCGACTGCTCCGGCCTCACCCAGCAGGCCATGGCCCAGGCCGGCATCTCCATCCCGCGCCGCGCCGGCGACCAGTACCTCGCCGCGAAGTCCTACGTGCCGATCTCCCAGGCCCAGCCCGGCGATCTCGTGTTCTACGCGAACCAGTCCACCGGCCGCATCTACCACGTGGCCATGTACATGGGCGGCGGCCAGCTCGCCCACGCCCTCAACGAGGGCGCGGGCCTGGTGTTCACCTCCACGACGATCATGAAGTCCGACATGCTCGCGGTGGCCGCCCGCTACTGAGCACCGGCACGACGACGGCCCCCTGTCCGCGCCATACCGCGCGGCCGGGGGCCGTTTTCTGTAGGGCGTGCGGGACTTGAACCCGCGACCCAGGGATTATGAGTCCCCTGCTCTGACCGACTGAGCTAACGCCCCTCCCCCGCGGCATCGCGCGGGACCCGCCCATCCTACCGACGGGGCTCAGAGCATCGCGCGGACCTCGGCGGCCGTCGCGCCGCGGTAGAGGCGCTCGAAGATGTCCACCGTCTTCTGGGCGGAATGGTGCAGGGCCTTCGCGTGGGACGCCTCGCCCATGGCGGCGCGGTCCGCGTCCGAGAGGTCGAGGATCCGGGCGATCCGATCGGCCAGGGCCACGTGGTCCCCGGGCGGGAAGAGGTGGCCGTTGACGCCCTCGTCCACGAGGTGGGGCAACGCGAGGGCGTCCGCGAGGACCACCGGGGTGGACGCGCTGAGCGCCTCGAGGGTCACGAGGGACTGCAGCTCCGCCGTGCCCGGCTGGCAGAACACGTCGGCGCGCAGGTAGGCCGCCCGCAGCTCCTCCTCGGAGACGTGGCCGCGCAGCAGGACGCGGTCGGCCACCCCCTCCTCGTCCACCGTGGCACGGATGCGGTCGCGCTGCTCGCCGTCGCCGACGATCTCGGCGTGCACGTCCAGGTCGGGGCGGGTGCGGGCCAGGTGCGCGATCGCACGGATCAGCACCTCCACGTTCTTCTCCACGGCCAGCCGCCCCACGAAGAGCACGACCGGATGGCCGGGATGGTCCACCCTCTCCCCCGGCTGCAGCTCGTAGGCGCTCGCGTCGATGCCGTTGGAGACCGGGAGAACGTTGTCCAGGCCGGCGTGCTCGGCCATGGCCTGCGCGGCGAGGGCCGTGGGGGTGGTGACCACCGCGCCCTTGCCCATGAGTCGACCCATGTCCTTCCACGACACCCGGGAGACGATGTCCAGGAACCACTGCGGGAACGGCAGGAACGGCTCGAGGTTCTCCGGCATGAAGTGGTTCGTGGAGACGATCCGGATGCGGCGCCGCTCGGCCTCGTTGATGGCGGCCTCGCCGATCATGTAGTGGCACTGGGCGTGCACGACGTCCGGCTGGACCTCGCGGTAGATGCGGCGGAAGGAGATCTTGGCATGCCGCGGGAGCACCACACGGTAGTACTCGTGCGTCGGCGCCGGCAGGGAGCGCAGCAGGTGCACGGTGGCCTCCGGCCGGTGCTCCACGGTGTCCGGGCCGGCGTCACTGCGCGGCATCACGACGTGGACCTCGTGGCCGCGCGCGTGCAGCGCCGTGGCGAGGCGGTGGCCGAAGGTGGCGGCCCCGTTGACGTGCGGCGGATAGGTGTCTGCGGCGATCAGCACCTTCAGGGGGCGGTCGGCGGCGATCCCGGGACGGTCGGACACGGCGATCCCTCTCTGTGGTGGCGATGGCACGACGGCGCCCGGCCCGTGCCGTGAGGATCGACCGCGGGCACGGCGCGCGTCCCACGGTAGCAACCGTCGGCGCCGGCACGAGGATGCGCGAGGGGGTCAGCCCCGGCGGGACGGGTCCTCACGCGGGTCCTGACCGTCCGCCCGCAGGCCGCGGGCCTTGCCCACCAGCAGCAGCGCGGTGCGCACCTTGCCCAGGACCGTGACCGGCAGGTCCGGGCTGCCGCCGAACAGCCGCAGGCACACGGCGGCGAGCACGACGTCCGGGATCGCGATGGCCAGGGCGAGCCAGAGCGGGGCGATGCCCGTGGCCACGAACGTCACGGCCACCACCAGCAGGGAGAGGCGGTCCGCCACCGGGTCGAGCCACCGCCCGACCGTGGAGATCATGTCGAACCGGCGCGCCACGTAGCCGTCCACCCAGTCCGTGCCGGAGAGCACCGCCAGGATCACGAACGCGTCCAGGTGCCGACCGTCGACGGTGAGCCACACGAACACCGGCACCAGGGCGAAGCGGGCCAGGGTGATGAGGTTCGGCACGGTCAGCCAGGTGTCGCGGACGCGGTACTCGTGGCCCTCGCGCAGGCCGACGTCGATCACACGCATGGGTCGCTCCTCCAGGGTCCGCGGGCGGACGCCCCCGCCGGGCGCCCCACACGCCCAGCCTACCGACGCCGTCGCCCCTCCCCGCAGACGACGAGGCCCCGATCCGTGGGGATCGGGGCCTCAGGGGCCGGGG
>NZ_JABFAY010000019.1:49938-63546 GCF_017168495.1 Micrococcus sp. KRD096 | reverse complement strand
GGGGGGGGGCGGTCAGAAGCCGCCGCCGGAGATGTCGCCGAACCCGCCGAAGTCGCCGCCGCCGAGGCCGCCGCCGTCGAACCCGCCGAAGCCGCCGCCACCCCAGCTGCCGCTGTTCAGGATCGAGTTCATCAGGATGCCGCCGAGCAGTGCGCCGCCGAGGCCGCCGCCGAAGCTGCCGCCCACTCCGGCGCGCGGGCGTGCACCGTACATGCCGCCCACCATGCCGGGGCCGTAGCCGAAGCCCTCGACGTCCGCGCGGGCCAGCTCGCTCGCGCGCTCGGCCAGCTGGGAGGCGCGCTGCGCCTGCTGGAGGGCGGCCACGGGGTCGGTGCGGCCGAGGCTGATCGCCGAACGCAGCGTGTGGTCGGCCTCCGCGAGCCGGGTCCGGGCCTCCGAGCCCACGGCACCGCGTCGGGCGCCGATGAAGTCGGCCGTGCCGTCGATCTGCGCCTGTGCCTGGGCGATCGTGGAGGTGAGCACCTGGGAGGCCTGGCGGGCCTGCTCGCGAGCGTCGCGGACGCCGGCAAGGGGGGTATTGAGCTGGCGGTGCGCGGCCTCGAGCTGGTGGAGCAGCTCCAGGGGATCCGGGCGGCCGGCCGCGAGGGCCTGGCGCACAGCGTTCACGGCGGTCTTCATCCCCGCCACCGGGCCGGCCAGCTCGGGGTGCGATCCGTTGGCCACGAGCGCTTCGGCCTCGGCCACGTCCTGCTCGGACTGGGCGAGGCCCGTCTGCAGGTTGCCCAGCATGGCCCGCAGGGACCCCTCGGCCTTGCCGACCGCCTCGGTGAGCGTGTCCACCTGGCTGAGCGCCTCCTCGGCGGCACGCACGGCCAGCGCCGCCGTGGAGCGGTCCTGGGCTTCCCACGCGCTCCGCGACTTCGCGAGGGCGGTCTCCACGAACTCGAGCCTCTCCCGGGCCTGCGCCGCGTTGTCCGCGACCTCGGCGAGGGCGGACTCCGCGTACTGGCCGTGCAGCGCGGTGATCGCCGACTCGGAGTCCTGCACCCGGGACCGGGCCTCGGGCAGGCGGGCTTCGAGACGCTCGAGGGCCTCGGGCACCTGGTTCTCGAGGTCGCGCAGGGAGTCGAACTCCTTCTTGTGCGCCGCCAGGGACGCACCCACGGCCTCGCTGCGCTGGATGATCTCCTTGAGCCAGGCGCGCTGCTCGGCCTCGGTGTCCGGGATCTCGTCGTCGAGCTGGTGCTGGAGCTGGAACGAGGCCCGCATGTGCTCCTTGGCCTGGTCGATGTCCTGGCGGAACGTCGCCACGGACTTCTCCCCGTAGGACGCCTCGGCGAAGCCCAGCTCCTGTTCCGAGGAGCGGATGGCGTCGTCCGCGGCCACGAGCTTCGAGCCGGCCTGGGTGCGCAGCTGCTCCACGCTGAGCTCATCGAGGGGGTCGCGGCGGGCCTCCTCGGTGCGGCCCCGTTCGACCCCGCCGCCCTGCGTGCGCCTCCGGCTGCGGGCCACGAGCACGCCGCCGCCCACGACCGCGGCCACCGCACCTGCGCCGAGGACCGCCGTCAGGGCCCCACCGCCGTCGGAGGCGCCCTGGGCCGTGCTCCCGCCGCCCGTGGTGCCGGCAGGCAGGGCGCCGGCCGGATCGTACTCGGCCCCGCTGGCCCCCGTGCCGTCGAGCGTGCCGTCGGCGGCGTCGTCGAGCCCCTGCACCGCGGCGATGCCCACCGCGAGCCATTCCGCCGAGCCGGGGTCCGTGCCGATCTTGGACAGCTCCGGGCCCACGTAGGTGCGCGTCACCTGGTTCTGCAGGTTCGCGTCCCCGCCGCTGTCCAGCCCATAGGAGCGCTCCTCGACCGCGATCGCCAGGACCGAGTCGTTCGTCCCGAGCCCGCGCTGGCGCGCCACGTCCTGGGCCAGCGTCTGGGCGTCCGTGCTGAACTCATCCACGTAGACGACGTACAGCCCCTGCCCGGTGTCCCGGCGCAGGTCCTGGATCTCCTGGGTCAGGCGCTGCTCATCTGAGGTCGAGAGCACACCGGCCTCGTCCACCACGTACACGCCCGGCGGCACCGCCACGGCGTGCGCGGTGGGTGCCGCCACCAGGAGGCCCAGACCTCCCAGGCCCGCGGCGGTCACGGCACGCGCCAGACGGCCGACGTCGGCGGGGCGGGTGGGCACGGTCATGTGGGGTCTCCTTCGACGGCGGAGGCGAGCCGCCGCACCGGGCGGACCCGCCGGATCCTGGGGTTGAGTGTAGGGCGGCCTGGGAATCGGGCACCAGGGATCCGGCGCGGCCGGGACCGTGGGAGGAGCGGACGTTCGGCCGACCTCTAGGTGTGATGTCCAGGGACGTTGTTGCGTGAGCAGCTGACAGGCGAAGGCCTCCTGTTGCGAGAGTGGAGTTGTCAAGAAACCGCTCACGCGAACAGAAGGCCTTCATGTCCCACGCTAACGCCGCCCTGACCCCTCGTGCCCGTCTACGCCTGGCCAAGCTCATCGTCGATGAGCACTGGCCGGTCGCCACCGCGGCCAAGATGTTCATGGTCTCCCCACCCACCGCACGCAAATGGGCCACCCGCTTCCGAGCCGAGGGACCTGCAGGCATGGTCGACCGGTCCAGCCGGCCGGCCACGATGCCGACCAGAACATCGCCAGCAGTGGTGAAACAGATCGTGGCCGCCAGAAGGCGCCGGCGCCTGGGGCCCGTGCAGATCGCATCAGAACTCGGGATGCCGGCATCCACCGTCCATGCCGTGCTCGTGCGCTGCCGGATCAACCGCCTCGCCCGTCTGGACCGGGTCACCGCCGAGCCGATCCGCCGCTATGAGCACCCCACCCCGGCTCGCTGATCCACGTCGACGTCACGAAGTTCGGACGCATCCCCGACGGGGGCGGGCACCGATTCGTCGGGCGTCAGCAGGGCATGAAGCACCGCGCGGCGACTTCGGACCGAGAAGGAACCCGTGATGCCCGATACCAGCCCCGGCTCGGGGTGGGCTTCCTGCACACCGTGATCGATGACCACTCCCGCTTCGCGTATGTCGAGATGCACTCCGACGAACGCAGCCAGACCGCCATCGCGGTGCTGCGCCGCGCGGTCGCTCACTTCGCGCAGCTGGGCGTGAAGGTGGAGCGGGTGCTCTCGGACAACGGTTCGGCCTACCGCTCGCATGCCTGGCGGGATGCCTGCACCGAGCTCGGGATCAAGCCCAAGCGGACTCGGCCCTACCGACCGCAGACGAACGGGAAGATCGAGCGGTTCCATCGCACGCTCGCTGACGGGTGGGCCTACGCCAAGTTCTACGGCTCAGAGACCGAACGCAGGGCCGCGTTGCCTGGGTGGGTGCACTTCTACAATCATCACCGGGTCCACTCCGCGATCGGAGCCGCGCCTGCCAGCAGGCTCAACAACCTCCCTGGACATCACATCTAGGCGGCGTTCAGTCATGCACGCTAGCGTGGACGTGCCCCGGGGCGCGCGTCCGCAAGACGACGGGCGTCCGTGTCGACCGCCCGGGGCCCGACCCGAAGCGAGGACCCCGTGGACCAGACTCCCCGGCCTCAGTCCCGCGCCCGTGCCGGGGCGGGCCTGCTCGCCGCGGCCGTGCTCATGGTGGGGCTCTCCGGTTGCGCGGTCGCGCAGGACGGCGGCGAGGCCGCGTCCGAGGCCGCGAGCTCCTCGTCCTCGCAGGCGACGGACACCTCGGCCGAGGCCGGGGGACAGCCCGTGGCGGACACCGCCGTCGGGAACGCCGCGAGGACCGCGCTGCCCTCCGTGGTGACCATCTCCGCGACGTCGAGCTCCGCCTCCGGTTCCGGTTCCGGGTCGATCCTGGACACGGAGGGGCACATCCTCACGAACACCCACGTGGTCACCCTCGGCGGCCAGGCCAACGACGCCGAGCTGACGGTGCGCACCTCGGACGGGGAGGTCTACGCTGCCACCGTCGTGGGCACCGACCCGCTGTCCGACCTGGCCGTCATCAAGATCGACGCCCCGGACCTCACCCCCATCCAGATCGGCCGGTCCGGGGACTTGAAGGTCGGGGACGAGGCCGTCGCCATCGGCGCCCCCCTGGGCCTGCCGAACACCGTGACCGACGGGATCATCTCCACCCTGGACCGGACCATCGCGGTGGCGTCCTCCGAAGCGCCCGAGCCGCAGGGCGAGAGCTCCGGCTCGTCCTCCGGCTCCGACCAGTACCGTTTCCAGCTGCCGGGCACCCCGCAGGGCACCCGGGGCGAGGTGTACATCAACGTGCTGCAGACCGACGCGGCCATCAACCCCGGCAACTCCGGAGGCGCGCTCGTCGACGCCGAGGGCCGTCTGGTGGGCGTGAACGTCGCGATCGCCTCGACCAGCCAGGACCAGAGCGAGGCGGGCAACATCGGGGTCGGCTTCGCCATCCCCGTGGACTACGCCCAGCGGGTCGCGCAGGACCTGATCGACCACGGCGAGGCCACGCACGCCATGCTCGGCGTGAGCGTCACCCCGGAGCCCGCCGAGGTGCGGGGCGGCGGCGAGAACGCCCGCACCGTGTTCAGCGACGGCGCCCGCGTCCAGCAGGTCGTGGAAGGGTCGGCGGCCGCCGCGGCCGGGCTGAAGGAGGGCGACGTGATCACCGCCGTCGGCGACCGCGCGGTGATCGACTCCGAGTCCCTCACCGCCGTCGTCCGCGAGCACCGCGTGGGAGACTCGGTGGACGTCACCTACCTCCGCGACGGCGCGGAGCAGAAGGCCGAGGTGACGTTCACGGAGGACACCCAATCGTGACCACCACGCTCACCACCCCCGCTGAGCTCGCCGCCCACCACGGCTGGCGCCGGGTCCTGGCCGTCGGCGCCCATCCGGACGACCTCGACTTCGGGTCCGCCGCCACCCTGGCCGGCTTCAGCGCGGCCGGGCTGCACATCGAGCTGTGCATCGTGACGGACGGGGACGCCGGCGGCTTCGACTCGGAGGGCCCCGAGGCGATGACTGCCCGCCGCCACGCCGAACAGCGGGCGGCCGCCGCCGTCGTCGGCGCCGCCGAGGTCCACTTCCTCGGCGAGCGCGACGGACACCTCGAGCCGGACCACGGCGTGCGCCGCAAGCTCGTGGCCCTGATGCGCCGCGTCCGTCCGGACGTGGTCCTCAGCACCCACCCGGAGCGGGACTGGGAGCGGATGCAGGCCGCCCACCCGGACCACCTCGCCTGCGGCGAGGCCGTGGTGCGCGCCGCGTACCCGGCGGTCGAGAACCCGTACGCGTACCCGGAGCTCGCGGCGGAGGGGCTGGAGGCGTTCAAGATCCGGCACCTGCTGCTGTACGCCGCCCCCGCCGCACGGCGGAACACGGTCGTGGACGTCACGGGCCTGAGGGAGCAGAAGCTGCGCGCCCTCGACGCCCACCTCTCCCAGCACCCGGACGTCGACGCGATGCGGCGGCATGTGCTCGCCCAGATGGCCGAGCACCACCGGCGCGCCGCCGGTCCGGCCGCCGCGCCGGGCCACGCCGAGGCGTTCCACCTGGTCACGGTCAACGGTCCCGGCACCATCGCCGGGTTCTGAACCGGCCCGGCACGCGAAGGGCCGACGACGCATCGCGTCGTCGGCCCTTCTGCTCCGAGGACTCAGTTGTTGCTCGGCCGCCCGCCGTAGCGCGGGCCGGTCTGCGCGGTGGGGTCGAGGTCCACGCCGACGACGGGCTCCGACGTCGGCACCTCGGAGCCCGAGCTGGGCTCCACGGAGATGCCCATCGCCGCGAAGCGGTCCAGCCCCCGGAAGGTCACGGGCTCGCCGAAGCCGTTGGCGTCGAACGTGCCGAGCGAGGCCGGGGCCGTGCCGTCCGAGGGATAGAGCCACAGCTGGTAGGACTGACCCTCCGGCAGCTGGGGCATCCCGCTGATCGTCAGGTAGCCGCTGTTCTGCTCTCGGGACAGGAACGCCTGGACGGTCCCGCCGTCCTGGGCCGGATACTCCGAGGTCGTGAACAGGTCCTTCGACTGGTCGATGCGGTGCACGATGCCCGGCCGCGTGAACTGACTCCACACCGTCCACCCGCCGACGCCGAGCACGAGGGCCGCGAGCAGCACGAGCGCCGACACCTTGAGCCAGCGCAGGCGGTCCCGCGGCGGGCCGGCGGGGGCCGACTCGTCGCCGATCAGGTCCATGCCCACGTCCTGGGCGGGCAGGCGGCGCAGGACCTCCTCCAGCAGGGCCGACGGCGGCTCGGCCGTCACGGACCGGAACGCCCAGGCCACCGCCTGGCGCGCCCCGTCCACCCGGGAGCGCCACCGGGCCAGCTCACCGCCGCGCCGCTGCACGGCGGAGAAGGCCGCGGTGTGCCCGGCGGTGTCGAGGGCGTGCACGGCGGAGAGGTCGGCCAGCTCGAGCGTGCGGCCGGCGTCGACGTCCTCGCGCACGCCCGCGCCCAGGGCCGGGCCGGAGGCCGGGGCGGGCGCGGACGGCCGGGCGCCGTCCTGGGTGAGGTCGCGGCGGGCCGCGACGACCTGCCGGACGCCGTCGCGCAGCAGGGTGCGGGCCCGGTCGGTCGGCAGGCCGAGCTGCTCGGCGACCTCCCGATCCGTGCAGCCGCCCAGCCAGGCGAGCCGCACGGCCTCGAGCGCTTCCGGGTCCACCCGGTCCATGAGGTCCTCCGGCAGCGCGGCGGGGCCGACCGGGCCGGGACGACGCCCACGTTCCGCCGCGGAGCCGCCGGCGCGGCGCAGCGAGGTCATCACGCGGTGGGCGAGGACCTCGAGCCACGTGAACACCTGGCGTTCGCGGTGGGTCGCGTCGTCCTGCTCGCTCAGGTCGAGGCCGGCCTCGGACGCCTCCTCCCACGCGGTCAGGTAGGTGCGGACGGTGGCCTCGGCGGCGTCGTCGCCGGGGCCGAACATCGCCTCGGCCAGGCCGTGCACCCACGGGACCGTGGCATCGTAGAACGCGGAGAAGGCCGCCCGGTCGCCCTCGGCGCTGCGGCGCAGGAGGGTGTCCAGGGCGGGCTGGCCGGCGTCGTCGGGGCGGTCGGCGTGGGGCTCGGACGCGTCAGGAGTCTGCATGGTGGCCTCAGTCTAGGGAATCGGGGTGGGCAGCGGACCCGGCGAAGTCGTGCTGGCGCCAGGCCTCGTACACGGCGATGGAGACGGCGTTCGCCAGGTTCAGGGACCGACGGGCCGGCTGCATGGGCAGGCAGACGGTCTCGGTGACCCGCGGGTCGGTCAGCACCCCCTCCGGCAGACCGGTGGACTCGCGGCCGAAGAGCAGCACGTCGCCGGGCCGGTAGGCGACCCGGTCGTGGCGCACGGACCCGCGCGCGGTGAAGGCCAGCACCCGGGTGGGGGCGAGGGCCGCGAGCGCCGCGTCGAGGTCCGGGTGCACTGTCACCACCGCGAGGTCGTGGTAGTCCAGGCCCGCGCGGCGCAGGTGCGCGTCCTCGAACCCGAAGCCCAGCGGCTCCACGAGGTGCAGCTCGGCCCCCGTGAGGGCGGCGAGCCGGATCGCGTTGCCGGTGTTGCCGGGGATCTCCGGGGTGAGCAGCAGGATCCGGAACCCGGGGGTGCCGGGCGCAGGGGAGCGGGTGGAGCCGGCCGACCAGCGCGCCGAGCGCGCGCCGGTCCACGAGATCCGGGTCCGTGCCGGTGCCCAGGAAGAGCGCGACCTCGCGCGCGAACGCGATCCCGGGCGCGGGCGGGGCGGTGAGCAGGTCGGCCTGCGCCTCCGGCGCGTCGGCGCCGCGCGTGTGGCGGATCACGGGGGCGTGCCGCGCGTCGCGGTCCGTCATCACGTGCACGAATCCGCCGACGGTGACCTGGGGCAGGGCCTGCTGCCACGCCATCATCGCGGGGCCGAGCAGCGGCGGGGCCACGGGGCGGCCCCGGGAGCGCAGGTCCGCCCCGTCCCAGGTGTAGGTCCCCTCCGGGACCATGACGGAGCCGATCAGCGCCAGGCGGTGGCCGCACAGCACCGCGTGGTCCACGTCGAGGTGCCGTCCCCAGCGCCCGCCCAGCCGCAGCCCGGTCAGGACCCGGGCGGCCGGGAGCGCGTCCGCCACGTGGCGCAGCAGCACGTCGAGGGTGCGGGCCTGCCGCAGCACCCGGTGCTCGTCCGGCAGGATCCCGCGCGGCCGCGGCGCCCCGTGGACGCGTTGGCTCGATCGCGGCAGGTCCAGCACGGTCGGGTCCGCCTCCGCCTCGCCGGGCGGGGGCTCGTAGCGCACGGGGCGGGCGGCACGTCCGCCGGGTCCGGACCGTCCCGACGGTCTCGCCCGCCCTGATCCGGCCGTCGCGCGGGGGCCGCGGGGACCGACGTCCGGGCCGGGCAGCGAGAGGTCGTATCGGCGCCGGGCCTCGGCGTCGCCGAGGAGGTCCCACGCCCGCGTCACGGCCCGGAAGGCGGCGGGGTCGCCGCCGACGTCGGGGTGCGCGGCCCGGGCCGCGCGGCGGTAGGCCCGCCGGACCTCCTCGGCGGTCGCGTCGCGGGGCACGCCCAGGACCTCGTAGGCGGTGCGGTGCTCCTCGGCCGCGCTCACGGCGTGGGGTCCGGGCCGGGGGAGGCGTGCCGCTCGTGGTGCAGGCGCAGGAACAGCATGCCGTCGTCGTGGAGCACCTGGACCAGCTGCAGCCGGGCGGGGAGGCCGGGGCCGTCCTCGCCGGTCAGGACGCGGCCGGCGGCGGGTCCGGCCAGCAGCGGCGCCACGGTGAGGTGCACCTCGTCCACGAGGCCGGCCGCCGCGAGGCTGCCGAACAGGCGCGGTCCGCCCTCGCAGTGGACGACGCGGGCGCCGCGCGCGTGCAGGGTCGCCACCACGGTCTGGGGGTCCACGTGCTCCTCGCCGACCGCCAGCACGTCCGCGCGCGCGGCCAGCGCCGCCGCCCGCTCCGGCTCGGCCGCGAGGGCGGCCCGGGACGTCAGGATCCAGGGGCGCACCGGGGCGGCCGTGAAGAACGCGGACGCCGGGTCCAGGTCCAGGCTGCCGCTGACCACGGCCACGGGCGGGTCCGCGGGCCCGCCGGCCTCCGCGCGTCGACGCCGGTCCTCCTCGGACAGCAGCGCACCCTCGTAGCCCTCGGCCCGGATGGTCCCGGCCCCCACGAGCACGACGTCGGCGTCGTGCCGGGACAGCGAGAGCAGCCGCTGGTCCGCGGGGGAACCGAGCCCGCCCGCACGGCCGTCCAGGGTGGCCGCGCCGTCGGCGGAGGCGATGAACACGACGCGGACCCAGGGTCCGGGGCCGGTGTCCTCAGCCGCCGGGGCCGCGAGGGCGGTGCGGAGGGCGTCGTCGTCCAGGCCGGGGCCGGTCTCGGTCAGCCGTCTCATGCCCGCCCCCCGCGGTGGGCGCGGTGTCCGGCCAGGGTGCTGCGGTCCGGCGGCGGGTTCTCCGCGCCCATGTTGTGGACCAGGCGCGCCGGCTGACGCCACCCGAACACGCACTCGAGCATGCGGGCCGCCGAGACGGAGGCGTCGGCGTCGTGCATGCGCAGGATCCGGGCGCCGCCGTACACGCAGGCCGCGGCCGCGGCCAGCGAGCCGGGCAGGCGCTCGTGCCGGTGCCGGTCCAGGCTCTCGCCGATGAAGTCCTTGTTCGAGACCGCGGCCAGCACGGGCAGCCCCAGGGTGGCGATTTCGTCCAGCCGCCGCGTGATCTCGAGGGTGTGCCGGGTGTTCTTGTTCAGATCGTGGCCGGGGTCCACGATGATCCTCTCCTCGGGGACGCCGAGCGCCACGGCCCGGTCGACGGTGCGCCGCAGGTGGTCGCGGACCTCCCTGACGACGTCGCCGTAGGTCGGCCGGGGGACCACGGCCCGGGGTCCGCGCACGTGGGCGAGGGAGTGGGTGACCACGAGGTGCGCGCCCGCGGCGGCCACCACCCGGCCCAGGTCCGCGTGGAACAGTCCCGTGGTGTCGTTGACGACGTCCGCCCCCGCCGCCAGGGCCGCCTCGGCCACGGCCGGCTGGAACGTGTCCGCCGAGAGGATCAGCCGGCGCGATGCCTCGGACGACCCGGCCCCGTCCCCGCTCCGCAGGGCCGCGATCAGGGGGACCACCCGCGCCGCCTCCTCGGTCGGGTCGAGCTCCGCCCCGGGCGCGAACGGCACGCCGCCGACGTCGACCCACTCGGCTCCGGCGTCCGCCGCGGCGTGGGCCTGGGCGAGGGCGTCCTCCAGGACGGCGCCGGCGCCGTCGTCGTAGAAGGAGTCCGGGGTGCGGTTGACCACGGCCATCGTGACGATCCGGCGGCGGAAGTCGATCTCGTGGTGGGCGAACCGGTGCACCGGGTGGACGAGCGGGACGGAGGGGGTCGGCACCCGGCCATTCAACCACCGGCGCCGCACGGTGACAGTGCGCCCCGGAAGGACTATGTTTCTCTCCCGTGACATTTACCTCGTCGCCGCGGGTCGGCCCGCGTCGGCCCCGCATCCGTCCGACCCAGCTCGTGGTCGGGTCCTTCCTCGTCGCCATCGTGACGGGCACCGGCGCACTGCTGCTGCCCGCCTCGTATCAGGGCCGCGCGCCCACCCCGCTGGAGGCCGCGTTCACGGCGACCAGCGCCACCACGGTGACGGGCCTCGGCGTCGTGGACACCCAGACGTTCTGGACACCCCTGGGTCAGCTCGTGATCCTCACGCTCATCAAGCTCGGTGGCCTGGGCGTCATGACGTTCACGTCGCTGCTGGGGCTGGTGATCCTCCGGCGGCTCGGCCTCACCCAGCGCCTCGACGCCGCGGCCTCCACCCGGGCCGAGGGGATCGGGGACCTGCCCCGGGTGCTGCGGGCCCTGATCCTGTACTCCACGGCCGTCGAGGCCTCGGTGGCGCTGCTGCTGAGCCTGCGCTTCTGGCTGGGCGCGGGAATGTCCCCGGGCCAGGCACTGTGGCAGGGGGTCTTCCACGCGGTCTCCGCATTCAACAACGCCGGGTTCGCGCTGTTCAGCGACAACCTCATGGGCTTCGTCTCGGACCCGTTCATCTGCCTGCCGATCGCGGCGGCGATCATCTTGGGCGGCCTGGGCCTGCCGGTCGTGCTGACCCTGCGGCGAGACCTGCGCCGACCCGAGCGGTGGAACCTCACGGTCCGGCTCGTGCTCGTGGGCACCGCGGTGCTGCTGGTGGGCGGCACGCTCATGTACCTCGTCCTCGAGTGGTCCAACCCGCGGACCCTGGGCGGTCTGGACCCGGCCTCGCGCGTGCTCGCGGCGTTCTTCCAGTCCGTCACGACCCGCACCGCCGGCTTCAACACCCTGGACTACGGGCAGATGCACCCCGTGACGCTCTTCGCCACCGACGTGCTCATGTTCATCGGCGGCGGCCCCGCCGGCACCGCCTCGGGCGTGAAGATCACGACGGCGAGCGTCCTGCTGTTCATCGTGCTCGCGGAGATCCGGGGGGAGGGCGCCGTCCATGCGTTCGGCCGCCGGCTCTCCCGGACCACGCACCGCGAGGCGATCACCGTGATCATGCTCTCCGCGACCGCGATCGCCGTCGCCACGATGGCGCTCATGGGCCTGTCCTCGTTCACGACCGACCAGATCCTGTTCGAGTGCGTGTCCGCGTTCAGCACGGTGGGCCTGTCCACCGGCATCACCGCCCAGCTGCCGCCGGCCGCGCAGGGCATCCTGATGCTCCTCATGTTCGTCGGCCGCATCGGCCCCGCCACCGTCGCCGGCAGCCTGGCCCTGACCGACCGCACCCGCCACTTCGAGTACCCGAAGGAGAGACCCCTCATTGGCTGATCTCACCCGTTCCCTGTTCGCCCCCCGCCGGGGCGACCGCCCCACCGTGGCCGTCCTCGGGCTCGGCCGGTTCGGCTCAGGGGTCGCCCGCGAGCTCATGGAGTCCGACTGCCACGTGCTGGGGGTCGACGCCGATGCCGAGGCCGTCCAGGCGCTCAACGGCCGGCTGACCCACGTCGTCCGCGCGGACAGCACGGACGAGGAGGCGATGCGCCAGCTCTCGGTCCACGAGATGGACCACGTCGTCGTCGCCATCGGCGGCGACCTCGCGGACTCGATCCTCACCGTCTCGCTGATGCGGCGGTTCGGGACGCACCAGCTCTGGGCCAAGGCCAATGACGACCGCCACGGCGAGATCCTGCGTCAGCTCGGCGTGGAGCACGTGGTCCACCCGGAGCGGGACATGGGCCGCCGCGTGGCGCACCTGGTCAGCACGTCCTTCCAGGACTTCGTCGAGGTCGAGCCGGGCCTGGCCATGGTCCGGGCCACGCCGCCGTCGCGCCTGCTGGGCAGGGACCTGCGAGCCACCGGGCTCGCGGGGGAGCGGGGCATGCGCGTGGTCGCGGTCCGCAGCCGCGGCACGTGGCTCTACCCGCCGAGTCACTACGTCCTCGAGCCCGAGGACACGATCCTCCTGGTGGGCCCGACCCGCGACGTCGAGCGGTTCCTCGCCCGGGACTGATCCGGGCACATCCGGCGCGGCTCCTAGACTGGCCGGGTGACCACCCCGGACCGCGTGCACCTGGACCACGCCGCCACCACGACGGTGCGCCCCACCGCGCTCGCGGCCCTGGCCGAGGCGGCCGCGCTGCCGGGCAACCCGGCCTCCCTCCACGCCTCCGGCCGCCGGGCCAAGCTGCACCTCGAGGAGGCGCGGGAGCGCATCGCCGCGGCGCTCGGGGCGCACCCCTCCGAGGTGATCCTCACGTCCGGGGGCACCGAGGCGGACAACCTCGCCGTCCAGGGGCTGTACCGGGCCCGCCGCGCGGTCGCGCCGGAGCGCACCCGGATCGTGCTGACCGGCATCGAGCACCACGCGGTCCTCGACGTGGTGGACTGGCTCGCTGCGCACGAGGGTGCCGAGCCGGTGCTCGTCCCGGTCGACGACGACGGGCGGGTCGACCTCGCCGCATGGGGGGCCGCGCTGGCGGCCGCGCCCGAGCGGACCGCCCTGGCCACGCTGATGTGGGCCAACAACGAGATCGGCACGGTCCAGCCCGTCGCGGAGGCCGCCCGGCTCGCGGCCGACCACGGGATCCCGTTGCACACCGACGCCGTCCAGGCCCTCGGGGCGGTGCCCGTGGACTTCGCCGCGTCCGGGGCCGCGACCCTGGCCGTCTCGGGGCACAAGGTCGGTGCCCCCGTGGGTGTCGGCGCCCTGTTCGTGCGCCGGGACGTCACCCTGGAGGCCGTGGTGCACGGCGGCGGTCAGGAACGCCGCCTGCGCTCGGGCACGGTGTCGGTGGCGCTGGCCGCCGCGCTGGCGGCCGCCGTGGCGGAGGCCGTCGCGGAGCAGCCCGCCGAGGCCGCCCGCCTGGGCGGGCTGCGGGACGAGGTGATCGCCGCCGTCGACGCCCTGGACGGGGTGCGCCTGACCGGGCCGCGGGACCTCGACCCGGCGACGGGGGAGCCGCTGCCGCCGGGGACGCGCCGACTGCCCGGCAACGTCCACATCACCGTGCCGGGCCGGACGGCGGACGCGCTGCTGTTCTCCTTCGACATGGCCGGACTGGACACCTCGTCCGGGTCGGCGTGCACCGCCGGGGTGGCCGAGCCGTCGCACGTGGTCGCGGCCCTGCCGGGGCGGACGGAGGCCGACGCACGGGCCACCCAGCGGTTCGCCCTCGGCCGGACGACGACGCCGGCCGAGGCGGCCGCGCTCATCGACGCGCTGCGGACGCTGCTGGGGCCGGGCGTCTAGACTGGACCGC
>NZ_JABFAY010000019.1:35362-49838 GCF_017168495.1 Micrococcus sp. KRD096 | reverse complement strand
CCCGTCCGTCGTCGAGAGAGGAGTCCGCCCGTGAAGGTCCTGGCTGCCATGTCCGGGGGAGTCGACTCCGCCGTCGCCGCGGCGCGTGCCGTGGACGCCGGGCACGACGTCGTCGGCGTCCACCTGGCCCTGTCCCGCATGCCCGGCACCCTGCGCACCGGCTCGCGTGGCTGCTGCACCATCGAGGACGCCTCGGACGCGTGGCGCGCGTGCGAGCGGCTCGGCATCCCCTTCTACACGTGGGACTTCTCCGAGCGGTTCGCGGAGGACGTCGTGGACGACTTCGTGGCCGAGTACGAGGCCGGCCGCACGCCCAACCCGTGCATGCGCTGCAACGAGCGCATCAAGTTCGCGGCGCTGCTCGAGCGCGCCCTCGAGCTGGGCTTCGACGCCGTCTGCACCGGCCACTACGCCGCCGTGCGGCCCGGTCCGGACGGCTCGCTGGAGCTGCACCGCGCCGCGGACGACGCGAAGGACCAGTCCTACGTGCTCGGCGTGCTCACCGCGGATCAGCTCGCCCACTGCCTCTTCCCGCTCGCGGACACGCCGTCCAAGGAGCTCGTGCGCGCCGAGGCGGCCGAGCGCGGCCTGTCCGTGGCGGCGAAGCCGGACTCCCACGACATCTGCTTCATCCCGGACGGCGACACCCGCGGCTGGCTCGCCGAGCGCATCGACCTCGCCCCCGGCCCCATCGTCGACCCGGAGGGGCAGGAGCTCGGCACCCACGCGGGCGCCCAGGCGTTCACGGTCGGCCAGCGCAAGGGCCTGGCCATCGGCCGTCCCGCGCCCGACGGCAAGCCCCGGTTCGTGCTCGAGGTGCGGCCGAAGGAGAACACCGTGGTCGTCGGCGGGCGCGAGCTGCTCGACGTCGACCGCATCACCGGCATCCGCCCGTCCTGGGCCGGCGCCCCGGTGCCCGAAGCCCGCACGGGCGCCTGGTTCGACTGCGCGCTGCAGTTCCGGGCCCACGGCGAGATCGTCGAGGCCCGCGCCCGCCAGCGCGCGGACGCGGCGGGGCACCCGGGGTGGGAGATCGAGCCGGCGCGCCCCCTGCGCGGGGTGGCCCCCGGTCAGACGGCCGTCCTGTACCGGGGCACCCGCGTGCTCGGCCAGGCCACCATCGACACCGCCCGCAATGCCCGGCTGTCCGCCCCCGCGGATGCGTAGGCTTCGGCCATGAGCCCGGACTACGACCCCCACGCCAGCTCGCTGCCCGGCACCGCGGACCCGGCGGTCCTCGACGAGCTCTTCGCGATCCGCGGCAGCATCGACAACATCGACGCCTCGCTCGTCTACCTGCTGGCCGAGCGGTTCAAGTTCACGCAGCGGGTCGGCGCGCTGAAGGCCCGGCACGACCTGCCGCCCTCGGACCCCGGACGTGAGGCCGCCCAGATCGCGCGGCTGCACCGACTCGCGCTCGAGGCGGACCTCGAGCCCGCGTTCGCCGAGAAGTTCCTGAACTTCATCATCGCCGAGGTCATCCGCCACCACCGCGCGCTGGCGGCCGAGGGCCGGCCGGACGCCGAGGCGGAGCCGGGGGAGAGCCCCGGGGACGCGGATGACTGAGGCCGCCCACGACGACGGCGCCACCGGCCCCGTCGCCCTCGGCGGCACGCCGTGGCGCGGCACCGACGTCGCCGAGGCGCAGCTCGTCACGCTCGGCGAACTCGGCGCGGACCACTGGCCGGTGCTCCCCGAGCTGCCCGATCGCGGACCCGGCGCCGACGCCACCGGCCGCTCGGCCGCCCTCCTGCAGGAGCTGGCCGTCGACCTGCAGCCGCACGGCTGGCGGGTCAGCCCGCCCGGGGCCGCCGGCTCCGGCCGTGACCGACGCCGCGCCGTCTCCCTCTGGCACGAGGACGCGCACCGCTGGGCGGACACCGCGGGGGCCGAGGGCGCCGTCGTCGAACGTCTGGCCGTGCGGGTGCGCGGCCCGCTCAGCCTGCTCGCCGGCCTCTGGCTGCCCGGGGGAGAGCGCGTCCTCGGCGACCACGGCGCGCGCCGCGACGTCGCCGAGTCCTATCTCGCGGGGCTGCAGGATGCCCTGCCCCGCCTCCGGAGGGCCACCGGCGCGGCCCGCCTCGGCGTCGTCGTCGACGAGCCGTGGGCGGCGGCCGTCCTCGCCGGGACCCTGCCCACCGCGAGCGGGTACCGCACCGTCCGGTCGCTGCGGCGCGAGGAGGCCCGCGGGCTGTGGCGCGCCGCCCTCGACGGGCTCACCGCCCTGCCCGACGTCGCCCGGGTGTGGCTCGCGCCGGGCCGCCGGGCCGCCTCCCCGGGGGCCGAGCTGCCCGGGCCCGCGGCGCTGGCGACGCTGACGGGAGAGTCCCTGCCCAGGCCCGACGCATCCGTGGACGCGCCCGCCCCGGCCCCGGTCTCGCTCGTGGTGGGCGTGGGCGCCCTCGACGACGGCGCGGACGGCACGCCCGGCACCCGCGAGGCGTGGGAGGCGGCGGCCGGCTGGGCCGACATCGGGCGCGGGCTGACGCTGGCCCCCGAGCCGGGCGTGCGTCTGGTCGACGTCGTCCGCACGTGGGAACGGCTGGGGGTGGACCCCGGGCGGGTGGGCGACGTCGACCTCACGGCGGCGGGGTCGCACGACCCCGCCGTGCTCCGTACTCTGCGGCGGGACGCGGAGGAGCTGGCCGCGCGGCTCGCCGAGCTGCGCGGCTGAGCCGGCGCCCCGACGGACCGGGGCGACCTCCGGCGTCGTCCGCCGGGGACGGGCCCGCCCGGCGGGTATCATCGGGCTGATCCTGAAAATGTCCTGTGCCCGGGGCCGGTCCCGCCCGCGGCGCCGGGGGGAGCGCTGACGAGGAGGTCAGGATGGGCAAGGCCAAGATCCTGGTGGTGGACGACGACGAGGCGCTGGCCGAGATGATCGGCATCGTCCTGCGCAACGACGGCTTCGAGCCGACGTTCGCGGCGGACGGCACCTCCGCACTGCCCGCGTTCCACCGCGAGCGCCCTGATCTGGTGCTGCTGGACCTCATGCTCCCCGGCATCGACGGCATCGAGGTCTGCAAGCTCATCCGAGCCGAGTCGGACGTGCCGATCGTGATGCTCACGGCCAAGTCGGACACGGCGGATGTGGTGCGCGGCCTCGAGTCGGGTGCGGACGACTACGTGCCCAAGCCGTTCAAGCCCGCCGAGCTCGTGGCTCGCGTCCGGGCGCGCCTGCGTGAGGGGGAGGCCAAGCCGGCGGAGGTCCTGCACATCGGGGACCTCGAGATCGATGTGGCGGGCCACCAGGTCACCCGCGGCGGCGTCGGCATCGCCCTCACCCCGCTGGAGTTCGACCTCCTCGTGGCCCTCGCCCGGCGGCCGCGCCACGTCTTCACTCGCGAGATGCTCCTGGAGGAGGTCTGGGGCTACCGGCACCAGGCCGACACCCGGCTCGTGAACGTCCACGTCCAGCGCCTGCGCTCCAAGGTCGAGCCGGATCCCGAGAACCCGTGCGTCGTGCTGACCGTCCGCGGCGTCGGGTACAAGGCCGGCCAGGGCTGAGCGCATGACCGTGTCCGGCCCGGATGTGAGCGCGGCCCCGGCGGCCGAGTCCGGTGCCGAGCCGGTCGAGCCCGCCGCCGCCCGCCCACGGTCGTGGGGCCCCGGCCCCGCGTGGCGTGCGCTGCGCCGCCGGTGGCGTCGGTCCCTGCGGCTGCGCACGGCGGTGCTCGCGGCCCTGCTCTCGATCCTCGCGGGCCTCGTGGTCGCCGCGTTCCTCACGCAGCAGATCACCCAGGCCCTCTTCGAGGCCCGCTACGAGCAGGTCCAGTCCGAGGCACGCCGTGGCCTGAGCCAGGTGCGCGAGACGTTCGCGCAGACCACCGCCACGGACGCGCAGAGCACGGACGTGCTGGTGACCCAGACCCTGCGCGCCCTCGAAGGCGACTCCGGCACGACGATCCGCCGCCGCTACCACCTCGCCCCGCTGCCGGACTCCGAGTCCGCGTACGTGGGGACGATCTCCTCCGCCGGGCTCGATCCCGCGGTGATCCCCCAGGAGCTGCAGGACGCGGTCGCCTCCGGGCCGGGCGTGTACGACGCGAGCGTGGCGCTGCCGGATCCCGGCGGTGGCACCCGGCCCGGCCTCGTGTTCGGCGCCCAGATGGTGCTGCCCCCGGGTGCCACCTACGGGCTCTACCTCGTCTACGACCTCGCGGACGTCCAGAGCTCGCTCGACTCGGTGCTCGGGGTGCTGCTGGTGTTCGGCGTCGGCTTCCTGGTGATCAACGTGCTGGTCTCGTGGTGGGTCTCGCGGCGTGTGACCCTGCCCGTGCAGCAGGCGGCCCGGGCGGCCGAGTCCCTCTCGAGCGGCAACCTGGCCGTGCGGATGCCGGTCGACGGTGAGGACGAGATGGCCCGCCTGGGCATGTCCTTCAACCGGATGGCGGACAGCATCCAGGACCAGATCGGCCAGCTCGCCCAGCTGTCCCAGATGCAGCAGCGGTTCGTCTCGGACGTCTCCCATGAGCTGCGCACGCCGCTGACGACCGTGCGGATGGCGGCCGACGTGCTGTACGGCTCGCGCGAGGACTTCGACGCGGTCAACCGACGCTCGACCGAGCTACTCTACCACCAGGTGGACCGCTTCCAGGCCATGCTCGCGGACCTGCTGGAGATCACCCGGTTCGACGCCGGCGCCGCCACCCCAGCCCTCGAGGCCACGGACATGCTCGAGCTGGCCCGCGACGTCGTGCTCACCTCTCAGCCGCTGGCCGATCAGATCGGCGTGCCCGTGTACATGGTGCCCATGGACCGGGACCGCGCCGACGGCCACGTCGCCTGGGTCGACCCGCGGCGGATCGAACGGATCCTGCGCAACCTGGTGAACAACGCGATCGAGCACGCCGAGGGCCGGCCGGTGGACGTGCTCGTGGCGGCCGACGAGGGGGCCGTCACGTTCGCCGTCGTGGACCACGGCATCGGCATGAGCCCCGAGCAGGTGCAGCGCGTGTTCGACCGGTTCTGGCGGGCCGACCCCTCACGCAAGCGCACCACCGGCGGGTCCGGACTGGGTCTGGCGATCGCCACCGAGGACACCCGGCTGCACGGCGGCCGGCTCGAGGCGTGGGGCGAGCTGGGGGAGGGGTCCACCTTCATGGTGACCCTGCCGCGGGCGCCGCGCCCGGCCGCGCAGGGCGCGGAGGCCCCCGAACCGATCGGCCGCTCCGTGCTGCCCATCCCGCCCCGCTACAGCACGGCGGACCGCCGGTACGCCGATGACCTGTCCCGACCCGTCCCGCAGGAGGCGGACGCCGACGCCGACGCCGTCGGCAGGGTCGCGGACGTCGCCGCCACGGCCGCGGACGCCCCGCCGTGCGCGCGCCAGGACGAGCAGGCCCTGACCGCACCGACCCGGCCGGTGCGCAGGGTCCCTCCGGGGGATCCCGCCGACGGGCCGGCCGCCGGGGACCGGACCGGCGAGGATGCGGCAGAGGAGGCCCGATGACCACCGTGGATCCGCAGCCGCCCCGCCCGCCGCGGGTCGCCGTCGTCGGCGTGATCGTCGCCCTGGTGCTCGCCCTCAGCGGCTGCACCCAGATCCCCCAGAGCTCCGAAGTGCGCAGTGCCGACCCGGTCGACGGGGCCGGCGCGGCCGCCGACGCGCCGCAGTTCCATCCGCCGGGACCCGCCGAGTCGGACACGGCGGAGGAGGCCATCCGGGGCTTCCTGCTCGCGGGCACGAGCCCGCAGGACGACTACGCGGTGGCGCGCGAGTTCCTCGACGGCCCCGCGGCCACCCAGTGGACGCCCGGGCAGCGCACCCTCGTGTACTCGGCGGAGCCGCGCATCACCCGGGGCGACGGCGACGGGGACTATCAGGTCCAGGTCGAGGTCGACTCGGAGATCGACGAGTACGGCCTGCGGACCGTCGCGCCGCCGGGGACCACACGGGCCTGGGCGGTCACGGTGCAGGAACGGCCCCAGGGCATGCGGATCACGTCCACGGAGAACGGCACGCTGCTCTCCCAGGCGCAGTTCGGACAGCTGTTCGCGCCGCACGAGCTCGCCTTCTACGACACCGCGAAGCGCTATATCGTGCCGGACGTGCGGTGGTTCGTCAATCAGGGCACCACCGTGACCGCGGTGACGCGAGCGCTGCTGCGCGGGCCGGCACCGTATCTGGCCGGGGCGGTGGAGACGGCCTTCCCGCTGCGCACCGGCACCGACCTGGCCGCGCCCACGGTGCCCGTCGACGACGACGGCGTGGCCCACGTCGACCTCACCCAGGCGGCCGCCGAGGGGGCCGACGCCGAGCGGCGGCACCGCATGCGGGAGCAGCTGAAGCTGACCCTGAGGGGCCTCCAGTCGGTCAAGGAGGTCGAGGTGACCGTCGCCGGTGCCCAGCTGTCCACGTCGGGAGACGACGGCCCCGCCCCGGTCCAGACCGACCCCGCCGTCGGATCGGTCCAGGTGGGCATCGACGCGGCGACGGGCGGACTCGTGTACGTGCGGGGGAGCAGCGTCACGCCGGTGGGCGGCGCCCCGGACGTCACCGCGCTCGATCCGGTCCGCCCGACGATGTCCGGCGACCGCAGCCGATTCGCGTTCGTCACCCGTGACCGGACGGCGGTCCACGTCGCCGGCACGGACGGCTCCCTGCGGGAGGCGCTGCGCGGCACCGGGCTTACCGTCCCGTCGCTGGACCTCCTGGGCTGGGTGTGGGCGGCCGACCGGGGCACGACCTCGCGGATCCGCGCCGTCCCGGCCCAGCCCGGCGGGCAGGAGCGCATCGTGACGGCCACCTGGCTGCGCCCCGGCGAGCGGATCGTCGACCTGCGGTTGGCCCGGAGCGGGGCCCGGGCCGCGATGCTCGTCGACGACGGCCAGCGGACCACCCTGCGCGTGTCCGGCGTCGTGCGCGGTTCGGACGGGGTGCCGAACGCCCTGACCGAGCCGATCCTGCTGCCCTCCTCCGGGTCGGAGGACTCGGTGGAGTGGGCCGGAGGCACGAACCTGCTCGTCTCGGCGTACGCCGAGAAGCCGGACGAGCGCGTGGTGCCGCGGATCGTCTCGGTCGATGGCACCGTCCGGGAGCTCAACCCACTGGGCGGCCTGCGGGGGATCTCCGCCGGCGACGACGGCGCCTACTACGCGGAGACGGAGGAGCTCGTGTTCCTGCTGGTGGGCTCCTCGTGGCGGGCGCAGGAGCTCGACCGCGGGGTGCGCGACCTCTCGTTCCCGGACTGAGCCGAGCCCGCGCCCGCCGCCCCGTCGTCCACTCCTGCACAGCCGCCCCGGCCCGCACAGCGGCTCGCCCCGGCGCCCGGACGGCGGCGGCGTGCGGTGGACTCGTTGCATGCGTTCCCCGCCGTCCTCCCCGTCCCCGCCGTCGGTGTTCGGCACCCTCGGTCGGGCCCTGGCCGACCTGGTCCTGCCCGCCGAGTGCGCGGTGTGCGCCGCGCCGGGTCACCGGCTCTGCCCGGCCTGCGCGGAGGGACTGACCGCCGTCCTGTCCCGGCCCTTCCGGGCGGAGCAGGACGCCCCGGCCTTACCCTTGGGCCCCGGCGGCGCTCCGCTGCCGGTGATGGCGGCCGGGCGCTACGCAGACCCGCTGGCGGCCGCCGTGCTCGCGTTCAAGGACCATCACGCGCTGCACCTGCGCGGCGTGCTGGGCGAGGCCCTCTGCCGGGCCGTCGCCGCGGCGCGTCTCGAGCCGGACCTGCCCGGGGCGCGGCACGCCCTGCTCGTCCCGGTCCCGGGCGGCGCGGTCGGATTCCGACGGCGCGGCTACGACCCGCTCGCCGAGCTCACCCGGGCGCTGCCGGCGCCGTGGCTGGTCTTCGACGCCGTCCGTGCTCGCCTGCTGCCCCGCGCCAGCACGCTCCGGGGCGGCGGCCCGTCCCACGCGGGCGCCGGGGCGGGCCAGCGCCGCCGGCGGGCCCGGGACTGGCGCGTCGTCGCCGGGCGGCTGCCGGCCGGCGCGCCCGTCCTGCTCGTGGACGACGTCCTCACCACCGGTGCCACCCTCGCCGCGCTCGCGGAGGCGGTGCGCCGCGCCGGCGGGCACCCCGTCGGGGCCGTCGTGCTCGCGGCCGTGGCCCCGCCGCGGGACCCCGCCGAGCCTGGCCCCCGGCCAGGCCCCCGGGTAGGGTGAACGGCACGGAATCGCCCCTACGGTTCCCGTCCTGCCGACGGCTGGAAGGAGGTCGCCCCCTCGGACCCGCCGCCGCCCTGCGGACGCGACACCGAGGCGCACCTCCCCTCCCGAGGCCGGACCCGTGAGAGTCGGACCAGGAGGACGCCATGACCATGGATGTCAGCTACATCGCCCGCAACATCAGCCTCTCGGAGAGCTTCCGCGACCACGTCGTCGAGCGCACCGAGCGCCTCCAGCGGCTCGCCGAGGGCGCCGACACGCTCGAGGTCCGCGTGACGAAGGAATCCCACCACAAGCACTCGGACGAGGCGGTCCGCGTGGAACTGACGGTCCGCGGCCCGCGGGACGTCGTGCGGGCTGAGGCCGCCGCGGACGACGAGCTGGCAGCCTTCGACAAAGCCGCCGCCCGACTGACCGAGCGCCTGCGGCGCCTGCGCGACCGGCGCAAGGACCGTCGCCGCGGCAAGCTCGGCGCCTCCCGCGGCGCGGGCGAGGTCGGCTTCGTGCCACCGCTGCCGCCGTCGGGCGCCGCGCTGGCCGCGGAGGACGCCTCCGCGCAGGACGCCCCCGAGGCGGGCACCCCGGTGCGCATCCGCCAGAAGGCGTTCCCCGCGACCCCCATGAGCGTGGACGACGCCGTGGACGCGATGGAGCTGGTCGGCCACGACTTCTACCTCTTCCAGAACGCCGAGACCGGCGTGCCCTCCGTCGTCTACCGCCGCCGAGGCTGGAGCTACGGCGTGATCCGCCTGGACGAGTCCCTCCCTCAGGATCACGTCTCCGCCTCCGAGGGGGAGCAGGCATACCAGACGCGGGAGGACTGACCGCCCCGCCGACGTCGACCACGACCTGCTGACGCCGCGACGCCCCTCCCCTCCGGGACGGGCGCCGCGGCCCGTCCGGACTCGGCCCGTACACTGTCCCGGAGACCGCGCCACGGCCGCGCGCGAGGGGCATCCCGTCCCGCCCCGGCCACACCGCAAGGGAGCAGAGAACCAGTGCCTTCGATCATCGACCGCGTCCTGAAGATCTCGGACAACCGCGTCCTCAAGCGCATGCAGGCCACGGTGGACGCCGTGAACCTCCTCGAGGACGACTTCCGGGCGCTCAGCGACGCGGAGCTGCGTGCCGAGACGGACACGCTCCGGGCCCGGCATGCGGACGGCGAGTCGTTGGACCTGCTCCTGCCGGAGGCGTTCGCCGCGGTCCGGGAGGCCGCGGGACGCACGCTCGGCCAGCGGCACTACGACGTCCAGCTGCTCGGCGGCATCGCGCTGCACCAGGGCAACATCGCGGAGATGAAGACCGGCGAGGGCAAGACCCTCGTGGCCACCGCTCCGGCCTACCTCAACGCGCTGTCCGGCAGGGGCGTGCACGTGGTGACGGTCAACGACTTCCTCGCCTCCTACCAGGCCGACCTCATGGGCCGCGTGTTCCGCTTCCTCGGCATGCAGACGGGCGTCATCGTGGCGGGCCAGACCCCGGCCGTACGGCGCGAGCAGTACGCCGCGGACATCACCTACGGCACGAACAACGAGTTCGGCTTCGACTTCCTCCGCGACAACATGGCCTGGTCCCTCGACGAGCTCGTGCAGCGTGAGCACCACTACGCGATCGTCGACGAGGTGGACTCGATCCTCATCGACGAGGCCCGCACCCCGCTGATCATCTCCGGCCCCGCCCAGGGCGAGGCCAACCGGTGGTACGGCGAGTTCGCCCGGCTGGTGCGCCGCCTCGAGGCGAACACGGACTACGAGGTGGACCACAAGAAGCGCACCGTCGGCATCCTCGGCCCCGGCATCGAGAAGGTCGAGGACCACCTCGGCATCACGAACCTGTACGAGACGCAGAACACCACGCTCATCCAGTTCCTGAACAACGCGGTCAAGGCCAAGGAGCTGTTCAAGCGGGACAAGGACTACGTGGTCCTCGACGGCGAGGTGCAGATCGTCGACGAGCACACGGGCCGCGTGCTCAAGGGACGCCGCTACAACGAGGGGCTCCACCAGGCCATCGAGGCCAAGGAGGGCGTGGAGGTCAAGCCCGAGAACCAGACGCTGGCCACGGTGACCCTGCAGAACTACTTCCGCGGCTACGAGAAGCTCGCCGGCATGACGGGCACCGCCGAGACGGAGGCCGCCGAGTTCACGTCGACCTACGGCCTCGGCGTCGTCGTGATCCCGCCGAACCGGGAGCCACAGCGTGTGGACCGCAACGACGTGGTGTACAAGAACGAGAAGGTCAAGTTCGACGCCGTCGTCGACGACATCGCCGAGCGGCACGCGAAGGGCCAGCCGGTCCTGGTGGGCACCACCTCCGTGGAGAAGTCCGAGTACCTCTCCACGCTGCTGGCCAAGCGCGGCATCCGCCACGAGGTCCTGAACGCGAAGAACCACGCCCGCGAGGCCGCCATCGTGGCGCAGGCGGGCCGCCCGGGCGCCGTCACCGTGGCCACCAACATGGCCGGCCGCGGCACCGACATCATGCTCGGCGGCAACGCCGAGTTCACGGCGGTGGCCCGCATGCAGGAACTGGGCCTCGACGCCGCCGAGGACCCGGAGGCGTACGAGGCCCGCTGGCCCGAGGTGCTGGCGGAGGCCGAGGCCGCCGTGGAGGACGCGCACCGCGCGGTCATCGAGGCCGGCGGCCTGTACGTGGTGGGCACCGAGCGCCACGACTCGCGCCGCATCGACAACCAGCTGCGCGGTCGTTCCGGCCGTCAGGGCGACCCGGGCGAGTCCCGGTTCTACCTCTCCCTCACGGACGAGCTCATGCGCAACTTCAACCCGGGCGTGGCCCAGCGGATCATGAACAGCCCGTCGATCCCGGACGACATGGCGCTCGAGTTCGGCTTCGTCTCGAAGGCGATCCAGAATGCGCAGGCGCAGGTCGAGGGGCGCAACGCTGAGCAGCGCAAGAACGTGCTCAAGTACGACGACGTGTTGAACCGCCAGCGCGAGGCCATCTACACGGACCGCCGTTCGATCCTCGAGGGGGAGGACCTGCAGGACCGGGTGCGCCGCTTCGTGGAGGACGCCGTCGGGAACATCGTGGACGCGGCCACCGAGGAGGGCCAGGCCACCGATTGGGACCTCGACCAGCTGTGGCGGGACCTGGCAGAGATCTACCCCGTGGGAGTCTCGCAGGAGGACGTCCTCGACGAGGTCGGCGGCCGGGGCCGGCTCACGGCCGAGGTCCTGAAGCGCGAACTCGTCTCCGATGCGCTCCTGGCGTACGAGGACCGGGAGGCGCAGGTGGGATCCGAGGCGCTGCGGGAGGCGGAGCGTCGCGTGGTGCTCGCCACCATCGGGCGCCACTGGCAGGAGCATCTCTACGAGATGGACTACCTCAAGGAGGGCATCGGGCTGCGCGCGATGGCCCAGCGCGAGCCCCTCGTGGAGTACCAGCGCGAGGGCTACACGATGTTCCAGAACATGCTCGCCGCCATCCGTGAGGACGCCGTGCGCACGCTGTTCCAGGCGCAGATCAGTGCGGCCCCCGCGCCGACGTCGCTGCCCGGCGTCAAGGATGCCCGCGCCGTGACGATGGCCCCGCAGATCTCGGTGGAGGGCATCGACGCCCCGCAGCAGCCTGCGCAGCTGCGTTTCACCGGTCCGTCCGAGGACGGGCAGAGCGCGGTCACCCGCAGCGGCACGGACTCCGGCGCCACGGTCGCGGCGGGCACGAACCGCCGCTCCCGCCGTCAGGCGGAGCGCCGCGGCCGCCGCGGCTGACCGGCATCCCGCCACGACGCAGCACGAGGGCCCGCAGACCTCCAGGTCTCCGGGCCCTCGATCGTCAGTCCGACGGGGCGATCCGGCTCAGCCGATCTCGACCGACGTCACCTTCCACCGGCTGAGCCGCCGCTCGAGTCGGAGCGCGAAGGCCCGGGCCCGGCCCTCCCACAGCACCGTCGCGCTGGCCTCCACCCGGCCGGGCGCGACCTCGCACACGCGGGCACCCACCGGGCGGGGTGCGGACGCGGGCGTCCGGGGCGGGACGGCCGCGGAGGGCCGTCGACCGGGCCCGGTCGGCGCGACGGCGCCCAGCAGCTCCATGCGACGGGTCAACTTGTCCAGGACCTCGGGCGAGAGCCAGGCGGAGAGGTCCCGCAGGGCACGGCGGCCCGTCTCGACCTCGACGCAGGCGACGGCGATCACGGCGGCGAGCGAGCGGACGCGGCGCAGCTCCTCGCGCCCCTGTTCGGTGCGGGCCCGCCGGGCGATCTCCTCACCGCGGGGCAGGACCGCGGGGCTGTGGGCGGGTCCGTGGAGGAGGGTGTCGGCGGTGCGCCGGGCGGACGCGGTGCGGGGGGGCCGTCCTCGTGGTCGCCGCGGCGCTCGTGCTCGAGGCGGGCGCGCTCCTCTGGCTCGCCGTGGACGCGGTGGTGCATGCGGCGGACGGGGTGCTCCCGGCCGGCGCCCGCGTGATGCTGGTCGTCATCTACGCGCTGCTCACCCTGTGGATCCTTGCGACCGCCGTCGCCCTGCTGCGCGGTCGGGCGTGGAGCCGCGGCGCCGTCGTCGCGATCCAGCTCTTCGGTGTGCTCCTGTCGTCATGGCTCTTCAGCGTGGACGCCGCCGCTCTGGGTGGGCCGCTGCTCGCGGTCTCCGGCGTCGCGCTGCTCACCCTCTTCACGACGCCGGTCACCCGGCATCTCACCCCCGCCCCGGAGGCCTCGACGGACGCCTGAGCCCGGCTCCGACGACGACGGCGCGCCCCCGGTCGGGGGCGCGCCGTCGTCGTCATCGGGGGGCGTGGTCAGTTCACCGGGCCGGTGAACTTCTCGCCGGGGCCCTTGCCCGGGGCGTCCGGGAACGGGGAGGCCTCACGGAACGCCAGCTGCAGCGAGCGCAGGCCGTCGCGCAGCGGGCCGGCGTGCTGGCTGCCGATCTCGGGGGCCGCGGCCGTGACCAGCCCGGCGAGGGCCGTGATGAGCTTGCGGGCCTCGTCGAGATCGATGAGCTCGCGGGCGTCGGGGGAGTCGGCCAGGCCGCACTTGACGGCGGCGGCGGTCATCAGGTGCACGGCGGTGGTCGTGATGACCTCGACGGCGGGGACCTCGTGGATGTCGCGGATCTCGGCGGGGGCGTCCATGGGGGTGGCGTCCTGGGCCTGACGTTCGTCTGTCATGGTGGTAAGCTTCCCATAGACCACTCGTGGTCCGCGCAAGACCTCGTCATCCGGTGACCCCGGGGCGGGCATGCACGGGCCAGGAGCAGCAAAGTGGAGGCCTCTCTCCCACCCGCGTCAGCAGGATGTCCGGTTCGCCCCGGGCCGAGTTGCCGGGTCGCCGGTCGGGACCGCCGCGTCGTGGCGCGCAGCCCGCACCGAGGGTCCCGTCCGACGGGATCGTGTCGAGGCCTCCGTCTGCGTCCGCGCAGGGGAGGCCTTCCTCGTTTCCGAGGGCCCCTCCGGTGGGCGCGGGGTCACCCGTCGTCTCACACAGAGGAGTACCACCATCAGCGATCCCCGCATCAACGAGCGTATCCGCGTTCCGGAAGTCCGCCTGGTCGGCCCGAACGGCGAACAGGTCGGCATCGTCCGCGTCGAGGACGCCCTCCGGCTCGCCGCCGAGGCGGACCTGGATCTCGTGGAGGTGGCCCCCACGGCCAAGCCTCCGGTGTGCAAGCTGATGGATTTCGGCAAGTACAAGTACGAGGCCGCGGTGAAGGCCCGTGAGTCGCGCAAGAACCAGGTGAACACGGTCCTCAAGGAGGTCCGCTTCCGCCTGAAGATCGACAAGCACGACTACGAGACCAAGACCGGCCACGCCAAGAAGTTCCTGAGCCAGGGCGACAAGGTCAAGGCCATCATCCAGTTCCGCGGCCGTGAGCAGCAGCGTCCCGAACTCGGCATCAAGCTGCTGCAGCAGTTCGCCGAGGACGTCGCCGAGCTGGGCACCGTCGAATCGCAGCCGCGCCAGGACGGCCGCAACATGGTGATGGTGGTCGGCCCGCTGCGCACCAAGGCCGATGCGCGGGCGGACCAGCGCAAGAACTCGGCCGAGAGCCACCGCGAGCGTCAGGGCGGCGGTTCGCGTCGCGACCAGGCCGCCCGCGAGGCCAAGGAGCGCGCCGCGCAGAAGGCGGCGTCCGACTCCGCCCCGGTGCGGAATTCGGTCGGGGATGCGTTCCCCGAGCAGCTGAAGGCCATGGCCGCCCGGACGCAGGAGAACGCCTCCGCGGCCCCGGCCGAGACGACGCAGGCGCCGAAGACCCCGGCCCCGGCGGCTCCCCGCCCGGCCGCGGCCGCCCCGGCTGCGAAGCCGGCCTCCAGCGCCACGCCCGCATCGGCCCCGAAGCCGGCCGCGACGCCGAAGCCGCAGTCCTCGGCTGCGCCGGCTGCCACGCCGAAGCCGCGGTCCGCCGC
>NZ_JABFAY010000019.1:32894-35262 GCF_017168495.1 Micrococcus sp. KRD096 | reverse complement strand
ACCATCGCCGCCGTGTCGTCCGACGCCGCCCGCGACGCCACGGACCCGGGCCGCCCGGCACGTCGCCGTACCCTGATCCCATGGTCAGTTCGCTCGCGCAGGACCCCCTGACGTCGCACCCGGACATCGGAGACGAGGACCGCGCCTGGCTGCAGCGGCTCGTGGGGGACTGGCAGCTCGTGGCAGACCTGGCGCTCGCGGACCTCGTGCTCTGGTGCCCCGTGCCCCGCCGCGACGAGGCCGGAGGGTTCGTCGCGCTCGCCCAGGTCCGGCCCTTCACCGCTCCCACCCTCTTCCACCGCGACATCGTGGGCTCGCGCGCCCGCGCGGACCTGCGGGCCGTCGTCGGGCAGACGTGGCATGGCGGGGAGCGGGCCGAGGGGGCCGGCCCCGTCGAGGCCCCGGGAGGCACGCTGCAGGTGCGTCTGTGGCCGGTGGTCCGCGCCGGGAGGGTCATCGCGGTCGTCTCCGCGCACGCGGACCCGAACGGCCGGCCGGCGCGCTCGGTGATCGAGGAGAACTACAGCCGGACGGCCAGCACCCTGCTGGACATGATGCAGCACGGCCGCTGGCCGGCGCCCGAGGAGCCCTCCGGCCTCTGGGCGGGCGGCACGCCGCGGGTGGGGGACGGCCTCGTCGTGCTCGGGCCGGACTCGGTCGCCGAGTTCACCAGTCCCAACGCGGTCTCCGCCCTGCGCCGGCTGGGCATCGCCTCGACCCTCGAGGGGCACCGGCTCACCGACGTGCTGGCCAGCACCGAGGCCGCCCGCGTTCCCACCGACGAGGGGACGTGGGCGGTGCTCACCGGCCTGCGTGCCGGACGGCGGGAGGTGCAGTCCGGCGGGGCGTCCCTCACGGTGCGCTCCGTCCCCCTGCTCGGTCCGGACGGCTGGCAGGGGGCGCTGCTGCTGCTGCGCGACGTGACCGAGCTGCGCCGCCAGGAGCAGCGTCTGCTCACCAAGGACGCGACCATCCGCGAGATCCACCACCGCGTCAAGAACAACCTGCAGACCGTGGGATCGCTGCTGCGCATGCAGGCGCGGCGCACGTCCTCGCCCGAGGCGGAGCGTGCGCTGCGTCAGGCGATGCAGCGGGTGGACACGATCGCCCTCGTCCACCAGACGCTGAGCGAGGAGATCGAGGACCAGGTCCCCGTGGACGGTCTGCTGCAGCGGCAGTTCCGCCTGGCCGTCGAGGTGGCCGGGGACGGGCGGCCGCTGCAGGTCGCGGTCACGGGCGAGTTCGGTGAACTGCCCTCCCACGTGACCACGCCGCTGGCGCTGGTGCTCAATGAGCTGGCGGCCAACGCCGTCGAGCACGGCACGGCGCCGGGCGGTGGCTGCGTGGGCCTGCACGCCGACCGCGAGTCGACCCCCGCGGGAACGGTGCTGGTCGTGTCCGTGACGGACGGCGGCCCCGCCGCCCCCGACGGATGGGTGCCGGGGGAGTCTCCCCGCGCGGGCGAGGGATCGGGGCTCGGCCTGCGCATCGTGCACTCGCTCGTGGAGGGGGACCTGCGCGGCACCCTGCGCTGGGAGCGGTCCGACGACGGCGGCACGCGCGTCGTGCTGCGACTGCCCCTGACGTGAGCCCGGCCGGGCATGACGACGGCCCCGTCGACGAGGTCGACGGGGCCGGTGGTCCGGGTGGGTCAGGAGGCGCGGCGGGCGCGCGCCGCGCGGCGCTTCATGGCGCGCCGCTCGTCCTCGCTCATGCCGCCCCAGACGCCCGAGTCCTGGCCGGACTCCATGGCCCACTTCAGGCACGTGTCCACGACCTCACACGAACGGCACACCGCCTTGGCCTCCTCGATCTGCAGGAGGGCGGGGCCGGTGTTGCCCACGGGGAAGAACAGCTCCGGGTCCTTGTCCAGGCACGCTGCTTTACTGCGCCAATCCATCGGTCCGCTCACTTTCTGTCGGAAGAGCCGGAGCCCGCGGGCGCCGGTGGTCACGGCCTCCGCCGGCGGCGGGCGCGGGGGCCTGCGCGGACGACGCGCGGCACGACCGATACGGAGGGCGACCCTGGTCATTGCAACGGGGACCGCTTTCGTACGAACGCGGCCCCCGGAAATCTTTCGCGTGCCATCCTCGCACGGCCCTCACGAGTGAACAAGAGGTGAATGAGGTGCATCACCGCACCTCCCAGTGAGTCCTTGGTCACACCCATGCCCGGGGCGGCGCGTCGCCGCGGACCTGGCCCGCGCACCGCCCGGCGTACGGTGGGGGACACGTCCGTCCCCGCAGCCGTCCCGCAGGAGAGGCCCCATGGCACAGTCCCGCCGCCCCGACCCCGTCGCCCCGTCCGAGTTGTCGGGCGCCGACGCGACGACGGTCCCGCCCCGCCCCGGCCGGGGCCTGCCGGTGGC
>NZ_JABFAY010000019.1:16180-32794 GCF_017168495.1 Micrococcus sp. KRD096 | reverse complement strand
GCGGTGCCCCCAAGCCCGGTCCTCGGGCCTGACCCCCCGGGGTCGCCACAGACCAGCCCGGTCCGGACGGACCGGGGTGACCAGCACTGCCGTGCGCGCCGCGCACGGCAGCGATGAGTGAAGGAGAACGGCAGCCATGCCGAAGATGAAGACCCACAGCGGTGCCAAGAAGCGCTTCCGCGTGACCGGCTCCGGCAAGATCATGCGCCAGCAGGCGAACCGCCGCCACTACCTGGAGCACAAGTCCTCGCGCCTGACCCGCCGTCTCAAGGGCGACCAGCTCGTCTCCAAGGGCAGCATCAAGCAGATCAAGCGGATGCTCGGCATCTGACACCCCCCTCCGGCCTCGCCGGAACCCCTTCCTCCTCGGCCGTGACGCGCCAGTGCGCGCCCCGGGGACCACACAGATTGGAGTACGCACGTGGCACGTGTGAAGCGGGCAGTGAACGCCCACAAGAAGCGTCGGACCATGCTGGAGCGCGCCTCCGGCTACCGCGGCCAGCGGTCTCGCCTGTACCGCAAGGCGAAGGAGCAGATGCTCCACTCGTTCACCTACAACTACCAGCATCGCCACAAGCGCAAGGGTGACTTCCGTCGCCTGTGGATCACCCGCATCAACGCGGCCGCCCGCGCCAACGGCATGACCTACAACCGCTTCATGCAGGGCCTCAAGCTGGCCGGCGTCGAGGTGGACCGCCGCATGCTGGCCGAGATCGCCGTCTCCGACGCCGCGACCTTCGCCGTGCTGGTGAAGACCGCCCGCGAGGCGCTGCCCGCGGACGTGAACGCCCCCGCTGCCTCCCGCTGAGCCGGCTCCGGGGCCTTGAGGGCCCCCACCACCACGTCCCAGGCGTGAACACCACCGCCGACGGGGCGGGTCCTCCACCGAGGCCCGCCCCGTCGGCGTCTGCGCATCCGCAGCTGAGCCCCGACCAGAAAGACCCCATGACCCCGCACGCCGAGCCGATGACCCATCCCCGCGCCGAGCGCGTGCGCGCGGTGGCAGCCCTGGCGGGCCGCTCCGCCCGACGCCGGACGGGCACGTTCCTCGTCGAGGGGCCGCAGGCCTGCCGCGAGGCGTTGCGCGCCCACCTGGGGGAGGGGCCGGCGGCCGCCGCGGGGCAGTGGCGCGCGGGGCGGGTGCTGACCCAGGTGTACATGTCCGTCGGACTCGTGGACCGGGACCCCGCGCTGGCCGAGCTCGTGGCGCGCGTCCGGGACCGCCCGACGCCGGGTGGTGAGTGCGTCCTGGTGCGCCAGGCCAGCGACGAGGTGCTCACCGCCATGGCCGACGCCGTGACGGGGCAGGACATCGTCGCCGTGGCGCGGATGCCGGAGCCGCAGGCCGTCGAAGCGGTCCTCGGGGAGGCGCGCCTGGCCGCCGTGCTGTGCCGCGTGCAGGACCCGGGGAACGCCGGCACGGTCATCCGAGCCGCGGACGCGGCCGGGGCGGACGCGGTGGTCCTCACGCCGGGCTCCGTCGACCCGTTCAACCCCAAGGTGGTCCGGTCCACCGCCGGGTCTCTGTTCCACCTGCCCGTGGTCACCGCCGTCCCCGCAGAGGCGGCCGCGGCCGCCGCCCGGGCCGCAGGCCTGCAGGTGTGGGCCGCCGACGGCTACGGCTCGGATCGGCTCGACGCCCTCGCCCCCGGCGTGGTCGCCGCGCCGACCGCGTGGCTGTTCGGCAACGAGGCCCAGGGCCTGGACGGCGGCGAGCTCGCGCTGGCGGACCGCCGGGTGGCGGTGCCGCTGTATGGGGCCGCGGAGTCCCTGAACGTGGGGACCGCCGCCACGGTGTGCCTGTACTCGTCCGCGATGGCGGGGGCACGGCGCGCCGGCTGACGGGGCGCACGAGGCGGCGCCAGCCGTCCGGAGACGCAGATGGGGCGGGGATCCGAGTGGATCCCCGCCCCTTCTGCGCGTTCCCGGGTCGAAACCGGGCCGCTCAGCTCGCTCAGGCGCGGGTGCCGGTGCGGCGGGTGATGGCCTGCCACACGGCCGCGACGATGACACCACCGATGATCGCGAAGATCCAGGTGCCCAGACTGAAGAACTTCTCGTTCACGTTGATGTTGAACACCAGGGAGGCAATCCAGCCGCCGAGGAGAGCACCGACAATGCCGGTGAGGAGGGCGCCGAGCCAGCCGCCGCCCTGACGTCCGGGGAGGATGGCGCGAGCGATGGCACCGGCGATGAGGCCGAGAACGATCCAGCCAATGAAGCCCATGATAGTGATTCCTTTCAGGTTGCGAATCTGACGTACGAGAACGAACGTAGCAAGGGGTTTTCGTCCGGGGCCACCTCTGGCGCCCCGGCTTTTTCGGGATTTCCCGGCCGCACGAGGATCGCCCCGGCCGGGAGCGGGCCGATCAGCGGGGCGAGCCGCCGTCGTCAGCCTGGACGCCGGGCCGCGCCGCGACGTCGCGGCGCACGAGCAGGAACGCCAGCACCAGGCCCGCCAGGGCGATGCCCGCGCCGACCAGCGGCGGGGTCCGCAGCGACGCACCGGCCCCGATCGCGGCGGCCCCGACCCACGCGCCCATCGCGTTGGCCATGTTCAGCGCGGAGTGGTTGAGCGAACCGGCCAGCTGGGGTGCGGTGGGCGCGGAGTCCACGAGCAGCACCTGCAGGGACGGGGCGATCCCGGAGCCGCTGACGGCCACGCAGAAGAGGAACACGATCATCACCGGAGCCCACGAGGCCGTCAGCGCGACGGCGGCCAGCGAGACCGCGCTGAGCCCGAAGCTCAGGCGCAGGGTGCCCACCGGGTCGCGGTCCGTGAGGGCGCCGCTGACGAGCGTGCCGATCACCATGCCGACGCCGTAGAGGGCCAGCACGGCGGGGACCCACCGTTCCTCGAGGCCCGCGACCTCCGTGAGCAGCGGCGCGATGTAGGTGTAGAGCGCGAACATGCCGGCGAAGCCGATCACGCCCACGGCCACCGTCGCCCACAGGCGGCCGGAGGCCAGACCGCGCAGCTCGCGGCCGACCGAGGCGCCCGCGGGGGCCGGCACGGACGGGACGAGCCACGCGGTCGCCCCGACGCACAGGGCCGCGCAGACCGCCACGATGACGAACATCCAGCGCCAGCCGACGGCCTGCCCGAGCGCCGTCGCGCCCGGCACGCCCAGCACGTTGGCCACGGACAGCCCGGCCATCACCCAGGCCACGGCCTGGCCGCGGCGGGCGGGCCCGGCGAGGTCCGCCGCGGCCAGGGCGGCCGCGGAGAAGTAGGCGCCGTGGGGCAGGCCCGACACGAACCGGGCCGCCATCATGCTCCCCATGTCCGGGGCGAGGAACGCGGCCACGTGCCCCACGACGAACAGCAGCATCAGCACGATGCTCGTGACCCGCCGGTCGACGCGGGCGAAGGACGCGGCCAGCAGGGGAGCGCCGATCACGACGCCCAGCGCGTACATGGAGATGAGCACGCCGCCGGCCTCGAGACCGATGCCGAGGTCGGCCACCGCCTGCGGCAGCAGGCCCATCATCGCGAACTCCGTGGTGCCGATCGCGAAGCTGCCCAGGGCCAGCGCGAGGATGGCCGGCAGCAGACGCACGCGGCGGCCGCCCAGCAGCGCGCCGGGGCCCGTCGGCGCGGTCGGTGGGATGGACGGGTCCGGGCGCGTCGGACGCGGGGCGCGGGGGGAACGGTCGTGGGCGCCTACGGACTCCGGTCTGCGGGGGCGGGGGCCTCGCTAGCCTGGGCTCATGACCTCCGCCACACCCGCTCGCCCCGCGCCCGCTGCCAGCCCGACGACGTCGCCCCGGGACGGTGCGCGACCGCGGCTGGTCGTGGGGCTCGCGCTGCTCGACGATGCGGCCGCGCCGACCCGCCTGCTGGCGGCCCGCCGCAGCGCGCCCGCCGCGCTGCGGGGACTCTGGGAGTTCCCCGGGGGCAAGGTCGAGCCGGGGGAGGGCATCCAGCAGGCGCTGCTGCGGGAGTGCCGGGAGGAGCTCGGGGTCGCCGTGCGGCTCGGCCCCGAGGTGGCGGCGCCGGAGCCCGCCGGGTGGGAGCTGGCCAACGGCGCCCGGATGCGGGTGCTCTGGGGCGTCCTGGCGGAGGAGGGGGCGAGGCCCCGAGCCCTCCAGGACCACGACCTGCTGGCGTGGCTGCCGCTGGCCGGGCCGGGCGTGCAGCACCTGGACTGGATCCCGGCGGACCGGCCGATCGTGGCCGAGGTGCTCCGCGGCGCCGCCACGGCGTTCTCGGCGGGGCGCTGAGCCGGCACGCGACCGGCCGCGCCCCGCGGACGGGTCAGAACAGCGCGGGCTGCGCCGCCGGGGCGGAGGGCCGGGACGCCGACCGGCGCCGGGCCGTGGGGCCGTCCTCACGCCGGATGCCGTGGGCGCCGCCGCGGGCCAGGCCGTGCCGTGCGGCGGCCTCCCCAGCCACCCGGGTGAGCATGCGACGGTACGACTCGGGCGCGTAGGCGGACCGGGCGTACATCTGCTCGTAGCCGGCCAACAGATCCGGGTGCTCGCGGCGGATCCAGTCCAGGTACCACTCCTTCGCGCCCGGCCGCAGGTGCAGGGCTCCCGGCATGACGCGCGCCGCCCCGGCGTCCACCAGCGCGCGCATGAGGGCGTCGATCTCGCGGTCCCCGTCCGTGAGCCACGGCAGCAGGGGCATGGCCATGACGGTGACGTCCGCACCCGCGGCGGCGAGCCGCTCGATCAGGCGCAGGCGTGCGGTCGGCGACGGCGTGCCCGGCTCGACCGCGGCGGCGATGGCGGAATCGAGCATCGCCAGGGACAGCGAGACCTGCACGGGCACCTGGCGCGAGGCCGCCTGCAGCAGGGGCACATCCCGCGCGAGCAGGGTCCCCTTGGTCAGCACGGAGAACGGGGTGCCGGAATCCGCCAGGGCCCGGATGATCCCGGGCATCAGCGCGTAGCGGCCCTCGGCCCGCTGGTACGGGTCCGTGTTAGTCCCCAACGCCACCGCCTCGCGGCCCCACGTGGGGCGGGCGAGCTCGGCGCGCAGCACCTCGGCGACGTTGACCTTCACGACGATCTGCCGGTCGAAGTCGGCCCCGGCATCGAGCTCGAGGAAGGTGTGGGTGCTGCGGGCGTAGCAGTACCGGCAGGCGTGGGTGCAGCCGCGGTACGGGTTCACGGTCCAGCGGAACGGCATGGCCGAGGCGGACGGCACCGAGTTCAGTGCGGTCTTGGCGAGCACCTCATGGAAGGTGACGCCCGCGAACTCCGGGGTGGTGACACTCCGCTGCAGGTCCGAGAGCGGCAGCAGGGCGGCGGAGCCGGCCGGTGTGCCGGCCGTCGCCCGCTGGGCTTCGCCCTCGGACCGCAGGGTCTGCGCTTCCCATCGCATGGCCAGAAGTAGAACACATGTTCGAATCGACTCGCAAGCGCGTACGAGTCCGGGCGTGGCGCGGACGCCCAGACGCGCCTACCGTTGTCGCCATGACCTCCCGTGCACCCGCCCCGGTAGCCCGCGTCCTGCTCACGGGCTTCGAGCCCTTCGGCGGGGACGTCCACAATCCGTCGATCGCCGCCGCACGGGACGCCGCGGGCATCCTGGCGGACCGGGGTGTGACGGCCGAGGCGGTCGAGCTGCCGTGCGCGTTCGGCGCGGCCGGGCCTGCCCTGACCGCGGCCCTCGACCGGGTCCAGCCTCAGGTGGCGATCGCCGTCGGGCTGGCCGGCGGCACGGCGGCGGTCCGGGTCGAGCGGGTGGCCGTGAACCTGCAGGACGCCCGGATCCCGGACAACGCGGGGGAGCAGCCCGTGGACCGGCCCGTGCGCGCCGACGGCCCCGCGGCCCTGTTCGCCACCCTGCCCGCCAAGCGTGCCGTCGCCGAGATCCGGGCGGCCGGCGTCGCCGCGGAGCCGTCCCTGTCCGCGGGCGCGTTCGTGTGCAACCACGTCATGTACTCGCTCCTCGACGCCCCCGGCACCGCCCGGGCCGCCGGCTTCATCCACGTGCCGTGGGACACCGAGCACCGCCCGACGCCGGACACCCCGGCCCTGCCCGCGGCCGACCTGGCGCGCGCGGTGGCCGAGGCCGCCCTGACGGCGCTCGCCGGCGGCCCCGACCTCGATGTCCCCGGCGGCACCCTGCACTGACCCCCGGACCCGTCAGCGGCGGCGCCGCAGGCCGCGGACCACGGGCCGCTCGACGTAGCCGCCCAGGGCCAGGCCCGCGCGTCGTTCGAAGACGTTGCGCGACGCCGGGTCCCCGGTCCGCCACGTCGACCACGCCGCCGCCAGCGCGTACGCCGGCAGGAAGGGCAGACCCAGCAGGAGGGCGTACTGGTCCGCATGGCCGGCCTCGTGCCGCCACAGCGCGGGCGTCATGCGCAGGCCGGGGCGGGTGAACACGACGTCGCCGACCGTGAACGCGGCCCCGCCCGGGAACCGGTGCGTCCAGCCGCGGGCCTCGACCAGCCCGTGCGGCCCGGGCTGCAGCGCGCAGCCGGCGACGACGGCGCCCACCAGCCCCAGCGGCGTCGCCAGGTTCACCAGGTTCCACAGCCCGCGCGCCCGCACGTGCGCCGGAGGCGACGGCCGGGAGGGGGCCGCGGTCATGGCCGCGCCGTGGGTCCGGTGCCACAGGCGGGGGACCCAGACGCGGGGACGTCGAAGTAGAGCGGGGCATGGGCGGCGCAGCCCGGGTTGAACGGCGCCCCGCAGGCCGGGCACGCGGGATCGGCGGTGGCCTCGAGGGAGAGGTACGCGGTCACGCTCAGCTCGGTGCGGCACACCCCGCACAGCACATGCGGCCGGTCGAAGTCGTCGGCGGGCACCGGCACGGCCGGGTGGTCGGTGAGCTCCGCGTGGCAGCGGTGGCAGGACCAGTACGCGGGGCAGCAGGCGAAGCGCAGGGCGACGACGTCCCGCGCCGTGGCGTAATGGGCGCAGCGGGTCTGCGCGTCCAGGCCCACGCCCCGCAGCAGCGGGTCGGTGCCGTCGAGGGAGTCCGGGGCGGTCATGCGCCTCAGCCTAGGCCGAGCGCGCCCGGGGCGGACACTAGACTGACGGGCGTCCCACCGTCCCCCATGCGAAGGTCGTTGCCCTGATGACACCCAGCCCCGAGACCGGCGCGGAGCCCACCGCGCCCGTGGCGGAGATCTCCCCCGTGGACGCGGAGGCGGTGGAGGCCGCCGTGCAGGCCGCGCTCGCCGCGTACGAGGCCGCGGCGGACCTCGATGAGCTCAAGGCCGCCCGCCTGGCCCACACCGGCGACCGGGCCCCCCTGACTCTCGCGAACAAGGCGATCGGCGCCCTGCCCAAGGAGCGCAAGGCGGAGGCCGGCAAGCTCATGGGCGCCGCACGCGGCCGCCTGGGCAAGGCCCTGGCCGCCCGCACCGAGGTGCTCGAGGCGGAGCAGGCCGCGCGGATCCTGCGCGAGGAGACGGTGGATGTGACCACCGCGGTCCGTCGCCGCCGCGTCGGCGCCCGTCACCCGCTCTCGTTGACGATGGACCGTGTCTCGGAGATCTTCGTCGGCATGGGCTGGGAGATCGCGGAGGGCCCCGAGCTCGAGTCCGAGTGGTTCAACTTCGACTCCCTCAACTTCGCGCCGGACCATCCGGCCCGCGAGATGCAGGACACCTTCTTCGTGGCCCCGGCCGAGGCCCACCTGCTGCTGCGCACCCACACCTCCCCGGTGCAGATGCGCTCCCTGCTCGAGCGGGGCGCCCCCACCTACGTGCTGTGCCCGGGTCGCACCTTCCGCACGGACGAGCTGGACGCCACGCACACCCCGGTGTTCCACCAGTTCGAGGGCCTGGCCGTGGACAAGGGCCTGACCATGGCCCACCTGCGCGGCACCCTCGAGTACTTCGCCCGCCAGATGTTCGGGGCCGAGGCGGCCATCCGCCTGCGCCCGAACTTCTTCCCGTTCACCGAGCCCAGCGCCGAGCTGGACATCTGGCACCCCGGCGCCAAGGGCGGGCCCCGCTGGATCGAGTGGGGCGGCTGCGGCATGGTGCACCCGAACGTGCTGCGCGCCGCGGGCCTGGACCCGGAGGAGTACTCCGGGTTCGCGTTCGGCATGGGCGTGGAGCGCACGCTCATGTTCCGCAACGAGGTCCCGGACATGCACGACATGATCGAGGGCGACGTCCGCTTCTCCCAGCACTTCGGAATGGAGGTCTGATCCATGCGCATCCCCCTGGACTGGCTGCGGGAGTTCGTCCCCGTGCCCGCGGAGCACCGTGCCGAGGACGTGATGGCCGACCTCGTCCGCGTCGGCCTCGAGGAGGAGGACATCCACCGTCCGGCCGCCGAGCTGCAGGGCCCGATCGTCGTCGGGCAGGTGCTCTCCAAGGAGCCTGAGCCGCAGAAGAACGGCAAGACCATCAACTGGTGCTCCGTGCGGGTGGTGCCCGAGGGCGCCGCCCAGCCGCTCACCGGCGAGGGCATCGAGCCCTCCGGCGTGCAGGGCATCGTGTGCGGCGCCCACAACTTCGAGGTCGGGGACAAGGTCGTCGTGACCCTGCCCGGCGCGGTGCTGCCCGGCGACTTCCGCATCAGCCCCCGTAAGACCTACGGCCACGTCTCGGCCGGCATGATCGCCTCCAGCACGGAGCTGGGCATGGGCGACGACGGCACGGACGGGATCATCGTGCTCGGCGACCTCGGGCTCGACCCCGAGCCGGGCACCGACGCCCGGGACGTCCTGGACCTGCACGGCGAGGCCGCCGAGATCAACGTGACGCCCGACCGCGGCTACGCGTTCTCGATGCGCGGCGTCGCGCGCGAGTATGCGCACGCCACCGGCGTGCCCTTCACGGACCCGGCCGCCGCCGTCCACCCGCCGGCGGCCGACGACGCCGGCCCGGCCGTCCGGATCGCCGACGACGCGCCGATCCACGGCGAGCCCGGGGCCACCCGCTTCGTCGCCCGCACGGTCTCCGGCGTGGACGCGACCCGTCCGACCCCGCCGTGGCTGGCCGCGCGCCTGCGCCTGGCCGGCATCCGCACCATCTCCCTGCCGGTGGACATCTCCAACTACGTGATGTGGGAGCTGGGCCAGCCCCTGCACTTCTACGACGCGGACACGCTCTCCGGCGAGATCGTGGTGCGCCGCGCGCGGGCCGGAGAGACCCTGACCACCCTCGACGGCAAGGAGCGCGAGCTCGACCCCGAGGACCTGCTCATCACGGACGACTCCGGCCCCATCGGCCTGGCGGGCGTCATGGGCGGGGCCGCCACCGAGGTCACGGACGCCACCACCACGATCGTGGTCGAGTCCGCGAACTTCGACCCCGTGTCGATCGCCCGTACGCGGCGCCGGCACCGCCTGCCCTCGGAGGCGTCGAAGCGCAACGAGCGCGGCGTCGACTGGGAGATCGCCGACGAGGCGGCCGAGCGGGCCGTGCAGCTGCTCGTCGAGCTCGCCGGCGGCACCGCCGAGCCCGGGGTCACCGACGTCGGGACGCGGCCGCAGCCGGCCGTCGTCGAGATGGCCGCCGACTTCCCCTCCGCCCTGGTGGGCGTGGCGTACACGACCGACGAGGTCGTGGAGACGCTGCGCGCCCTGGGCGCCGAGGTGGCCGTCGCCGAGGCCGCCGCCGACGTCGCCCCGCGGCTGACCGTGACCGCCCCGTCGTGGCGCACGGACCTGCGCATCCCCGAGGACCTCGCCGAGGAGGTCGCGCGCCTGCGCGGCTACGACGCGATCCCCTCCGTGGTGCCCGTGGCCCCGCCGGGCCGCGGCTTCACCCGCCGCCAGGCCCAGCGTCGCCGCGTGTCGGCCGCGCTCGCGGCCGCGGGACTCACCGAGGGGCTGGCCTACCCGTTCGTCTCCGAGGAGCAGAACCGGCGTTTCGGGGCGGACTCGGACGCGCAGGGCCAGGCCCTGGCGATGGTGGCCCTGGCCAATCCGATCGCCTCCCAGTACCGGTACCTGCGCCTGTCGCTGCTGCCGGGCCTCGTCGAGACCGCGCGCCGCAACCTCGGACGCGGCTTCCGCGACCTGGCGCTGTACGAGATGGGGCTGGTCTTCCTGCCCGGCGCGCAGCTGGGCTCGGCGACGATCCCCCCGCGCGCGGTCCACCCCTCCGCCGAGGTCCTCGCCGACCTCGAGGCCGGCATCCCCGCTCAGCCGTGGCACGTGGCCGGTCTGTACGCCGGGCACGACTCGGCGCCCGGGCCGGACCACGACCCCCGCCCGGTGGACTGGCAGGACGCGATCGCCGGGGCCCTCGACGTGGCCGACGTCCTCGGCGTCGAGCTGACCGTCCGGCAGGGCCGGCACCACGCGTTCCACCCGGGCCGGGTGGCCGAGCTCGTCGTCGTGACCGAGCACGGGGACCGGGTGGTGGGCGTCGCCGGCGAGCTGCACCCGCAGTGGCTCGAGGCCGAGGACCTGCCCGCCCGCACGAGCGTGTGGGAGCTGGACCTGGACGCGCTGTGCGCCGCGGCCCCCGAGATCGTGGTCGCCGCACCGCTGTCCACGTTCCCCGTGAGCACGCAGGACGTGGCGCTCGTGGTGGACGAGGCCGTCGTGGCCGGGGACGTGCGCGCGACCCTCGCCGAGGGTGCCGGGGAGCTGCTCGAGGCCGTCGAGCTGTTCGACGTCTACCGGGGCGCGGGCGTGCCGGAGGGGCGGAAGTCCCTCGCGTTCTCCCTGCGCTTCCGCGCCCCTGACCGCACGCTCACCGCGGAGGAGGTCTCCGAGGCCCGCGCCGCGGCCACCGCGCTCGCGGCGCAGCGGCACGGGGCGGTCCAGCGCTGACCGTGTCCGTCGCGACCGGCCCGTGGGGCCTGACCTCGGCCGTCCCCGCCTCGGCGGGGGCGGCCGACGCCGTCTCCGCGCTGCTCGGTCAGGTGCGCACCGCCCTGACGGCGGCCTGGGGCGTGCCGGTGGGGCCGCTCGGGCTCCGGCACGCCTGCCCGCGCTGCGGCTCGGCCGCGCACGGCGTCCCCGCGCTGACCGGCCTGCCCCCCGGCCGGGTCGCCCTCGTCTCGTTCACGCGCGTCCGGATGCCCGGCACTGAGGACCGGGCTCGGATCGGGGCGTGGTGGGCGCCGGCACGGCCCGCCGACGGGCTCGGCCTCGGGGTGGACGTCGAGCGGGCGGACGCCGCGGCCTTCGCGGACGAGGACGGCCTGGGCGGGGTGGGCTTCTCGACGGCGGAGCGCGCCCGGGTGCGGGAGCTTCCCGCCCCCGAGAGGCCCGCCGCGCGGGCCCGGCTGTGGACGCGGAAGGAGGCGCTCGTGAAGGCCGCCGGCACCGGCTTCACGGGCGACCCCGCCGCCGTCGACGCACTGACCGTGCCGGCCGACGTCGTGCTGGTGGACCTCACCGACCGGCTGCCGGGCGGTCTCCTCGGGGCGCTGGCGCTGCGGGGCCGCTGAGTCGACCGCGCGGGCGCCTCAGCCCGGGAACGGCGGCAGCTCGGGCCGCAGCGTCCACGCGTCGAAGAGCTCGTCCACCTGCGCTCGGCTCACCCCGGCGTGCGGGGCCCACGCGTGCACGTGCGTGCGCAGCCCCAGGGAGTCGACGGTGCCGAACCGGTGCTCCCGCACCCAGGCGCGCAGCATGGAGCCGAAGAGGTCCGTGCCCAGCAGGTGCCGCAGCGCCTCCACGGTGAGCGCGCCGCGCTTGTACACCCAGTCCTCGAACATCTCCTCCGGCCCGGGCTCGGCCAGCGCCTGCTCCACCGGGTGCGCGGCCAGCTTCTGCCAGGCCCGCCGCGCCATCGAGGTGATGCTGGACCGCCCCGAGGCCTCGGCCCACAGCCACTCGGACCAGCAGGCGAAGCCCTCGTGCAGCCACAGGTCGGACCAGCGGCCCAGGGTCACGGCGTTGCCGAACCACTGGTGGGACATCTCGTGGGCGATCAGCCGCTCGGACTCCCACGAGCCGTCCAGGTGGTTGGTGCCGAACAGCGACATGCTCGCGGCCTCGAGCGGGATCTCGAGCTCCTCGTCGGCCACGACCGCGGTGTAGTCCTCGAATGGGTATGGCCCGTAGGCGTCGATGAACGTGGCCATCATGGCCGGCTGGGGGGCAAGGGCCCGGAGGGCCCGCTGCTCGGTCCGCGGGGAGACCACGAGGCGCAGCGGCGGCAGGCCCTCGGCGGGAGGGGCGGCGTCCACGAGCCGGTAGCGGCCGATCTGCACGCTGAGCAGGTAGGCGGGCACGGGCTGGTCGAGCCGCCACCGCCACGTGACCCGCGAGCCGCGCGTGCGCACGGGCGCGCCCACGCCGTTGGCGACGGGCAGGTAGCCCGCGTCGCAGGTGAAGGTGATCTCCGCCGTCGAGCGGGAGGTGGGGGAGTCCACGCACGGCAGCCACGTGGAGGCGCCGTGGGGCTGCCCGGCCACGAGCACGCCGTCCGTGAGCTCCTCCCAGCCGATCGTGCCCCACGGGCTGCGCCGCAGCGTGGGCGTGCCCGCGTAGACCACGGTCAGCTCCACGAGCGTGCCCTCCGGCCGGCTCTCGTCCAGGTCGACGACGAGGCGGCTCGGGGCGCGGCCCGGCTGGGTGAACGAGGAGGCGACGGCGCGGCCGTCGACGACGGCGTCCACCCGGGACACGCGCAGCCGGTACAGGTCCAGCTCGATGCGGCGGCTCTGCTTCGTCAGGCGCACGCGCAGGACGGCGGTGCCGGAGACCCGGTTCGCGGCCAGGCGCACGTCGAGGTCCAGTGCGATGTGCTCGACGGTGGCGGCGTCGGTGCCGACGCCCGGGACGTAGGGATCGGTGCTCATGCTTCCTCTCGGGAGGGGGTGGCCGCGGCGGCGGGGTCGCCGTCGGGACGACGCCACGGGGAGACCGGGTTGCCGAGCCACCACGTGCCGGCGGGCAGCTCCTCGCCGCGCATCACGAGGGACCCGGCACCGACGGTGGTGCCGCGGCCCAGGCGGGCGGCGGGCAGCACCACGGAGTGGGGGCCGAGGGTGGCGCCGTCCTCCAGGACGACGGCGTCCAGGGACATCACGCGGTCGTGGAACAGGTGGGTCTGGACGACGCAGCCGCGGTTCACGGTGGCGCCGTCGCCGAGCTCCACGAGGTCGGCCTCGGGCAGCCAGTAGGACTCGACCCAGGCGCCGTGGCCGATGCGGGCGCCCATCGCGCGCAGGAACCAGACCAGGGCGGGGGTGCCGGCCGCGGCCCGGCTGAACCACGGGGCGGCGAGGAACTCGGTGAAGGTGTCCGCGACCTCGTTGCGCCAGATGAACGAGGACCACAGCGGGTGCTCGCCCGCGCGGATCCGGCCGACGAAGACCCGCTTGGCGAGCACGGTCAGGCTCGCCGCGACCGCGCCGGCCGCGAGCAGGACGACGCCGCCCAGGACGAAGGCCAGCGCCCACGTGCCGACCGCGATGAGGGCGGCCAGCGTCGCGCCGACGGCGAGGGACAGGGCCACGTGCAGCCACACCGGGATCGCGCGCAGCAGCTCCCAGGCGGTGCGGGCGGCCTTGAGTCGGGCCGGCGGGTCGTAGGTGAGGGCGGCGTCTGCGGTGACCTCGTTGCGGCGCAGGCGCACGGGCGGGGAGCCCATCCAGGACGTGCCCGCCTTGGTCTTGGCCGGGGTGGTGGACAGCACCGCCACGAGCGAGTCGCGGCGCAGGGTGCGGCCGCCGGGCACCATGCCGGAGTTGCCCACGAACGAGCGCTTGCCGACCTTCGCGGGGGCCACGTGCATCCACCCGCCGTCGAGGGAGTAGGAGGAGACCATCGTGTCGTCGGCGAGGAACGCGCCGTCGCCCACGCGGGTCATGCAGGGCAGGAGCACCACGGTGGAGGCCTCGACGCCGCGGCCCACCTCGGCGCCCAGCAGGCGCAGCCACGTCGGCGTGAAGCGGGAGGCGTAGATCGGGAACAGCTGGTCGCGGGCGGCGTCGAGGACGCGCTCGGTGGCCCACACCTGCCAGCCGACCCGGGAGCGCACGGGGTGGTGCCCCTCCGTGATGCCGAGCGCGAGCAGGCGCACGGTGACGAGCACGAGCAGCATCTGGGTCAGGAACCAGACGCCGGCCACCAGGGGGCTTGCGGCCAGCAGGCGCGCCGCGGTGGTCCCGACGGCGGCCAGCGGCCCCGCCTCCGGGGCCGGCGGCCACCAGGTCAGCGACCACGCGGCCACCGCGGCCGCCGCGGCGGCGGAGACGAGCGGAAGGAGGGAGATGAGGGTCGAGAGGACGGTCGCCATCAGGCGCCAGCCCGGGGTCTCCCGCGGCGCCTCGGCGGGGCCGCGGGACTTCACCTTGCCCACCTTGACGGCGGGGGAGCCGGCGTGGCGCTGGCCGCCGCGCACCCGCCCGGCGACGGTGGACCCGGCCTCGACGTGCGCCCCGGCGCCGACCTGGGCGCCCGGCAGGAGCGTGGAGCGGGCGCCCACGACGGCGTCCGCGCCGATGCGCACCTCGCCGAGCCGGACGACGTCGCCGTCGACCCAGTAGCCGGACAGGTCCACCTCAGGCTCGATCGCGGCGCCCTCCTCGACCGTGAGCATGCCGGTGACCGGTGGCACGGTGTGCATGTCCACGTCCTTGCCGATCCGGTTGCCCAGCAGTCGCGCGTAGGCGGGCACCCACGTGGCGCCGGCCAGCGAGTAGGGGTCCACGAGGTCGCTGATCTGCTGGGCGAGCCACAGGCGCAGGTGGACGCGGCCACCGCGCGGGTAGGACCCGGGGCTCACGCCGCGCAGCAGCAGCCGGGCCGTCGCGGCGGTGAGCAGCATGCGGCCGGGCACGGTCACCACCAGCAGACCGGCCACGATCAGCACCCACCACGGCACGGTGGGCAGCCCGGGCGCGAGCCCGGAGAGCGTCAGCAGGTTCAGGGCCAGGCCGGTCCACACGCCCAGGCGCAGGGCGGGCAGGACGAACACGGGCAGTCCCACGAGGGTCTGGACCCACTGGGTGCGGTGGCGGGTGCGGTCGACGTGCCGGTCGTGCACCTCGATGCCGCGGGGGCCGTCGTCGCCCACGACGGCGGCCACGAGGGCCCCGGCGGTGGGGTTGCGGTAGACGTCCTGGACGGTCACGGCCGGGTGGCGCAGGCGCAGGCGGGCCACGAGCTGGGCAGCGGCGAGCGAGCCGCCGCCGGCCTCGAAGAAGTCGGTGTCGGCGTCCTTGGGGGGCGCGCCGAGCACGTCCGCCCACTGGCGCAGCACCCAGCCGTCGGCGGTGTCCTCGTTCGGCTGGGGCGCGTCCTCGTCCACCTCGGCGCCGGGCAGGGGCCACGGCAGCGCGTGGCGGTCCACCTTGCCGGAGGTCTTCGTGGGCAGGGAGTCCACGACGGCCAGCCGGGGCACGAGTGCGGCCGGCAGCTCCGCCGCGAGGTGCTCGCGGGCCATGTGCAGGTCGAGCTCGGCCTCGGGGTCCGCGGGGACGAGGTAGCCGACGAGGATCTGGTGGCCCGCCGGGGTGGTCTGCACGGCCGCGGCGCCGCCGTGGACGCCGGGCAGGGCCTGGAGGGCCGCGTCCACCTCGCCGAGCTCGATGCGGCGGCCGCCGAGCTTCACCTGGTCGTCGGCGCGGCCGACGAACAGCAGGCCCTCCGGCTCGAAGACCACGAGGTCACCGGAGCGGTAGGCACGCTCCCAGCCGAGGGAGGGCATGGGGGCGTACTTCTCGGCGTCCTTGGCCGGGTCGAGGTAGCGGGCCAGGCCGACGCCGCCGATGATCAGCTCGCCCGTCTCGCCCTCGGCCACGGGCAGCGTGGTCTGCGGGTCGACGACGGCCAGGTCCCAGCCGTCCAGGGGCAGGCCGATGCGGACCGGGCCGAGACCCGTGAGCGGGGCCGCGCACGCGACGACGGTGGCCTCCGTGGGGCCGTAGGTGTTCCAGACCTCGCGGCCGTCCTCCGCCAGGCGCGCGGCGAGCTCGGGCGGGCAGGCCTCGCCGCCGAAGATCAGCAGCCGGACGTTGTCCATGGCCTCGGTGGGCCACATCGCGGCGAGGGTCGGCACGGTGGACACGGCGGTGATGCGCCGCTCGGCGAGCCACGGGCCGAGGTCCATGCCGGAGCGCACGAGCGAGCGGGGGGCCGGGACCAGGCACGCACCGTGACGCCAGGCGAGCCACATCTCCTCGCACGAGGCGTCGAACGCGACGGACAGTCCCGCCAGCACGCGGTCGCCCGGGGCGAGCGGATCGTCCGCCAGGAAGATCCGCGCCTCGGCGTCCACGAAGGCCGCGGCCGAGCGGTGGCTCACCGCCACGCCCTTGGGGGTGCCCGTCGAGCCCGAGGTGAAGATGATCCACGCGTCGTCCTCGAGCCCGGGGGCGCGGGCCTCGGCGGCCGGGTCCACGGTGTGCTCGGGGTGCGGGGCGTAGACCCGCTCGTCGGTGAGGACGCCGGCCACCTTCGCCTCGCCGAACACGAGACGGGCGCGCTCCTCCGGATCGTCCGCGTCCACGGGGACGTAGGCCGCGCCGGCGGCGAGCACGCCGAGGATCGAGACGTACAGCGCGGCCGTGCCCGAGGCGATCCGCACGCCGACCCGGTCTCCCGCCCGCACGCCGGCGGCCCACAGGTGGCGGGCGGTCTCGTCGACGCGCTCCCGCAGCTCCGCGTACGTCAGCGGCTCGACGCCGTCGTCCAGGGCGGTCGCGTCCGGGTGCTCGCGCGCCGTGGCGGCGAAGAGCTCGACGAGCGTCCGGGCGGGCGGGGTGCGCTCGGAGCCGGGC